>JAJECE010000119.1 GCA_022822185.1 Rhodothermales bacterium | reverse complement strand
ACCCCGTACAAAAACCCCATATCCGGTTCAAATGGATGCTCAATGCGCATATTTGCAGCAATACAATCTTTGATTCGCCTCCCCGCATGCATCAGATCACGATAATGTTCGGGATTAGTTTCCAGGCCGATCTCATGTGCCTGTACGTACGCATAATAGGCACCGCCAAATCCGACATCGTACCGGACGTTGCCGATATCAGGTACATCTATGAATTGATTGATCCTGTGTGCATAGGAGGGGACATTCCGGAAGCGAACGGACTGGACACGCCCTGATTTTATATATGCATATGCAGTCACCAATCCTGCCGGGGTGTCAATCATCACGCGCGGTTCAGTATCTGATGCTGGAAACATGCCCGTTTCGATGACCACTTTGGTTACCGCAATAATCCCGTGGCCGCACATCGTACTATATCCGTCGTTGTGTAGAAAGATCACCCCGAAATCGGCGTTTTCGCTTACCGGTTCGGTCACAATGCATCCATACATGTCTGCATGCCCTCTGGGTTCCCACATCAAAGCGGTGCGAAGTGCATCATGGTGAGTCTGAAGATCTCGCCGGCGTGCCAGAATGGTCTCTCCTGCAGGATGCGGGTATCCAGACAGGATTACGCGTAATGGCTCTCCCTCGGTATGGGCATCAATGCATTGGATGCGGAGTCCATCGGGCTGCCAATCATTTACGGCACGAAAATTTAGATTCATGAATCTGCCGGGAGATTATAGATATTCTGTCCGATGCAGAAGTAACTGGAACAGTTCAGAAAGGTTTTCCGGGGAAATGCATCAGGAAGCGGCCATGGATGATTCATGGAAGGGATCATTTACGAGATAGCAGGAAATGATAAATAATCAGGGACAGTCCAGCCAACTCGTGAGAGAAACATGAAATTCGCATAACCTGACAGGCCTTCAGAGGCAGGACAGGCCGGAAACCAAGATGGGATCCCAATGCTCGCCTGGAACTCTTTAGGATGCGCAAACAGATAAAATGGAGCCAACGACCGGACTTGAACCGGTGACCTGCTCATTACGAGTGAGCTGCTCTACCAACTGAGCTACGTTGGCGCGGGATGGGTTTCACGCGCATTAGACAATCTGGTTTCTGAATGTACCGTCCACAGGTCAAAAATTCAGGTCGCTATCTTCATTGATGCCAGCTTAGTTGTCCCCAGACAAAACAGTAGCGACAACTAAAGAATGTCTAAGGATACGTTATTTTTTCGCCAACCCCAAGTTACCATGCAGACATCATAGCCGTGACAAAAACTTAATCTGGAGGGCAAGATGCGTTCCGGGAGGATGGAGACTCTGCAAAAGATTCGAAGGATACGCAGAGAATGTAATATCTTTGGGGAATTCCTGATACAGTTCATGCTACGATATGAGTTCAACACGCGAATCTGATTTTGAGGAACTGCTCAAAATTATTCGTACAGTATGTGATCTCCGCGCTGCAGCGGCATTGCTGGAGTGGGATCAAGAGACGTATATGCCGACCGGCGCCACAGAGGCCCGCTCTCGTCAGGTCGCCACGCTCTATGCAACATCGCATGAGTTATTTATCCGGGATCGTACCGGTGAGTTACTTGAGCGTCTGGATGGAGTAGAGGATGATCCGATGGAGTTCCTGACAAGTCTCGTTCGGGTGACGCAGCGTGACTATTCCCGTGCATGTAAATTGTCTCCGGAACTGGTGGGCAAGATTGCAGATGTAACATCTAAAGCCAAGGCATCCTGGGCGCAGGCCTACCGTGAAAATAATTTCGAAAGGTTTGCAGGGGATCTGGAGCGGGTGGTTGGACTCTGCCGGGAAAAGGCGGAGGCAATTGGTTACGCAGACCATCCGTATGATGCGCTCCTCGATGAATATGAGCCAGAGGCGACCTCGGCGCAGATCAAATATATTTTTGATGATCTGCGCAGTGCACTGGTGCCGATTGTGCAGGCAATTGCCGAAGCACCACAAATGGAGTATGCATTTCTCAATTATTCGTATGATGCAGAGATTCAATGGGACTTCGGGATGGAGATCCTGCGGGATATCGGTTTTGATTTTCAGCGGGGGCGCCAGGATCTATCCGCACATCCATTCAGTACCTCGTTCTCAATCAACGATGTACGCTTAACGACACGGATTCGCGAACGCAGTCTGGTGTCCGGGCTGTTCAGCTCTTTACACGAAGCGGGACACGGCATGTACGAACAGGGGATTGATCCCGAACTGGAGGGGACCTTTCTTGCCCAGGGGACCTCGCTGGGGATCCATGAATCGCAATCCCGGCTCTGGGAAAATCAGGTGGGCCGCAGTGAGGCCTTCTGGAGATGCTACTATCGTGATTTACAGCAGCGCTTCAAAAATCAACTGAGTAATATCCCCATGGAGCGATTCTATCAGGCCATAAATCATGTCCGCCCCTCTGCCATTCGTGTTGAGGCGGATGAAATCACCTATAATCTGCACATTATGCTCCGGTTTGAACTGGAGATGATGCTTCTGGAAGAAAAAGCATCGGTACATGAACTGCCAGGGCTCTGGATGGACCGGATGCAGGGGTATCTGGGGGTGCAGCCGGAATCAGATGCGCAGGGTGTACTTCAGGATATCCACTGGGCACTGGGAGCCGTCGGCTATTTTCCCACGTATACAATTGGGAATCTGATCTCTGCTCAAATTTTTTCCTGTGCACAATCCGCGCTGACGGACCTTGATGATCAAATTTCACGCGGGGAGTTTAAGCCGCTTCTGGAGTGGTTGCAAACCAATGTGTACCATTGGGGAAGGAAACTGTCCGCCACTGAAATTATTGACTGGCTTACAAACGGAGACATCAGTGCAGAGCCCTGGCTTGCGTATATACGCCAAAAGTATAGTGCAATTTATGGGAATCTGCCTTAGGTTTCATTATTCATCACCATTTATCTGCTTACATGGCATCCAAAATCATTCACGAAGCGAGTGCTTCGTCTAAATTTGCAATTGAATATTACGCGGGGAGCGCACATCTCAGCCAGCGAGACAAGGATTCAATCGAAGTGCGTATTCATAAACTGGCACGAGGTCATCGGGATATCTCTGGTGCTTCGGTTGCCGTAGAGTGTATCAGCGGTGCGAACAAGCATGCCGAGTACAAGGCCCGTTTGGTGGTATACTGTAAGCCGGCGAATATTGCAGCATCCCGTACCCATGATTCCGTTCGCTCCGCTGTGAGCGAAGCACTTGAGGCAGTTGAGCGCCAGATTCGTGAACAACGCGAACGCATGCGTGACCGTCATCGCAGTGCCCGTGCAAACTAAAATCGGAAGTCACTCATCTAGGCAGACGATGGGTGGCTTTTTTGTAATGATATTCTCTGAATTCCTGAGTTCCCTTCTATAGAATACTCAACCTGATGAAATATTCCGCGTCCAATTGGTCACCCGCATCCTGGCGAAAAAAGAAGGCCGTTCAGCAGGTGACCTATATGGATGAAGCACAACTTACCAGTGTCCTGAATCAACTAAGAAAGCAGCCCGCTTTGGTGACATCCTGGGAGATTGAAGCCCTGCGGAAGCATCTCGCAGAGGCGGCGGTCGGACGCAGGTTTCTGCTTCAGGGCGGAGACTGCGCAGAACGATTTGAGGATTGCACGGTGGAATTAATAAAGAATCGCCTCAAGATTCTGCTCCAGATGAGCGTGATCCTGATCTACGGCTTAAAGATGCCGGTTATCCGGGTCGGACGCTTTGCCGGCCAGTATGCCAAACCCCGCAGCGATCCAAACGAAACCCGCAACGGCATTTCACTTCCCTCCTATCGGGGCGATAACATTAATGCACCTGAGTTCACGGCAGAGGCGCGAATCCCGGACCCGCAGCGTCTCATACAAGCCTATTATTGTTCTGCAGCGCAACTCAATCTTGTACGTGCATTGGCAGATGCCGGGTTTGCTGATCTGCATAATGCAGATAACTGGAATCTGAGTTTCGCACAGGAGGCCCCTTATATTCAAAGCTATCAAACGATTATCAGCAAGATCCATCAAGCACTGGATTTTGCCAAGACGGTGTCCGATTATCCCCTCGAGGGACTAGGGCGTGTCACATTCTATACGAGTCACGAGGCTCTCCATCTTCCGTATGAGGAAGTATTTACAAGAGAGGTGGTACATGCCAATGCAGTCTATAATCTGTCCACGCATCTGCCCTGGATCGGTAAGCGGACACTCTTTGAGGACAGTGCGCATGTCGAGTATATGCGGGGAATACGTAACCCGATCGGGATCAAAGTGGGCCATGATGTTCCTCCCAGTGATCTGACCTCCCTGATACAGTTTCTGAATCCGCTCAATGACCCAGGCCGCCTGGTCATCATCACACGAATGGGAGTTGCCAAAGTTGAGGATTCTCTCCCGCGGTTGATTGAAGCCGTGCAACGTACAGGGATGAATGTATTATGGTGCTGTGATCCGATGCATGGAAATACAGAAAAAGCATCCAATGGTATCAAAACCCGTAAATTTGTGAATATTCTGGCGGAACTGGAAGCGGTGATCGACATGCATGCCCGTATGGGGACCGTTCTGGGAGGGGTGCATTTTGAACTGACCGGCGAGGATGTGACGGAATGTGTCGGGGGAGCAAGCGGGGTTGAAGAAGAGCATCTGAATCAGCGTTACTTCTCGACCGTGGATCCTCGGCTGAATGTGAGCCAATCCCTGGAGATGGCCCTTCAGATTGCCGAGAAGTACCAGAATATGGAAGCGGTCTGAGCCCAGGAAATAGATTCAGCCTGCCCAGTGACTGCCGGCATCCGCACGCCCGACTCTCTGTTTTGCGCGGTCAGACAAATTAAATGAGCTATTTGGATGCAGCATGATGTGATTATGATGGGGCGCTCCTCCATTGATCTGTATTCGCAGAATATTGGAGTACCATTCTCACAGATATCAAGTTTCGCCGCTTATGTGGGCGGCTCGCCAACGAATATTTCCGTAGGTACGCGCCGACTCGGCTTGAATGTCGCACTGCTCACCGCGGTGGGCGAGGATCCGGTGGGAGAATTTATCGTGGATTTTCTAAGCGCCGAAGGGGTGGAAACATGTTACATCCCCCGAAAGCCGAATCGGCGTACCAGCGCGGTCATCTTAGGGATTGAGCCGCCGGACCGGTTTCCGCTGGTCTACTACAGGGACAACTGCGCAGATAATGCGCTTAGCATTGATGATGTCAGGGCGGCCCCCATCACAGAGACGCATGTGTTTGGATTTGCAGGCACAAACCTCGCCCGGGAATCCAGCCGAAGTGCAACCCTGTATGCGGCCGAGCAGGCCGGTGCAGCCGGGGGCACGGTCATTCTTGATCTGGATTTTCGCCCCGATCAGTGGCACGATGCCCGGGCCTATGGTGTGGCCATCCGGACCGCGCTAAAAAATGTTGAGATCCTTATCGGTACGCAGGACGAAATCAAGGCGGCCGTCATGGAAGATGCAGATCAGGTTCAACTTACAGGCCAACAGATATCCGATGCGCGCGTGGCGGGGAATGTGGACCGTGCGGTCACCGCGCTGTCAGCCCTTGGTCCCCGGCTCGTGATTGAAAAATGCGGAGCAGAAGGCGCACGAATTCATGAGCGGGCAGCGGCACCGGTTGCTGTGCCGGGCTTTCCGGTCAAAGTCCAGAACATTCTTGGCGCAGGAGATGCATTTGCATCAGGGTTTATCTATGGGCTGGTGAAAGGCTGGCCTTTGCCCCGTTCGGTTCGTCTGGGCAATGCCTGCGGGGCAATCGTGGTGACCCGGCACGGATGTGCAAACTTTATGCCTACGCTTGAAGAAGTGCAGGCAATGATGGCACCGTACGGGGGCTTGTAGCAGACATCGGGGAGATTACCGGTTCCGCTTTTCGGAGTCCAATCCAGACGGGTCAGCTGCGATCCGGCAGTGGTTTCCGTTTGAAGAGTGACAGCATGGCAACCGAAGCAAGCGGTGACAGGCATGTTGATGCCAGAAGTCCGGCCGTGACCGTGACGGCCAGACCAACCCAGAAATCATCACTGTTCGGAAAGACCAGCAGCGGTAACATGGCGGCTCCACTGGTCAGTGTCGTCGTCCACATCGGACGCAATCGCTCACGAATCGCTAAACGGGCCAGCACCGAGGGCCTGCCATGAGGACGGGCGAACCGTAACTGTCGGAAGCGGTCCGTCAAAAGAATACTGTCATTAACGGCAATCCCGATCAGGAGTACAGTCCCAATGAAGGCCCCCTCCACGAAACTGGCACTTGTGATCAGAAAACCGATACAGACTCCCACTGCGGCAAGCGGAACACTCAGCATCACCACCAGCGGCAGGCGCCATGACTCAAATACCGACGCAGTCACCAGAAACACAAGCAGGATCGTTGCTACAAAGACCCAGCCGAATGCACGCTTGGTCTCTTCGGTGAAAAAGAAGTCATACCCGCTCTCAATCCGATAGCCGGGAGGGATCGAAAAGGCCGCCAGTGCATTCTCCATGAATTTTTGTCTCATCTGGAACGGGCCGCGAAAGTCTACGCTGATCCGCCGTACATACTGCTGATTCTCCCGTTCGATTTCTGCGGCCATCTGCACAATTTTGTAGTCTGCGACCCCCGCAAGCCGGAGGAGTGTGCTGTCCTGGACCACTAGGGGGCGCTGGGTAATGCGATCCACATCCAGGTTCGCCGCGTCATTGATGATCAGGCGAATGGGGATGCGGGAGTCTCCCGCAATATCCGCCCGCCAGCGGGGACGGGTTGTTTCGAAGTAGGGCATCATGCGGTGATTGATCCAGTAGGCATCTGCTCCCGTCCGTGCGGTCGCATCTGCGGTCCATTCGAATTGAAGTACCTGACGGGCCTGATTCCGAATCCAGGAATTTCGCATTGCATTCAGATCAATCCCCTGAACCCGGCGGCTCCTTTGTTTGAGAAAGTCTCCAAATTGATGAACAAGCAGGTCAAGATCTTCATAATTGGGGCCGTACAGACGTACGCTGGCACCACTGATTCCGCCCCCACCGCCGCTAAAATATCCTGTCTGGGGAATAATCTCGCCCACAGACACGGACATCCCTCCGAGCAGAATCGCACGTCCGACCAGCCTGCGCTGAAGAATATAGGGGCCGGGGGTGGTGAGGGAGCCTTTTTTGAACTCAATATTTAAGTAGGCATAGTCTTCCGTGATCCTCACATCGGTTTGATAGACACTCTCTTCGGCCAGCGCCATCTGCTCAAAATTTGCAATGAGTGAGTCGCTCCGCTCAATGGTATTGCCCTTGGGGAATCCTAAGCGTACGTAAATGCTTTTGCGCTCCGGATAACTCCAGGGTTTATAGAAGGATGCGTTTCGGAAGAAAGGACGCAGAACGCCCCCCGTCCATGGATCAATGTATTGTCTGCCCGACTGGACGATGGAAGTGCCCAGGGTTGTGTTATATAGATTGGCAAACCGCTCTTTCACCTCATTGGACCATCCATTTCGAGGCTCGTTAATCTGTACGGGAAGTTTCCAGATTGGAATCCCAAGTAGCAGGATCAATCCAATCAGTGTGCTTTTCGGGAAGCGGGCAACCAGTCGATAGGGGAGGGCAATGGTACGCCGGAGCCACTTCCATTCGGGTTTTTCAACTTTGTGCGGCAAAAAGCGCACTACGACCGGCACAAAGGCGACCGCGCTGATTAACGAAATCAGAAGCGTAATGCTCACCAGCACCCCAAACGGCAAAAACAGTTCACGCAAATCCCCGCTCAGGTAGACCAGCGGGAGCATGACCGCCATGGTGCTCAAAGTCCCCCCCAATAGCGGTAGCCAGACTGCTTTCAGGGCCGCCTGTGTACGTGCGACATGCAGGTCAATCCCGCGCATTCCGCGTGCAAGGAATTTCTGCTGCTGCAAAAGGAGTTGCTCCACCACGACCACGCTGTTATCAATCAGGAGGCCGAAGACCAGCACCAGCCCGGCGAGTGTGATGATATTGAGGGAAAGATCAAAGAACCTGAAGAGTGCGAGAGACGGGGCAAGGGCCACCGCAACGCTGAATAATACAATGACGGTTGCCCGCACACTTTTCAGCATAAAGAGGAGCACCAGGGTTACCAGAATGAGTCCGATCCCGCCCCGCAGTGCCAAGTCGTTCAGCAATTCCCGTACGTCTTCGGTGCGATCCAAAACGACCAGCAGTCTGCCCCCTTCGGGCAGTGCCCCCTGCAGATCTTCAATGCGGTCATGGACCGCCTCGGCGACATCAATAATATGAGAGCCGCGGGTACGCTCCAAATCCAGTGCCACTGCATTGAGTCCGTCAATGCGCCGGATACTGAGCCGGGGTGCGGGGCCCAGTTCCAGATTGGCCACCTGATCAAGGCGTACCGGGAGTTCGCCGGGCCTGCTTTGGCTGACAATAATCGCCGACAGGCGGCTCAGGTCCAGTTCGGGCTTATTGACCATCAGATAGCCTCTGCCCTGAGCATCCATCCGCCCAAAGACATGATCACGCAGGGAGGAACTGATCTGCTCCATCACGTACCCGTACTCAATTCCATAGGCATCAAGCCGGTCCGGGTCCAGTGTAATCAGAAGTTCCCGCTCACTTCCGCCGGTCACCTCAACGAGATCAATGCCGGATAAGCTTTCAAATTTGGGTTTCAGGAGTTCATCGGCGGTTTTCCTGAGTTCATCGGGGCTGTAGGGGCCAATGAGCCGCAAGGTCATAAATCCCTGCACATCCCGAAATGCCTCCGGGATTTCCTTGGTCAGCCGGGGGGAGACATTCCGGGGCAGTCGATCCCTGAGCAGTGTGAGGTTTTCTCCAATCTGTGTGCTGAATGTGCCCAGATCCATCTCTTCGTCCACCTGGATCTGGATGTGCGAATGGCCTTCAGAGGAAATACTGTTGATTTCAGCGATCCCGGGGACGGTCTGGATCTCACGTTCAATGGGGGCCGTGACGTACCGTTCCACCTGCCTCGGAGATGCACCCGGCCAAATTGCCGAAATACTCACCCGGGGCAGTTCCGTATTGGGCGAGTACTCAATCGGAATATCCAGTGCCGCCCAGATCCCGGCAAGGACAATCGCAGTACACCAGGAAATTACCGCAATCGGCCGTTTCAGAAGACCTGCGGTACTCTTGCTGAGCATGGGGGATTCAAGGAGCAGTAGTCCGGAAAGTCGAACCAACTGCGCGAAAGATAGTAGAGTTCCAGGATTGCAGTATAAATTCTCTTAAGACCAATCAATCTGGAATTGCTGGCACGTTTATTGTCTTAAGTCATCTTGTTGAATCAGGAATCATTTTAGCCTATGACGGACAGATCAAGTTCATCCCGCAAGATTAAGCCATGGCATATTTTTGGCGCAATTCTGGCATTTTCGATCATTGGACTGGTATTGTATGGGGTATGGCCGGCAGTGGTTGGCGAGGCAGTGGATGGTGAGCGGGAACTGACCGAGGAACCCGAGCCTGCGCGTGCCTCCGTGGAGGTGCTGGTGCTGGAGCGGGGAGAATTCCCGCTCCGCGCAGAGGCGACCGGGCATCTGGCACCGTGGCGCGAATCCAAAATCAGTGCAGAGGTCAGTGGGCTGATCCTTGACCGGCCGGTCGAAGAAGGGCAGCGTGTGCAGGCGGGGCAGGTATTGATGCGTCTGGATGATCGCGAAACACGAATCCGTCTGAATGAAGCGGAAGCCGCCCTGCTGAAAGCACGGGCGGACTATGCCGTCCAAATCAGCAATGCAGGTGAAGTGGCCGTGACCGATACGACCAAGCTTGCAGAGGCCCGGATCCGATTGAACGCAGCCGAGGAGGCGTTTGCCGCGGGCTCCATCACACAGGCGGAACTGGGGACTGTGCGTCGCCATTTTGAAGCAATGGATGTGCTGGCGGGAAATCAGCGTGAAGCGGTGACGGCCGTATATACCAATCTGACGCAGCAGGAACAGCAGGTTGAGCAGGCCCGCCTGCAATTGGAGCGGACCCGGGTGGTGGCCCCTTTCAGCGGCCGCATTGCAGATCTCCAGGTAGAAGAGGGGCAGCATGTGGGTGCGGGTACCCACCTGCTTACCCTGCTTCAGGATAACCGGATGAAAGTGTCGGTGGATGTGCTTGAGGGGGATCTCGTGCATATTCGCCCTGGAGTGACGGCAAATGTCATTGTGCCAAGTTATAGTGATGAAGTTTTTCAGGGCTACGTTCACGCCGTGAATCCTTCCGTAGATCCCAAGACCGGTTCCGGGCGCATTACGGTCGCACTTCAGAATCCAGGTGGACGGCTGGTTTCCGGCCTCTATGCGGATGTCGCACTGGAAAAGAACCGCCTGCAGGACCGGATGGTTGTGCCGTCCGAAGCCGTGATTGTGCGGCAGGGCAGGGAGGTGGTTTTTCTGGTGAAAGGACGCAGGTCCTACTGGATGTACGCACGGATTGGAGAGCGCTCCGGCAACTTTACAGAAATCATTGGCGGGGTTTCCCCCAGTGTCATTGAGCCGGGAGATACACTGGTTGTTCAGGGGAACTATGCACTGGCGCATGATGTCCCGGTGGAAGTCACCAATGTGGTTGAATTAGGACTTCGTTAACATTCCCACCCGCCGGTCTATCTTTGATCAGGGATGAAAACATTCATTTCTTCCTGCCTGAACCGCCCGGTTGCTGTGACGGCATTCTATATCCTGCTCCTGATTCTGGCGGTCGTTGCATATGTGCGATTGCCGGTGGCACTGCTTCCCGATTTGCGCTACCCCGGTCTGGTTGTGTGGACGAGTTATCCTGATGTGCCCCCGGACAGGGTGGAGCGGGCGGTCACGGAGCGGATCGAGCAGGCGGTTGCCGGGACGGCAGGCCTCACACGGGTCACCTCACGTACGCTGCTTGGGGGAAGTCTGGTGCACATGCAGTTCGGGTGGAATGCAGATCTGGATCTGGCACTGCTGGATGTACGGGAGAATCTGGATCGGCTCGGAGACGCATTTCCGCGTGAGGCATCCAGGCCTGCCGTTCTTCATCTTGACCCTGGAGATCGCCCCATTATGGTGATTGCACTTCGAAATCGATCTGAAACAGAGGCGGGGGAGCGCCCGGAGGATCTGGTGGAGCTCAAACGGGTTGGCCGGGACCTGATTGCGCGCCGCCTGGAACAGCTTGGTGATGTCGCCCGCGTTCAGGTGACCGGAGGGTTTGAGCGGCGGATCGAGGTGGAGATTGATCCGGACCAGAAACTTGCCTATGGGATCAGTCTCAACCAGATTGCCAATGAACTTGAGGGATCAAATGTCGCATTGCAGGGGGGCGTAATCCGGCGCGGGCCGTTTCGGTATCCGGTGGAGATCAGCGGCGAGTTCAAGGATACGGATGATATTGCGGAGACAGTGATCTCTACGCGAAACAATACCCCCATCCGGCTTCGGGATGTCGCAGAGGTGCGGGATGGGGTTGCAGACCGGCGCGGACTGGTACGGCTGGACGGTGCAGAAACCTTATTGCTGCTTGTGGAACGCAGGGCCGATGCGAACATTGTTCGTGCTGTGGAAGAAATCCGTACGGTCCTGTCTGCACTGGAAGAGGAGTATGAGCGGATTTCTCTGGATGTAGTGGTAGATGAGAGCGAGTTTATTCAGGCGGCCATTGGAGGGGTAACGCAGGCCGTAATTCTGGGCGGACTATTGGCGATCATGGTTCTGTTTGCGTTCCTGAGGCGGCTGCGGGCGCTTCTGGCCGCTGCGGTGGCCGTTCCGCTTTCTTTAGCGGTCACGATGGTGTTCTTTGAGCCGCTGGAGGTCACCTTTAATCTGATTTCACTCAGCGGCCTGGCATTGGGGGCGGGGATGCTGGTTGATAATGCTATTGTGGTCATTGAAAATATTGCCCGATTGCGCGAACAGGGGCAGACCGCGCT
>JAJECE010000022.1:2500-26771 GCA_022822185.1 Rhodothermales bacterium | reverse complement strand
GAATGCGGTGGGACTCGGCACGCCCTCCGGGGCCGTTCATGTCATGCCGGATCCCACGACCTCCATAGAATCTCTGGGGGAGGAGATTCCGACGGACTTCGTGCTGGAGCAGAATTACCCGAATCCATTCAATCCGACGACGGCCATTGAATTTTCGCTGACCCGAACCGGACCGGTGACGCTCACGGTGTATGATCTGCTGGGACAGAAGGTACAGACCTTGCTGGATCGTGTGCAGCCGGCCGGTCGACATAGCGTACGGTTCAGCGGAACGGGGCTAGCCAGTGACACCTACCTGTATGTTCTGCAAACTGAAAGAGAGAGGGCGGTCAGGATGATGACCCTGCTCAAGTAACCGGCTCCATTGCGGATATGTCTGACAACGGACTGCGGAAAGGGTTGTCAGGACGGCAGATCTAGAATTTTTGTGGTCGGGTTGGCGGAATCTCTCTGGCAGATCCACGTTTCGGGCTCCTTCACCGGGGCGGCAAAGTTCCAGAGACCGAAGTATGCCGTGAGCCAAAGAGTCCGTCTAATCGCCCAAAATCGTGTTATCTGTTTCTGCGGTTCCACCAGGCAGTGACCGGAAATGGATCACTGTCTGGTGTCTCCTGCAGAAGGGCGGCGGCTGCCGCAGCGGCCGCAATCGGGGCCCTCGCCTGCTCCGTCAAAAGGTCGGGATGCTCCTCCACAAAATGCGTACTTAGATGCGCATCCCGCCAGGCCCTGCTTTGCATCACGCGGCGACAGAATTGACGCGTCGTTTTTACCCCTGCAATCTGATAATCACTTAGGGCACCGATCATTCTCTCTGTTGCCTCGTCACGCATACGGCCCCAGGTAATCACTTTTGATATCATTGGATCATAGTAGATGGGTATATCTCCACTGACATCCAGACCGCTGTCCACCCGGACCCCGACTCCCGTCGGTACCTGATGATAAGTCACCCTCCCTGGATTTGGTAAAAAACCGGATGCCGGATCCTCCGCATAGATGCGACACTCAATCGCATGCCCGTGAATCTCCATATTGCCTTGTTCGTATGGCAGAGGGATTCCTTCTGCAATCCTGATCTGCTCGGCCACAAGGTCTAGTCCTGTGATGTACTCGGTCACCGGGTGCTCCACCTGAAGGCGCGTATTCATTTCCATAAAATAGAAATTATTGTTCTGATCAAGTAAAAATTCAATGGTCCCCGCACCAATATACCTGCATGCCTGTGCGGCGCGGATCGCCGCTGCCCCCATACGTGTCCGCAATCCTGCACTCATGTGGGCACAGGGAGCTTCCTCAATGACTTTCTGATGGCGTCTCTGAATTGAACATTCACGCTCAAACAGATGAATACATTTGCCGTACACATCGGAAAGGATCTGAAATTCTATATGACGCGGACTCTCCAGATACTTCTCAATAAAAATGCGGGCATCCCCAAAGGCGGACCCTGCCTCCCCCTGTGCCCGGCCAAGCGCCTGCTCCATCTCCTGCGCACTTTTGACCTTCCGCATCCCTTTGCCCCCTCCCCCCGCCGCTGCCTTTGCAAGGACAGGATACCCGATTTGCTCTGCTATGGATAGAGCTTCCTCCACATCGGTGATTTCCCCGGTAGTTCCTGGAACCACTGGCACATCGTGTGCCTGCATCAGATTTCTGGCCAGTACCTTGTCTCCCATATCACGAATCGCCTGTGCAGACGGGCCAATAAAGATGATTTCCCGCTCCCTGCATGCCTCGGCAAGTTCCGCTCGCTCCGACAAAAACCCGTACCCCGGATGAACTGCATCTGCACCACTTTTCTGTACGGCTTCCAGAATCTGACCCAGATTCAGATAGGAGTCTACCGATGGAGCAGGTCCCACACAATAGGCTTCATCGGCATATACCACATGGGCACTGTTCCGGTCAACCTCACTGTAAACTGCAACCGAACGAATCCCCAGCACCCGGCAGGTGCGCATGATCCGCAATGCGATCTCTCCTCGATTCGCAATCAGTATCTTTGCAATCTTCTTCATTTACTTTAAGTACTACAAACCTCGCACCTGTCTGTTCTTGAACTATCGCTGACCTGTTTATGCCTCGTTTAACCATCGCTGATGATCTTTATGCTGTAATGGAAGTCAATCCATCTGCGTCTGCAGAGGAGATCAAGATTGCCTATCGTCTACTTGCCCAGCGTCATCACCCAGATCGTAATCCCGGCGATAATGAGGCAGAGGAGCGCTTTAAGCAGCTTCAGCAGGCCTACAGCATTCTTTCCGACCCCACCCGGCGAAAAGCATATGACCGGCTGCGGGCTGCAAACAGGCCTGACCCCGCTCCCGTATTTGTAGATGATTTATTTTCCAGTATCGGCGAATTTTTTGAGGAACTTTTCGGGGGAGGCAGCAGTGTCGTGCATATTTCACTCGAACGTGCACTTCGGGGCGGGCCCGTCATGATTCGGGGCAAAGATGGATCCCTCACCCGCATTGTACTTCCCCGGGGAGTGAAAAATAAATTTCGTATACGCGCCTCCGATGATCCTGCTGCACGCGTCTTCACCTTCAAGGTGCTCCCACATCCCGTCTTTACCCGCAAAGGAAGCACACTGCAAATGAAACTCCCCCTCAACGGACTAGAGGCGCTTCTGGGGGTGACCCGTACCATTGTTGACCCTTATGGAGATTCCATCACGATTGATGTTCCACCCAATTCAATCCCCGGGACCCGGCTGCGTCTCAAAGAATGCGGGGTTCAATCGGACACCAAACAAACCGGAGATCTGCTGATCGATCTGGAGATCCTCCCGCTCAAACCGTCAGACCGTGAAGCGCTTCACAAAGCCGCCCAGGCGGCCGGGCTCATAGGTCGGTAGATTTTGTGAGGCAGCTGTAGATGTGTGCAACAAACGTGTCCGGCTCCAGTACCCCGCCGGCCCAGTCCACATCAAGGGAAGCCGTGGGCCTGGCCGCAACGGTCTCCGCCTGAGTCTTCCCATCCTGAATCAGTGTAACCACCGCGTCACGGACCGTCACCAACATATCCCGGTACGCCGTCAATTCGGACGGATTGGACAACGGCCCATGCCCCGGGATGATCTTCGTACTCTGATTGGAGCGTACAAGCACCTCTTCCGCAACCGCAATCATCCCGTCAATGGAACCGCCACAGTCAATATCAATGAGCGGATACATCCCGTTAAAATAGGTATCCGACATGTGGATGACATTCCTCTCATGAAAATGTACAAGGGTGTCCCCATCCGTGTGAGCATTGGGGACATGGAAAATTTCCACCAAATCCCCATTCCAATGCAGAGACATGTCTTTCGTAAACGTAACCGAGGGGAGCGCCCTTTCTGACCTGGCCGGAACCGTTTGTCCGAAGGCAGGCAGCACCTGCTCCACACTCAGACGTACACGAACATTCTCATGTGCCAGAATCGTAACTCCATGATCGGCCAGACTCTCATTGGCAGCCACATGATCCAAATGCCAGTGCGTATTGAGAACAAACTGAACCGGTTTACAGGTACGGCTCGCAATGGCGGCAAAGATTTTTTCCGTAAGCGGTCCAAATTGGCCATCCACCATAAACGTCGCATCTTCTCCGTAGGAAACTCCAATATTTCCTCCAAGACCAACGAGCATCAGGACCCCCGGGGCAACATCATGAATCTCAATGTTGACCGCGTCAAATTCTTCCCGGGAAATCTCTCCAGGAACCAGAAATTTCAGTGCCGACATGCGTCACAGATCGTGAACCAAGCCTGCTCTATCCATCGTCCTCAGGCGCATCCGAACGCTGACCTAACTCACGGTCAAGGAGAAAGAGGGCAGCACCCGATTCGCCGACCAGACGCAGATTATCCATGATCTCCCGGGCAGACTCCTCTTCTTCCATCTGCTCCTCAATAAACCAGTGCAGAAGTGTCTGCGAACCGTAATCCTGATCCTCCTGCGCCAAAGCATACAACTGATTGATTCTGGAAGTGATGTACTGCTCATGCTCCAGTACATGTGTAAAAATTTCCAGGGTTGTCTGCTCTGGATCAATTTTCGGCTTCTCCAGCGCATGAAGTTCCACTTTGGCATCACGCTGGAGCAGAAAGTCATACAGTTTTAACCCATGCGCAAGTTCCTCTTCCCACTGGATCCGCAGCCAGTGAGCAAAGCCCTTCAGGTTTCGGGATTCCATTTCGGCAGAAAGCGCCAAATACAGGTAAGCCGAATCCAACTCGGCTTTAATCTGCTCATTCATTGCAACCTGCATGCGTTGCGATAATCCTTTTCGTGACATGCGATATTGGGGGGTTTGTGATTTCTTTCGTTATACTGCTTTCTTCGGATCTTGTTCCATAATGAAACAGGATCATTCATCCGCAGTATACCAAATTTAAGATATTCTGTCTCAATTTTCAGCATCTGAATTTACGGCTACGACTCAGCAACCCATATCAGTCGATGTCAACAGCCGGACATATCCTCTGGGCGGACGATGAAATTGATCTGCTCCGGTCCCATGTATTCTTTCTCGAAAATCGTGGCTATCAGGTTACCTGCGTAACCAACGGGGCCGATGCCGTGGAGATCGTTGCCCAAAACGATCTGGTTGATGTCGTTCTGCTAGACGAGCAGATGCCCGGTATGGATGGTCTGGAGACCTTGGCGGCCATCAAACAAAAACGCCCAGACCTTCCGGTCATCATGGTCACCAAGAGCGAGGAAGAACATCTCATGGATGAAGCCCTCGGTGGACAAATCAGTGACTACCTGACCAAGCCTGTCAACCCCAGCCAAATCCTGCTGACCTGCAAGCGTCTTCTGGAACGGATTCAGTTGCGCAATGCACGTGTCTCTCAGGACTATCTGCTCCGTTTCAATGCGATTTCCACAACCTTGAACAACTGTACGGACTTTCAGGGATGGTTCAGCCTCTACCAGGAACTGGTTCATTATGATCGCCAGTTAGAAAATGATGAAGGTGCACGTCAGGTCCTGTTGGATCAGTACCGGGAAGCAAACCGGGTATTCGGCCGCTATATCGAAGATGTGTACCCAGACTGGATTGCGGCATATAATTCCCGTTCATCCGGGGAGCGCCCGCGGCTCTCCCATGAAGTAATCCCGCACTGGGTTCTCCCGCAACTCGGGGCGGATCGCCCTGTAATCTTCTTCGTGATTGACTGCATGCGGTATGATCAGTGGCTGGAGTTTGAATCCCTGCTCCTGCCCCTCTTCTCCGTCCAGACGGATTTCTCCATGGGAATTCTGCCAACCGCAACCCCCTACGCACGGAATGCGATTTTCAGCGGGCTTCTCCCCCACGAGATTCACCGCCGCCATCCAACCCTCTGGCAGGGGGAACACGGGGATGAGCACAGCCGGAATCGTCACGAGGAAGCGTTACTTGCGGCCTGTCTGGAGCGACTCAACCAGAAGCACCGTTCTATGCGATACCGAAAACTGATTCGCAAGGAAGATGGCCGCGCATTCGCCCGGGATGTAAACGACTGCCTGCAGGCGGATCTGAACGCCGTCGTTATCAACTTCGTGGACATTCTGGCCCACAGCCGGGCCGACTCAGATGTGATCCGTGAACTGGCTCCCGACGAGCAGGCCTACCGGGCCCTTACCCGAACTTGGTTTAAGCACTCGTGGCTGTACCAGTCCCTGCAGACGCTGTCCAAAAAGGACTGTACGATCATCATCACCACCGACCACGGGGCGATCCGGAGCCTGCACGGAGCAAAGGTGCGTGGAGACCGCAACACTTCCACCGCGTTACGCTATAAATGCGGCCGTAACCTCCAGGCAGATTCGCGCCATGCAATGATTGTCCGGGATCCAAAAGCATACGGACTCCCGTCGGCGGGAGCCGGGAGCTGCTATCTCATTGCGAAGGAAGATTATTACTTCGTCTATCCGACCAACTATAACCACTACCGGAACCTCTACAATGACTCCATGCAACATGGAGGAGCCTCCATGGAGGAAATGATTCTTCCCGTGGTGACCCTGCGCCCCAGAAAATCGTGATGCCGGCGGACTATGCTGCGCAGCTGCTGAATCTTCCGCGCTATTCCGAACTCGGCCATGAAGCCATGAGGCCGGGATTGCAGGGGGTTGCCCGTCTTCTGGATGCAATGGGCAACCCGCAGCACAAGTTTGCCAGTGTGCATATTGCCGGCACCAACGGGAAAGGGTCCGTTGCCAGCATGATTGCCGCGATTGGGCAGGCAGCAGGATCCCGCATTGGACTCTACACCTCCCCGCATTTACTCCACCTGTCGGAACGCATCCGACTCAACGGGATACCGGTCCCGGATATCTGGATGCAAAGAGCTTTAAATCGTTATGGTACTCTGTTTGAGCGCCTGCAGCCAAGTTTTTTTGAAGCCGTGACCGCACTGGGATTCCTCTTCTTTGCGGAATCCTCTGCGGATCTGGCCGTTGTTGAAACCGGGCTCGGCGGCAGGCTGGATGCAACCAATATCCTCACCCCCAAACTCTGTGTCATCACACAAATTGATCTGGACCACACTCAGATACTGGGGGATACACTGGCCGCTATCGCACGCGAAAAAGCGGGGATCATTAAGAATCAAACTCCCGTTCTTGCCGAAACGGGCCATGATGTGACCCAGAACATTCTGCAGGAGATTGCACACAAACAAAACGCCCCCTGGATTGAACCGGGGCAGGTGAACGGCCGCCAACTCCAGACCCCGGAAAGGATTTACCCATTGCCGGATCCAGATCTTCAAGCCGCACCGCACCATGCCCTGAACACACTTTTGGCCGTGCGGAGCGCCGAACTGCTTTTCCCGAAAACAGGGCCGGAACCCGGACTCATTCAGGAAGGACTTGCACAAGTCCGTGAACTGACAGGCCTGCGGGCACGTCTGGAAATTCTCCGGGAATCACCCTTGACCGTTCTGGATGTTGCCCACAACCCCGCGGGAATTGCCGCCGCGCTCAACTCCATGCCCGCAACAGGAACCGTGCATCTTCTGCTCTCTTTGATGAAAGACAAAGACCTCTCCGGGGTCCTGCGGATCTTGCACCGACGGCATCCGCTCAAAGTGTATGCGTGTGACCTTGCACTTCGGCGTGCCGTATCTGCGACAGATCTGGCAGCAGATCTTGGTACCCATGCAATAGAGGTCGCAGGAGCAGGGGCCGTGCCGGCGATGTGGCAACTTGCACAAGAGCAGACCGGAAAGCAGGACTCCATCCTCATTTGCGGTTCGCACATGCTCGCAGAGACATTTCTTCGGTTATATTTGTGAATCATCCCATTTTTTATTAACTTTCGCCATATTGGGTAACCTATTGTGCCGGTTCGGCGTATACTAGTGCCCAATCCTATTTGTACGACTCAAGCATTATCGTCGCAGCGCTTCGCTGTTGCCCTTATACTCAGTCTATCTACTCTCACCGATTTCTATGAGATTTCCGTGCCCCACGGAGATCATCCTTAGCCTGTCACGCAGGAAACCTGCTTTGCTGCTGGCATATCTTTGCTCACAATCTCAATGAACCAAGTTGAACTACAAACCAAAAAACTTCCCGAGTTAAAGGAGATGGCCCGCCAGACGGGGGTCCGGGGGTGGACAACACTGCGAAAGCGGGACCTGATCCACTTTATTCTTGTCAACCAGGAGACCCAAACCGTTTCCGGCAATGGGAACCTTCCCCGCGGCCCTGAAAAAAACAGGGATCCAGAGACCGAAGACATGGATCTGGTCCTCGTACCTAGTCTAAATCCCGAAACGATCTCTGATCGCAAACTCTCTTCTCCGCCCAACTCAAAAGATCCGCCGGCTGCAACTTCGTCAGGTGCACCCTCTGATTTTCCGACTTCGGCGGGAACCTTGGCCCGTAAACGAAATCGGGTTTTTCGTGAAGAAAGACCGGAAACGAGCCAAAAAAAGCCCGACAACCATATCGGGTCACCAAAAAACCCTAATTCATCAAGTAATTCCTATCCTGATCACATGCCCTCATCTGTACGTCACGACCCTGACGGAAGACAACCTAGAGGCGGGCGGCCGGGAGGTCGACCCAAAAGACAAGGCACCGCACGACGCGGGCGCAGAGATTCCCGAGCATCCGCCAAGGAGGATCGCCGCCGCCGCAGTCATGAGACGAAGCCCCGCTTCACAGGCCCCTTTGACCCGCGCAAACTAGACCCCGACACGATCATTGAAAAAACCGGAGTCCTCGAAATCCTGCCCGATGGGTATGGATTTTTGCGATCACCGGACTATAACTATCTGCCTAGCCCGGATGACATCTATGTCTCTCCCAGCCAGATCAAGCGATTCAGCCTCCGGCTTGGCGATTCGGTGGACGGCGAAATCCGCCCGCCCAAGGAAGGGGAGCGCTACTTTGCACTCATCCATGTGAAGAAAATTAATGAACAGGATCTGGACTCCCTTGAGGAGCGGCAGAATTTTGACTACCTGACCCCCCTCTACCCCGATGAGGTCCTCCGACTGGAAACGCGAAAACATGACATGTCAATGCGTGTCCTTGATCTTTTTGCCCCGATCGGGAAAGGGCAGCGCGGACTCATTGTTGCGCAGCCCAAAACCGGCAAAACCATTCTTCTGCAGAAGATTGCGAACGCAATCAGTACCAACCACCCCGAAGCACACCTGATCATTCTACTGGTAGATGAACGGCCGGAGGAAGTGACCGACATGGAGCGTCATGTCAAAGGGGAGGTGGTTGCATCCACCTTTGATCAGGAACCATCCCGGCATGTGGAGGTCGCCAATATTGTGCTGGAAAAGGCAAAACGCCTCGTTGAAGCAAAACAGGATGTCGTGATTCTGCTGGACTCCATCACCCGTCTGGCCCGTGCACACAATGCCGTGTGTCCAGACTCTGGACGCACCATCTCCGGGGGACTGGATGCGACCGCACTGCGAGGACCGAAACGGTTCTTTGGTGCCGCCCGCAATGTTGAAGAGGGCGGGTCCCTGACCATTATCGGAACTGCACTGATCGACACGGGAAGTCGTATGGACGAGGTGATCTTTGAAGAGTTCAAAGGAACCGGAAATATGGAACTGGTTCTGAACCGGGAAATGGCAGATCGTCGTATCTTTCCGGCAATTAATGTGGTCATGAGTGGGACCCGGCGGGAAGAACTGCTGATTCAGGACGCACGTCTGGCTCGTATATGGATTCTGCGCAAGCTTCTGGCAGACATGGATCCAATCCAGGCCATGAATTTTCTGCTTGACCGGATGCGCTCCACCAAAAATAATGACGAGTTTTTGGTGACTATGAACTCATAGTATGTACGATCCTTTTATTGTCACATAGCGCATCTCTCTCAGATGCTAACCTCTTCTCCGCTTATTCCTGTCGTCCTGTTTGATATGGACGGTGTGCTGGTCGATGTATCTGGCTCATATCTGCGTGCCATTGAAGAAACCGTCTACCACTTTACCGGCCGTGAGATAAAGCCGGAAACGATCCAGCGCTACAAAGATCGCGGGGGATTCAATGACGACTGGACACTCACGCACACCATTATCGGAGACCACGGGATGGATGTGCCATATGTGCGCATGGTGAACGAATTTCAGCGGTGCTATCGGGGAGAGGACTGGGATGGCTTCATCACCGAAGAACGCCCCCTTATACAGACCCAAACGCTACAGGAATTAAAGCAAAATGGCCATGTACTCGGAATTGTTACGGGCCGGCCCCGCGCGGAGGCGCACTGGACCCTGGACCGGTTCGGATGGCAGGAGTACTTCTCTCTTTTGGTTCCCCGTGAAGATCAGGATAATCGCGGCAAACCCGATCCCTATCCACTCTTGTACGCAATGGCAATTCTACAGGGAGCCGGGTTATTGATCCGCCCCGAGGTAACCGTTTATGTCGGGGACTCGGTTGACGATATCGCCGCGGCATGTGCAGCGGGTATGTTGGCCATTGGCTTTGTACCCCCATATCTGGATGCACATGCACATACCCTCATTTTACATAAACAGGGAGCAGATCTGGTCGTGACCGACCTGGAAAATCTTCCAGAAAAAATCAACTACCCCAGTAAATGGGCACCCCTGAAATCATAAGCGCACAATATGGGTAAAAACGAAAACGGCATCGAAAACACCTGGGACTGTGTACGATGCCTACTTCCACTCATCGGAAGACATTTCTGCTTACGGAAAATTTTTTGAAAAGGTTTCACTTGAGAACCTGTTCGGGTTCCCTCAGGTACATCTTCCATGTTACGACTGCCTTTTGCCCTTGCCCGTGGATTCGTAGTTGCCGAAACCCTTGATGAGGCAATCCCCGCGGTGAAGAAACTCTGCGACAAAGGTCTTCTTACAACTGTTGATCTCCTTGGAGAGCATCTGATCCGCAAGGATCTTGCTTTGAAAGGCCGGGATGCCTATATCCGGTTATTGCAGAATCTTGCTTCCGAGCCTGGTCTGGAACGCAATATCTCCATCAAACTCTCCATGATCGGACAGATCGTCAACGAAGACTTCTGTCTGGAAAACCTTCGTGCACTCCTGGAG
Source organism: Rhodothermales bacterium (assembly GCA_022822185.1). GTDB lineage: Bacteria > Bacteroidota > Rhodothermia > Rhodothermales > Bin80 > Bin80. Next base: position 16,234 of record JAJECE010000022.1, on the reverse strand, counting down.
GAGGCTAAAACCCTGAACGCCTTCATCCGGCTGGACATGGAAGGAAGTCCTGTCCTTGCATCAACACTCCGTATTTTTGAATCCGTCTTTCCTGACTACCGTCCACATGTCGGCATTGTGCTGCAGGCCTACCTGAAGCGCACCGTTGCGGATGTGGAGCACATGTGTGATCTGGGTGCACGCGTCCGCCTCTGTAAGGGGGCCTACCGGGAACCTGCCACGATTGCCTTCCAGCGCATGCCGGAAATCCGCACTCAATTCATCACCTGCATGCAGAAACTGCTTCAGCACGGACATTATCCCGCAATCGCCACCCACGATGATGCGTTGATTGAAGCGACGAAATCCTATGCGCGGGAAAAAGATATTGATCCATCCCGTTTTGAATTTCAGATGCTGTACGGGCTGCGCCAGAAGACACAGTTGGACCTTATTCAGCAGGGGTACAACATGCGGATCTATGTACCGTACGGCCGCATGTGGCTCCCCTATTATGTGCGCAGGCTCCGGGAACGCCCTGAAAACATCACGTTCCTCTTACGAAATATCTTCCGGGCCTGATGCCAGAAAGCGCTCCGCGTCAATGGCCGCCATGCACCCGGTTCCGGCGGCCGTGACCGCCTGCCGGTACACATGATCCTGCGCATCCCCACACGCAAATACGCCCTGAATATTAGTCCGCGTTGACCCTGGCAGGGTCTGGATATATCCCTGACTATCCAGATCCAGCCAGGATGTGAACAGAGCCGTATTGGGAGTATGTCCGATGGCCACAAAGAATCCGCGGACGGACAGGTCTCTTTCCGCCTGGCTTTTTACATTCCTGAGTCGAACACCGGTAACCTCCTCTGTGCCCAGAACATCGGTGACGATGGTGTTCCAGATGATCTCAATCTTGCCATGTTCCTTCACGCGCTGCTGCATGATCTTTGAGGCACGCAACTCATCCCGACGATGCACCAGCCAGATTTTTGATGCAAACCGTGTGAGGAACAGTGCTTCCTCCATGGCTGTATCCCCGCCTCCCACAATGGCCAGTTCCACATCACGAAAAAAGGCCCCGTCACAGGTCGCACACGCCGACACGCCGCGCCCCAGCAGACGCTTCTCGTTCTCCAATCCCAGGTAACGGGCCGAAGCACCGGTCGCAATGATCAGCGTATCGGCCAGAACGCCTTTTGCTTCGTCAATCACAATACGGAATGGGCGTTCAGACAAATTTACATGGGTCACGGAGCCGTAACGCGTTTCCGCTCCAAAACGTACGGCCTGTGCCTTGAAATCCTCCATCATGGCAGGACCAAGGACCCCGCCCACATAGCCGGGATAATTTTCAACGTCGGTTGTCGTCGTAAGCTGTCCGCCGGGTTCAAGCCCTTCATACACAATCGGGGCAAGATTCGCCCGGGCAGCATACAGTGCAGCGGTGTATCCTGCCGGGCCGGAACCGATAATTACGACCCGCTGGTGCTCTGCACCTTCAAACGAAACCTCTGATGGCATGAATATAGAGGACATACTTCCGGGCTTATTGCCACTGTGCACGGCAAGCCCGGCCTATCCCACAGTGGAAAGGCCGACATGCACCAGTGACCCGCATAACTATGCGGGCTGCCCTACCAGTGCGTCCAGTTTCTTCTCGAATTCACGCTTGTTTGCGGATCCGATCATCTGGTCCCGAACCTGACCTCCGACAAAGAAGAGCAGGGTGGGAATCGAACGCACATTATATTTCATTGCCGTCTGCGGATTTGCATCCACATCCACTTTTCCTACTTTTGCTCTGCCGGCGTAGTCCGCAGCCAGCTCGGATATAATCGGAGCAATCGCACGGCATGGTCCGCACCATGCCGCCCAAAAGTCAACCAGTACGGGAACGTCAGAGTCCAGAACCTCTGCCTGAAAGTTGGCATCTGTAAGTTCAATCGCAGCCATAGATTTGTGATTCAGTTTGAGTGTTGATTAAGAACTACCGTTGTACGCAGGATCGCGCGGCAAGTTCTACTATGCCGCGACCCGCTCCATATGTTGTGCAATGCTTCCATGATAGGCCGATTTCATGGCCTCCAGAGAACATCTGAGAACCTGCTGATCGTCTATCGTGACCGAGAACTCCGGCTTGGATTGTACGGTACCCAATCGGGTCCATTGTACATCCGGATGCTCCAGCAGGATCGTTTGGATCTGCGCAGCATCCGATCCCGCCACCGAAAAAATAATCCGGGATTGCGCTTCCCCAAACAACAGCGCATCCAGACGGAACTCCCCCCGTGGAGACAGGTGCACATCTGCGCCCAGAGCCTCCGCGAAAAGCACACCTTCTGCCAGTGCGACCAGCAGCCCTCCATCGGACACATCGTGCACACTCGCAATCATGCCCGACCGGATCAGTGCCAGCGCTGCTGCGTGCACTGCACACTCCTCGACCAGATCCATATGCGGAGCATCTCCGATGGTCTGTCCGTGAATACTGCTCAGATATTCCGTACCTCCGATCTCCTCATGCCCGGCACGAAAATTCCAGTCCTTCGGACTAAGCAGATAGATGTGATCCCCGGCCTGACGAAATCCCGACTGGATCACATGCGTCTCTACATCCTCGACCAAGCCTAGCATCCCGATGGTCGGGGTCGGGAACACAGCACTCTCCGGGTTCTCATTGTAGAACGAAACATTCCCACCGGTAACCGGCGTGCCAAGGGCTTTGCAGGCATCACTCATGCCCCCGACCGCTTCCTTGAAGGTCCAGTATACTTCCGGCTTGTATGGGTTGCCAAAATTGAGGCAATTTGTGATGGCCAGAGGCTGTCCTCCCGCGCATACAACATTCCGCGCCGCCTCCGCAACGGCAATCTGTCCTCCTTTTCGAGGATTCAGATAGACATACCGTCCATTGCAGTCCGTTTTGACGGCCAATCCTTTCTTGGATCCCTTGATCCGCACGACCGCTGCATCGCTCGGCCCCGGCCCGGTAACCGTTCCCGTCCGCACCATCGTATCATACTGTTCGAATACCCACTGCTTGGATGCAATATTGGGGGATCCGAGAAGGCGATTCAATACAGATTCGACCTCGTGTATCTGCACATCCTTCAGGGCTGGGGGCCGGTAGGTCGTATTCAGATACTTTGGCCGGCGGCTCTCACGATGATAGACGGGTGCGCCTCCCCCCAGGACCAGGTGATCGGCTTCTACATCGGCAACCTGCACTCCCTGGTAGTGCACCTGCACACGCCCGGTGTCGGTCACTTCGCCAATACAGACCGCATGCAGATCCCATTTTTGAAAAACGCTTTGGAGCTGTTCTTCCTTTCCCGGCACACAGACCAGCAGCATTCGCTCCTGGCTCTCGGACAGCATGATTTCATAGGCGGTCATATCCGGTTCCCGGACCGGTACATGATCCAGATTCAGCCGCATCCCTGCCCCGCCTTTTGCACTCATTTCGCAGGAGGAGCAGGTGATTCCGGCTGCTCCCATATCCTGAATCCCGACCACGACTCCTGCGGCAAGTGCCTCCAGGGTTGCTTCGAGGAGCAGTTTTTCGGTGAAGGGGTCTCCAACCTGAACACTTGGACGTTTTTTCTCGCTCTCTTCAGAGATTTCTTCTGAGGCAAAGGTGGCCCCGTGAATCCCGTCCCTTCCGGTGGATGAGCCCACGATAAACACCTTGTTACCGGCACCTTCTGCAATGGCGGACGCGGTCGCACCAATTTTCACAATCCCGACACTCATCGCATTCACGAGCGGATTCCCTTCGTATGCGGGATCAAAGTACACCTCGCCGGCCACCGTGGGAACCCCAAATGAATTCCCGTAATCTCCGATGCCGCGCACCACGCCATCAAACAGATAACGAACTCTGCTCTGGTCAAGGGAGCCAAACCGCAGTGAATTCAATGCACAGATCGGCCGCGCCCCCATGGTGAAGATATCCCGATGGATTCCACCTACACCGGTCGCGGCCCCCTGATACGGTTCGACGGCCGAAGGATGATTATGACTCTCAATCTTAAATGCAGCGGCGAGTCCATCCCCGATATCTACCAGTCCTGCATTCTCATCTCCCGCCCCCACCAGAAGCGCCTCTCCTTCCCGCGGGAGGGTCTTCAGCACGGCGATGGAATTTTTATACGAGCAGTGCTCACTCCACATGACCGAATAGATCCCGAGTTCGGTGATCGTCGGAATCCTTCCCAGCCGCTCCAGGATCCACCCGTACTCCTCCGGCGTGAGGCCATGCTCTGCCGCCAGTGTTTCATCAACCGGTATTTCGTGATCCATCAATGTTTTTTCTGCCTGAAAAACCTTTTACCGCTTACTGCAATAAGTTGCCCAATCCAAACAGATTCCGCAGTTCCGCGACCTCTTGCACAAAAATGGTTCGCCAGATTTCCTGCACTCCCTACTCTCAAATCACCCCCTTACGTTGACTTCTAAATTGTGATGCCTCCGGTACCGGTCAGCATTGCCGTACCCCATCGTTTCCCGGTTCGAAATCCATCTTCATCAAGGTCCTTGCAAAACCAATTCTACAGACTAAAAATACTCCTGAACACCCTCACATCAATAAAATTTTCAAAATCAGGAATCTCAAACGAGACTCAATCATCTGATCTGGTGAATGATCTGGATATACGCGCATAATTCCCATCTTTATCCCGACCTTCCTGATAGGATGAAAGGTAGGTGTCTTGTTCACTGAACGGCCTGCTAGTTCCTCTCACATACAGATTAAGCACAGTATTTCTGAAGAACGTATCCTCGTCGTGATAAAGTTGAACGAAATAGTCAAGTCCCCCGCGAATCGCAAACGTATATCTCAAGGTATATGCTCCGTTCAGAGGCAATACAGCGACCTCTTCATTTTCACCGGACGGTTGGATCTCCATGCGCCCCGTAACTGAGTGATCGGGATGAAGCGTGAACTCAATTAAAGGGGGCTTCACACTCAGATTTTCCGGATATTGACCATAACTTGACTGACTGTATGTGCCGATCATTTTATCTTGAATGTTTTGAGGGGACCGATCTCCATCAGCATACAGGCTGTATCCGGCGAAAAACCCCTGACCTCCCTGAATATTTGACGTTAGCGGAGCAGGTTCAGCAAAAGCCAAGTCCTCTGCATTTTCCTGTATGCTTTTTGAGAGGAGGTACTCGTAATAAGCCTTACTGATCGAATGAACATAAACACTGGTCGTACCGGAAATCTTATATCCCGGCGAGAGGATAAGATCAAACGGTTCCCCGTCAAATGGCTTATCGTGGATCAGGGCAACGGCAACTTGAGGGCGATCGACATAGGGGGAAAATGGATCCTGAATCGCAAACATCCTCATTTGGTCATCCAGTTCGGTGTTAAGAACACTAAAACGCACCCGCTGCAGATTAGGAGACAGAACGAAGACTGCGTAGTGATTGGTGACCCCCGGCGTATCATCAAGGGTAATCTCAAAGCGGGACTGCTCGTTGATCCGTCGCACCTCCTGCACTTTTGCCGGCCCCGGCACCTCATCGGTTGCCTGCACCCCTCTGTATCCCTCGGCTTCCACCCGCAATGTATAGGAGACCCCGGCCACGGGCAATGATGCATCCGAGTAGTAGAATCCGCCCCCCTTGTGATCTAATTGTACAAATGAGCCGTTACTCCCGTCAATGGTCACAGTGGCATCATCAATGACAGAGGATTCCGAGGATGCTTCCTGGATTCCGACCGTGCGCTGAAGCACCACCTGCCAGGGGGTATTCTCTGTAAATACACCGGTCACCGCAATTTCTTTCTCCGGGGGTTCCAATTCAATCTCCAGAACACCTTCGCATCCCAGGAAAATGATGAGAAGGATTAGGCTGAGTCGTCGGTACATCGCTTAAAAAAAGAAACGGTAACTCACAGAGGGCACAATCGGTAAAATCGTAATCTTCCTGATCACTCTCTCCTCCTGAACGTAGCCCGCTAACGGATCAAGCGACTGATAGTCCTTTGTTTCAAGGTAAAATGTGTTCCGGCGGCTGTACGCGTTGTACAGGCTGACAATCAGTTCAGATCGTTTGCCGGATCGGATGGGGGATTTCACGGAAAGATCCAGGCGATGATAGGCGGGCATCCGATAACTGTTGCGAGCACTGTACACATCCAGCAGCTGCCCTTCTTCCCTGTACTGAGAAGCGGCAAGGCTCAAGGCATGCCCCGTGCTGTAGACCCAGACTGCCGACAGTTTTCGCCGCCCCAGTTCACGAACCACCGCAATAGATAGATCATGCCTGCGATCATACCGGTGCGGGAAGACCCGGCCTCCGTTCAGGTCGGGAATCCGCCGTTTGGACCACGAGAGGGTATAACTGACCCATCCGGTGGTACGCCCCCGTTTTCTGCGCACGAGCAACTCGCCTCCGTATGACCAGCCCCGGCCTGATGTAATCGCATCCTCCCAGTCCCGGCTTGATCCAACGAAGTTACTCCCTTCTTTGTAGGCAATGACCCCGTCTGCTTCCTTGTAGTATGCCTCTAAACTGACATCCAGAGATTGCGCATCTATCGTACGCGCCACGCCTGCGGCGGCCTGCCAGGCATTCTGGGGCGTAACCTTCGCCGTGCTCGGCAGCCACAGATCTGTGGGAAGCCCTGCACCGCTGTTGGACAGCAGTTGAATGTATTGCTTCATTTGTGAGAATGAAAACTTGAGCGCCCACTGCCGGGGCAGCAGGAAGGAGGTGGACAGCCGAGGCTGTACAGAGGTAAAGGAGGTGCCATCGGTATGATAGCCGGATGCATGCACACCCACATTTCCTCGAAGCCGCTGACTCAGCGTGATCTCATCTTCCATATAGGCAGACCATTCGGAGGTGGAAATCTCCAGAGGAATTACGATGGAGGTGTCTATTTGCAATTCGGTATCCAGTTCCCGCCGCCGCTGTGTACTTGGATTAAACTGATGATAGACCACCATCCCGCCCAGACGAATCTGATGATCCCGATGGGGAAAGTATTCCAGATCTGTCTTGGCACTCAAGTCGGTCAGCCCGCTTGCATAGCGATTATCAAACTCCGTTGTAACCCCCTCGATAACGCCGCTGGTCTGGTCAAGAATACTGGATCGGAAACGACTGAACAAAAGTGTGGTATTGGCAAACATACGGGAGCTGATCACCCGATTCCAGCGAAACGTCAAGGTGGTATTACTCCATCCGAGCTCGTATTTATATCCATCAGTTCCGCCCCCGAAGGACTCTTCTGAATCCTCATATCCCTTGTCTCTGCCGGCATAAAAACTTGCATAGATGCGGTCCCGCCTGGAGATGTCCAGATTCCATTTTGCGTTCACATCATAGAAATGATACCCCTGGATATAATCGGATCCGCGAATTTTCTGGATTGTCCAGTTGATTGCATCCAGATACGTTCGGCGGACAGAAAGAATAAACGAACTTCTCTCCCTTATAATCGGCCCCTCTACCGTAATCCTGGAAGCTAAGACTCCAACCGATCCCCGCCCCTCAAACTCTTTCCTGTTTCCTTCGCGCATCGTAATGTCCAGCACCCCCGCCAGACGCCCTCCATAGCGGGCTGGAAACCCGCCCTTGATCAGTTCTGCACTATTAATCGCGTCTGTATTGAAGGTGGACATGAAGCCAAACAGATGCCCCGCATTGTATACGGTGGCCCCATCAAGCAGGATCAGGGTCTGTCCTGGAGTTCCGCCGCGCACATACAACCCGGTAGAACCTTCCACACCCGACTGAATGCCGGGCATTAACTGAAACGTCTTCAGGAGATCTGTTTCTCCGAGTAAAGCGGGCAGTACCTCAACCTCCGCCATTGAAACCTTTACACCACTCATCTGAACCTGTTGATGAAGCCCATCGTATTCCTCGGCCTCAATCACCAGTAGAGAATCGTATTCCACAACTGTTGGCTGCATTTCGATCCGCTGCAGTCCCTCCAGCGGAGAGCGAAACGTCCGGATCAATGTCTCATAACCCTGATAACTGATGTGGATCCGTGCAGAGTCCCCCGGAACCGTCAGACTGAAGAATCCATAGCTATTTGTCGTTGTGCCTCGCTGAAGCGAGATCTCATAAAGATTGGCTCCGACCAGCACCTCTCCATTCCGTGCATCCGAGACATAACCACTGACCACAATGGACTGTCCAAGTAAATGGCCTGCAGGAGTAAAGAATACTGCAATCGTCAGAAATACCGGTAAGTATTTAATTTGACCTTCCCCTTAAAAGTTTGTACATAACGTCTGGATTCTAAGAATCCAGACAAATCACTGTGTTCAGGAAAACCGAAGAAATCACAAATGCCACGGGAATCCGTCCGGCACCTTGATCTCATACGAACACCGAAAATGTCAGGTAACCCCTCCTCGGAGGGGTACCGGTCCCTCTATACTGGATTTCCTGCTCCGATTAAGATGGATCACCTGAAAAGCATTCTTGATGGATCCTGTGGCCCCGTAAAGTGTGTCGCGGGGGAATGCTCCCTTCACCTCCATCCAGATCTCTTTCTTGATTTTCTGCCCTTCATTCTCCAGTAAACCTTTGTCCCTTTAAGCGGACTTGAGACTGGAACCATATCAAATGGTCTATTGTTCCCGAGAGCACACGCGTTTATGTCTGCTCCCGCGTCAAGCAACACCTCCACTACCTCAGGTGTCGTATTGTTGAGTGCCGCCAGATGAAGCGGGGTTAGGTCATTCTTGTCACGTACATTTATGTCTGCACCCCGATCAATGAAGAACTGGACGATCTCCGGACTGGTACTTCCCATCGCTGCCGCATGGAACGGTGTTTTGCCATCACCTGTTGCTGCAGTCAAGTTTGCACCTGCCTCTGTCAGCATCTGTAATACATCCGGATTCGTACATTTTCCGGCAGCCACATGCAGCGGGGTTGTCCCATCGTTACATGCTGCATTCACATCAACCCCCGCTTCAAGAAATACCTGCAGTATCTCGGGATTGGTGCATTTGTACACGGCGTAATGAAAGGGGATTGAGCCATCTTCAAGCGTTGCGTTGAGGTCTGCCCCCGCCTCAATCAATACCCGTAATATCTCGAGACTGTTGGACTCCAAAGCCGCTCTGTGCAGGGGTTCCCAGCCGAAATTCGTCACCGCATTCACCGCGGCCCCGGCATGAATCAATGCCCGAACCACATCCGGACTGACAGATTTTGCCGCGGCCATATGCAATGGAGTGTTCCCATCTTCAGAGGCTGCATTTATGTCTGCCCCTGCATCAAGCAATGCCTGTACTACCTCCGGGGCCGTGCATTCTGCCGCCGCCATGTGTAATGGCATGATCCCATCACCAAAAGCGGTGTTCACTTCTATCCCCGCGCGAATCAACGCCCGAACCACATCCGGACTGGTAGATTTTGCAGCGGCCATATGCAATGGCGTGAGGCCATCTTCAGGGACCATATTTATGTCTGCCCCTGCATCAAGCAATATCTGTACTACCTCCGGGGCCGCACATTCTGCTACAGCCATGTCCAATGGCATGATCCCATCACCAAAAGCGGCGTTCACTTCTGCCCCCGCCTGAATCAGGATTTGTACGATCTCGGGGTCTGCATATTGCACAACAGACATGTGTAACGGGGTCGTACCATCTTCGCATACTGCATTTACCTCTGCACCTGCGTCAATCAGGACTCTGAACACTTCCGGAGTTTTACACCGCAGGGCCGCGATGTAGATTGGGGTTTTATCACCTTTGCCCCGGGCGTTCACCTCTGCCCCCGCATCCAGAAAAAGTTGAAAAATTTCCGGGGATTGATTCGCCCCCGCCGCCGTGTGAAGCGGGGTCATGCAATTTTCGTCCAGCACATGCAAGTGAGCCCCGGCCTGAATCAACAACTCTGCAATCTCGGGGGCTTCCACATTTCTTGCCGCCCGGTGGAGGGATGTTTCCGCGTATTGACTCACCGCATTCACCTCCGCACCCGCCTTGATCAAAAGTTCAATGACTCTCCTGTCCTTCTGAAATTCCGCTGCCCGATGAAGAGGTGTCTCACCGTATTGGTTCACCGCACTCAACTCTGCACCCGCGTTGATCAGAAGTTCAAAGATCTCCAGGTTCTCCTGAAACTCCGCCGCCCAGTGAAGGGGCGTGTCGTCGTCATCGTCCTTTGCGTTCACCTCCGCTCCCGCCTCAATCAGAACCCGAACAATCCCGGGGTTCCCACTGTAGATAACCGCGAAATGGAACGGGGTTCGGCCCCCCTGATCCGATGCATTTATGTCCGCGCCTGCATCAATAAGTCTCTGAAGAGTATCTGGAATCTCACTGTATGCGGCAGCGAGATGGAGGGGGATCTCCCCATCTTTATTCCGTGCATTCACCTCGGCCCCCGCATGAATTAAAGCCCCCGCAATCTCACCCGTCTCATCTGCCCCTGCAGCCAGATGAAGAGGTGTCTGCCCCCCTTCGCCGGACACGTCGACCTCGGCCCCCGCATGAATTAAAGCCTCTACAATCTCACGGACCTCGCTCCACGCTGCGGCATCATGGAGCGGGCTATTCCCCGCCCGGTCCAATGCGTTTACATCAGATCCCGCATCCATCAAAACCCTGCTAATCTCGTACGTCGGGTTGCCCGCTACGGCAACCTGAAGGGGAGTACAACCATTTTCATTCACCGCAGCGATATCTGCACCACACTCAAGGAGAATGTTTAGAACTTCTGGAGTCACGCTCTGCTGCCCAGCCCCGTGAAGCGGCGTTGCCCCATCTTCGTCCCGTGCGTGAATATCAGAACCTGAACGGATGAGCATCGCAACTACATCTGGATTCGTACCCCGTGCCGCTGCCAAATGAAGGGGGATCTGGCCATTTAGTGCTTTTGCATGCACATCAGCACCCGCGTCAAGCAATACCTCTGTAATCTCAGAGGCGGGATTGGACGCAGCAGCCCAGTGAAGGGGAGTACCACCATATTCGTCCCCCGCGTTCACATCAGCACCTGCATGAAGAAGAAATTGGACAATCTCAGTGGACTTAAGATGAATGGCCGCAGCATGAAGTGGCTTGATTCCACCTGTTGTCTGAGCATTCACATCAGCACCTGCATCAAGTAGAATCTGAAAAATCTCCGGTCTCTCACTCAGGCTATCAATGGCATAGTGAATCGGCATTAAATCTTCTTCGTCCTGTGCGTTTACATCCGCACCCGCATTCAATAAGATCTCTACAATCTCAGAATTCTTCCCCTTCGTTATAGCCCAGTGAAGCGGCGTTTGACCGCTTTCATTCGCGGCATGTACATCAGCACCCTGATCAATCATAGACTGAACCATCTGCGGGCGCCCACTGAATCCGACAACTATATGAAGCAAAGTCCCATACGCGTGACCCTCTTCGTCACTAAAATCTTCTCCTTCATCAATTTCAGTCTGAACCTTATCAAGAAGAACTTCAAGTATTTCAGTCCTTGAAAATTTTTCCTCTCCCATCTAGCAGGGCAAAGTCCTAAAGGTGTATCAAAAAATCAGAGGAAACCCATTCCTCCCGTTCTGCAGGGAAACATCCATCAAGTGGAATGTTCTCACGAATTCTGCATCCGCCTAATCTAAGCAAATTGAGCGAATAAGCAGTAACCTGAACGATGCGGACGGGAATGATTCCATCTCATCCTGGCCTGTTCGCCCTCAAACACGTCGCTTCCCTCCAGTAATCTTCAAAGCCTCCCAATACTAAGACGATCTTTACCATACTCTGTACTGTGCACGCAAGAAAACATGACGGGTTGCCGCCGGAAAGAACTGCGGATCTCCAAAGCCTGCATTTCCGTACAGAAGCACGTTCGAATCCAGAACGTTGTTCACATCAAGGGAAAGCATGAGTCCGCGGAGCACGGACTGCTCACTGAACTCCCACTGCACCGTTGTGGACACCAGAACATAGGGATCAACCTTCAGATTATCCTGCTCAACTCCCCCTGCAGTCTGCCCGCCGCCATTGTCTACGTACTGCACTCCCGCCAGACGTGCATCCGCGCGAAGCGTAAGACCTGCGTATTCACAGGTCATTCCCAGATTGCCGCTGCGTGCGGGGAAGCCTGCAATTGGATTGTCCGCCCGGTCAACCGGTACAACCGAAAAATCCGGCAATGTTACGTACTCCGTAAACGTTACAATGCGATTCCGGCTGAAGGTCGCATTCGCGAATGCGTTCAGTCCCGGCAGGATCCGGGCCGCCGCCTCCAGCTCAATTCCAATATGCCGGGTACGGTCCGCATTCCCGGTACGTGGAACGCCAAACTGATCCAGTTCGCCGCTGGGCACGATCTCATCTCTGAACTCCATCCAGTACGCCGACACCCGGAATCGGAGGTCCTGCCGCTCAAGCTGGCCTCCAAGTTCAATGTCCATCAGTCGCTCCGGCTTCACAACGGGCTTATCATAGTCAAAACTCCCGTCCGCACTGCGCTCAAACTGAGGCTGGAACCCCGCACCCGCTTCTTCGCCGTCGTACAGCGATTTCATTCGCGGCTCACGATTCGCCAGAGAAATACTCAAGTAAGCGCTCAAGGGCTGTTCCGGGTTTAGCGTCACCCCTACACGCGGATTTACGAACACATAGGGGACACGAAACGAATTTCCAAAAAACTGCTCCTCAAAAAGCCGGTACTGCCGCCAGGTCAGTTGCAGGTCCGCCTGAATGGCGAGACGCTGATGAGGCCGCATCAGGTGACTTGCGTAGACGGAGCCGACGGTCTTCTCCCCCCGCACACTGTACACCCGGTAATCACTCTCGGCTCCAACCACTTCTGCAGGAATCCCCGTGGCTTCTTCAACACGTCCCCACCTTAGCGACCGGTGTAAACGCAGTTCTCCGCCAATGGTGGTTTCGGAGCCCGGACGAACCACCTGATAGCGTGGCATCCATCCGATTTGCCACTGATCCAGAGCCGCACGAAACAGCACCGTCGCATCCGGTGCGCTGATGAACAGGGGATCCTGTCGCTGCGCCTGATTCAATCCTCTCCAACCCGCAGGAAGCCGCAGGTAATCCGCACTCCGAAACGTCCCTCCAAAATCAAATTCCCCAACCCCCTGGATCCAGAAGAAGGCCTGTTCAAAGGTTCGGTTTGGGCCTGGAGTAAATGTATGCAAAAATTCAACATGGGGTTGATGAAAACGCTCAACGTCCCGGGTCGCCTCGCTGAAATTGTAGCGCCGGTCAATCTTCCCGCCAAATCCATCATCCACTGTTTGCGTGTTCGCCTCTTTGGGGATCCCGCCATAGGCTAAGCCATCCTTCTGGGGGCCGCCATACGATTGCAGCGTAAATGTATGTCGTTCCCCGTAGCGACGGACTCCGATGAAGTATCGCCAGAATTCGGACCAGGACCAGTCCCGATATCCGTCCGAGGTCAGCCGGCTGCCCCGCGCATACACTGCATAGCGCCCGCCCAGAAGTCCGGTATTGGCCTGAACCGTATAGCGCTGCGTATTATAGGTGCCGTACCCTGTCTCCAGCCGGACATCCGGGACAGGGCGGTACGGATCGGTGACAATATTGATTGCGCCACCAATACCGGTGGAGCCGTAGGTTGCGGCTCCTGCTCCGCGCTGCACCTGAATATCCCGTATGGACCCCTGCAGGTCAAAGAAATTGATCCAGAATACATTATGTTCTTCGGGATCATTCTGTGGAATTCCATTCACCGAAACGGCCACACGCCGCTGCCCGAATCCCCGCAGCCTCAAATAGGTGTAAC
>JAJECE010000005.1 GCA_022822185.1 Rhodothermales bacterium | reverse complement strand
GTGCCACTCTGGATCGTTGCCTGAATCAAGCCGTTATCTTCTTTAATCTTATCGTTAACAGTGTCAACGCTAAAGGTGGCATTACCATTGGTTCCCACCGTTACTTCCCGTGTGCCAAGCGCTCCTAATGCCGCAAAGTTTCCTGTTTGCGTAAGCATGACGCTTACATCTAGGTCTGTTCCAGGTGTGGGGGCAGCACTGAGCGTGAATGAAGCACCATTGCCCTCTGTCACTTCTTTACCCCCAGAAATGCGAATAACAGGCACTTCATCATCCTTTACGATCACATAAGCGGAGCCCCTCGCTACCGTATAACCTTGACCACTGGCAATCCACGCATGGATTGTACCATTGGGCTCGTCAGCAGCATCATTCACGGTGTCGACTTCGAAGGTGGCGGTGCCGCTGGTCCCTAGCGTGATCTTTCGTGAGCCTAACTCAGTGGGCGCAGCAAAGACCCCTTCTTGCTCGACCGTGATGCTTACATCTAGATCCGCATTGGGTGCGGGATTAGAACTGAGTGTGAACGAAGCACTGGCTCCTTCCGTTATAGCGGCACCTTCAAGGATACTGATTGCCGGTACTGGTTCATCATTATCTTCTACGGTCACGCTGGCCGTGTGATGAGGTGATTCTGCAATCTCATAGTCTTTGCCACTTGCTATTGTCGAGTGGATTGAACCGTTCGGCTCATCGACAGCATCGTCTTCCGTTTTGATCCCGAACGTAGCAGTGTTTGACCGAGCGCTAATCAATACTGACCGCTGAGCAAGGGCTCTAAAGTTGGCAAAATTACCCGTCTGTCTAAAATTCACTACAACTCTCGTGTTGTCATCATGCCATCGGTCAGCGCTAAGCGTGAACATAACATTGTTTCCCTCGGTCACTGCGTCACTACCAGAAATGCTGATCACCGGCGTGTCGTTATCCAGCACCGCCACACTGACCGTATGGTTCGGTGCCTCTGCAATGTCGTATCCCGCTTTGCTGATCACGGTTGCCGATACTGATCCATCTGATTCAAGACTGCGATCATTGATTGTTTTTATCGTGTAGCTGCCTGTACCGCTTGAGCCAATTGCTATGTCTATATAGCTGACAGCGTGCGGGTTCACGAAATATTCAGAAGGATCTGTAATTTCGTTGAGGACAATTTGGGCTTGTAAACTATTACTGGGTGCGGGGTTGGCGGTCAGGGTGACTACAATGCTTTCGCCTTCAGTGATTTCCGCCTTATCCGCACTGATACTTACAACCGGCGTTTGTTTGGCCCCGGCAGGGAACACCGGAAGTAGCAACAGGAACAGGCAGATTAGAATATGCGCTCTTCTCCTTCTCTTCCTAAGCGTGTAAAGAAATGATGTGCATACAGCCCGACACATCTTTTTAAGGGTGCCTTACAGGGCACCATAGGAACCTGCACTTTACTCAGTGCAATATAATAACCTAATGAGACTATTGCAAGGGGTGGGGGAGCGTCATATTTGATCGTTTGTGAAAATAACCGGCAAATAAAGAAATCTCTACTGGAGATGTCTTAAATGGAGATCAGGTAACAAATCGGCACCATATTTGGCCGTTCATGAAAATAACCGGTAAATAAAAAATCTCTACTGGAGGTGTCTTAAGCAGTGACTTGATCTCCACTCACTGCTTAAAGGGTTCAAGCAATCGCCCTTGAACCCGGGGCAGAGCATCGATCATAAACACCGGAGAATGTTCCGTGTGGTGCATCCCCAAAAATCTGTCCGTTCATGCGATGGGTATCTGTTCGTCACAAGAAAGGGTTTTTCAGCGGGACCGGTATCTTGAACCCGTATTTTCAAGTCATCGATTTCGGGAATGAACGATCCGACCTCTATGCACTCAACCTTATCCGGTTTCCGTGCGTATCCATGGGGTTAAAGGGCTGACCAAGACACTCTCCCATGCAGGATTTACTGTTGGAACTCTCCCGGAATGATTATGCATACATCATCCAGATTATCCAGGGACCACTGGACCGGTGCAAAGGTCTGAAAAGGCATCTTGATGAACTTGATTCTCCCGGTCAACGGGCCGCCCTGTGCGAAGAGCTCGAAGAGAAAATTCGCTATCTGGGCAGCAGTGATCTTGCCTACCAGTTCAGAAGATTGGTCGGCAAAGAACCAGGGGCAGGAATGCGTTCAATCATTCGTGATACGGCACGATTCCTCAAGATCCCTCTGGCGGATCGGGGGACGGAACGGGATTTACTCATCCAGATGGCCCAGGAATATGCGGTGGATGTATTTTCAAAGTGTACACATGCGGAGCAATTGCAGGTTCTGGAATCTCTGGGGATTGAGCGCAGACGCGCCGTTGCATTTCTGAAGAAGACCGGCGGATTCTTTGCGGTTCCGGTGCTCCTGCAGGCCTTTGGCACGCTGGTGGTTCAGGGGCTGATCAAAACCGTCCTCTTTGGATGGACCGTCCGCCTGATCGGGGGAAAACTGGCGACCTCACTGTTTGCATTTCTTTTTGCGCGTGTGCCATGGTGGGCCCATACGATTCTCCCTGGAGCATGGACCATCTCGATTGGATTGACTGCACTGGATCTGCAAGGTCCTGCCCGTCGCAAGACGGTACCGATTCTGCTCTATCTGGGGCTGAGTTGTATCCGTCTGGATGCCGAAAAAGCCGGAGATGTGTAGATATGGCCGGTAAACCGGTGCAGGCGGAACACTACCAGGTGGCTTCCGTTTGGAATGCATCATAGAGTTCGGCCAGCAGCCGGTCTGCCTCGTCCCGTCTCAGATCGATAATCTTGGGGTAGCGCAGATTTCCTGCCCCGGCGGTATCAACGATCAGTGTGCACAGCCCGAGTTGCCGCTGAAAAAACGTTGCCGTGATTTCGAAGGCCTGGAAGCGCTCCACCGGGACAATCCAGAATTGCTGACTGATTACACGGCGTCGAATCAGCAGGTTTCCAGCATGATAGGTCCAGCGGTGATACCGGTACTGCAGCCATGCGAATCCCCAGCCGGCCGGCAGCAGGGCCAAGCCCCAGACCGCAGGTGGCCACCAGAATAAAGATGCCGCCATTGCGGAGATCAGAATCAGGATGCTGTATCGTAAAGATCGTCTTCGAATGGTCAGCCGACTGACACGTGAATAGGTATCTGGAATGGTAAACGGCCGGATCCGGGGAGCAAATGTGGTAATCTCTGACAACTTGGCAAACGGCATTCCGCTTTGGAAGCCCCGTTCGCCACTTTGCAGGCCGAGCGTTTGTATCTCCAGGCGATACCAGTCCTGCAGTCTCATAAGCGGGTTGGACCGCAGCAGGAAGGATTGGACACGTTTGTAGGGAATAGCCCCTTCACGGAGGGTGATCAGGCCGAACCTTCGGCGGATCTTTGTGTCTCCAAGTTCAATCTGAAAATTATAAAATCGTATCAGATTCTGAATAAACCCCAGTGCCCAGCCAAGCACGAGAATCACCAGAAGGGACAGAACTGCAAGCAGTGGCCAGGAATCTGCAATGGTTCCACGAAAGAACTCCTGCTCGATTAGCCAGGTGACCACCGCACGGCTTTGGACAATACCGAAGGATTCCAGTTGAAAGAAAATACCAATCAAAAGTGCAGTGAGTCCGAGTGAGAACTGATACACACTTGAGAGCAGCAGCCGGCCAATAGGCATAAAAAAACTCGGCGAGGTCGCAGACCCGGTGGCATCTGTCGCCTGTGCTGCTGTTCGGAGCAGGCTTTTTATCCGCTCCGCCTCACGGACTCCAACATAGGACAGATTTCCCTCTGCGTCCCCCGTCCCCGCCGTTTCAATCTTTACCGCAGCCGTGCCAAGTACCCGGGCGAGCAAATTGCGTTCAATCGAAACGGTGTGAATACGCTCGGATGGAATATTGCGTCGTACCCGTTTGAAAACGCCATAATAAATGATGATCTCATCACGGGTGACATGGTAGCGAAACATGATGTACTTTGCAATCGCATATGGCCCGGTAAGTGTCGCATACATGATGGCAAAGATCAGGGAGTTTCGCTGTACATTCGCACCCACTTCAGGTGAGGAAACCCCGGCAAAGACGAAACCGACAATCGCCAGAAACACGAAGTGCACGAAGGTGAATGGGTGCAGTCGGCGAAAATCCGCAGAAGGCCCTTCCATCAGTCCATATAGTTTGTGATGAATTCACGAACCGTATCACGCAGATGCACCGCCTCCTCGTAGGGAATCCCCGGAACAACCACATCGGTACTGCGTGTTCCGGCCGTATGCACAACCAGACGGGCAATATTGTAATTTTCCTCAATCAGATCCTGAGCAACATCCAGATGCTGGATACGCCGGAGGGGGACGGTCGTCTGTACACGGTTCCAGATGCCCCGGACCGCATAGAGATCCTCTTCACGCAGTTCGTATCGCCAGTATCTGTATCGTAATCTTGGGATGGTCAGGAGCCACACGAAGCAGATCATCAACAGCAGTCCCGTCCATAATCCCGGCAGAAACGTATCATTGTCAGAGAACAGGAGAATGACATCCGCCGTAGCAGTGACAGGGAGCAAAAATATCCAGGCGATTGCTCCCTTGATGGTCCAAACTTTTTTGATTGCCGGATCAAGTATCTGCATTGTACTTTATAAGAAGTAGAAAAAAAAACTACGCCAGCGCCGCTTACTTGTTACAATATGTGTACGCCAATTACGATCAGTATACTCGGATGTGGCTATGTCGGTCACCCGTTGGCCAAACGGTGCATACAGGATGGATGGCGTGTCCGCGGGGCCACGACTAGCGAATCAAAGTTGACACGCCTGTTGGCCGATGGGATTGAACCGTATCTCTTGAAGCTGACCCCGAAACTGGAAGGGCATGGTCGACATGATTTTTTTGACTCTGACATTGTTGTCATCAATTTTCCCCCAGGACGCAAGCGGGCCGATGTTCAACTGTTCATGTCCACTGCAATGGAATCACTTTTGACGTATCTGGAAGGCGGGCAGGTGACGAAGGTGCTGTTTGTCAGTTCAACCAGCGTGTACCGTTCGGGGCATGTAAAGGAAGAGGATGCGGGTAGGTTGCCGCCGGGTTCCGCATCCGGTGCGGCTCTTCTGGATGCCGAAGAGCTGCTCCGGAGTTCCTCCGCGTTTGAGACAACGATCCTGCGATATGCCGGTCTGTATGGATATGAGCGGAAACCGGGTCGATTCTGGTCGGGGCGCCCGCTGAGGAATCCGGAGAATGCGGTAAACATGCTGCATCAGGATGATGCGGTGGGGGTTGCCATGGAGGTGATCATGCAAAACTGCTGGGGGCAAACCTTTAATGTGTGCGCGGACCTGCATCCGACGAGAGCCGAGTTCTACGCCCGTGCGGCATCAAATTTAGGCTTACCGCCGCCCCAAAATGATTCCGGTGAATCAGAGCCGGATAAGATCGTGTGCAATGAGAAGGTACGAATCTCCCTTGGATATACGTTTAAATTCCCCGATCCGTTGGCTCCCGCACCCTGAAGGGCAACATTACAGGGGGGATTCAAGTTGCAGGTATAAAATGGAACACATGAATGAACTGACACCTGAAGAGGCCTACGTTATTTTAGAGAAAGGGACTGAGCGTCCCTTTACCGGAGAATACTATGAGCACTACGCGGCGGGGGTCTATCACTGCCGACGGTGTAATGCGCCTTTGTACCGGTCGGAGGACAAGTTCCGATCAGGATGCGGCTGGCCCAGTTTTGATGATGAAATTCCAGGGCAGGTTCTGCGGGTCCCGGATGCCGATGGTCGTCGCATGGAGATCATTTGTGCAAAATGCAGAGGGCACCTGGGTCACGTATTTACAGGGGAGATGTTTACGGCCAAGAATACCCGTCATTGTGTCAATTCACTGTCCATGAAGTTTGTTGCAAGGGACAAAGCCGATTCCTGACCGTGTGTTCCATTCGATACATCGTGCCGGAGGTGGGACTCGAACCCACACGTCCGAAGACACAGGTTCCTAAGACCTGCGCGTCTACCAGTTCCGCCACTCCGGCAATCGAACCGGCGTAATACAGATTTATGAAAAATAGTTCCATCGTCTACGGGGTTATCGGCGTTTTTCTGCTGAGCCTGCCTGCCGAGGCAAGACAGGTGAACCCTTCTGGTGAGGCAGACACGGTGATTGTACGCCATCAACGATATTTACATGTACCCACGGAGCATATGGGGGGCTCAATGGTAGATGGGGACTGGATTGAACATATGCGTCTGGGGACCTTGCAGTTGCCAAAATGTGCTGGCGCTCTGGTAAGTGCGGATGGATTGGCCGTGACCAGTGCGGCATGTCTGCGGTCACTGGAATCGTGGATCCGCCCGGCGGATTCGGCATTTGTAGCCGACGAGTTGTCTATGGAACATCAGCTGACAGGCCTTAAGGCAGAACGACTTGTCGGGATCCGGGAACTTGAAAGGGCAGAGGATCCTGTGAGCGACACCCTGCCGGGAACACGTACAGAGGTCGTTGCCGCGCAGGACAGCAGCAGTTTCCGGGAATATATCTGGTATATCTACGAGGATGTAAGACTGGTATTGATTCCTTCAGTGGATGTGGCAAATTTTGGCAATGAGGGTGGGGTTTACCCCAGGCACGCACTGGATTTTGCATTCTTCAGAGTATATGATGAGCGTGGCCAGCCCCTGGATACGGAGAGTTACTTTGCATGGAGTGATCGCCCGCCGAATCACCGGGAACGACTGTTCACCACGGCCGTGAATGAAAATAAACCGTTCACAAGTATGTCCATCTCGGATACATTCACCTATAACGGGACGGTGACCCCACCCTATACGACATTGTATGGGATGCTGGATCTGCACTATTCGCATGGCGCAACGGGAGCTTGGGAGTTGCCTGCGCAGTGGAGCGCTGGAATCCAGAAAGGAGACCCGTCCGCAGCATTGAATTTTTCCATGGCAGGCAGGTGCGCCCAGATAGGAACGGGGGTTATAGATATAGATATGGAGATTCTGGGGGTTGCATTTGATCATGCAGTGACCGAAGGCCTGCAGCGCTGTGTTGTGGTCTCCACCTCGGGGGTTCTGTCTGTTCTGAGGACCGTATTTGAAGCGGAGAATATCGTGCAGGAACTGGCCAGGCAGGCGCGGAGCACATATGAAGATGAATAATTACAGCGCTTGGCTTATCGGGGGATTGTTGTTGTATACAGGAGGCTGCGCCCCTGCCGCTCTTGAGGTGGTTCAGGTAATTAATCAACCTCTTGTTGTGGAAGAGCAGTTGCAGGCCTCGAACGCATCTGTGGAAGCACCAGATCCTATGGCTTCTTTGACCGTGGATCGGTTCGATGTGGATGTGGACCGGTTTGACGGGGGGAAGATGTGGACCTTTGATAACCCGCCCGTGGGGTGGCTTGCAGAAGCGTACGGGATAGACGCGGATTCTGTGTGGTTTGCCAAAGCCAGATTAGGCGCGTTACGGTTTGGGGTGAACTGCTCTGCCAGTTTTGTTTCGGGGCAGGGGCTAATTCTAACGAATCATCACTGTGCCCGTGAGAGTATTGTCGAGGTGTCGGGTGAGGAGGAAGATTTACTTGAAGCAGGGTTTCTGGCGGCCGCCGCTGTGGATGAGCGCAAAGTGCCTGACCTGTATGTGGAGCAGCTTCTGGAAATTTCAGATGTCACCCGCCGGGTGCACGGTGCCAGCCGCATTGTTCGCGGGGATAATGAGCGTGTCCGTGCACGCAGGGATAAGGCTTCGGTGATTGCAGATGAGCTGACCAGTGCAGCCAGGATGCGGGACTCCACCCTCCGGGTGGAGGTGGTTGAACTCTACAGCGGGGAACGCTATGCCGCCTACACCTATCGGCGCTATGAGGATATCCGTCTGGTCATGGCTCCCGAAAAGAAACTCGGATACTTCGGCGGGGAAGAGGATAATTTCACCTTTCCCCGGTATACACTAGACATGGCCTTCTTTCGCGCTTATGATCGGGAAGGGAATCCGGCCGTCACTCCGGAATACTACCCGTGGAGTCAAGACGGAGTCGGGGCCGGTGATGCCGTCTTTGTGGTTGGGAATCCAGGATCAACCAGCCGGTTTGGGAGCGTGTCGCAGTTGATGTTTGAACGGGATTATACATTGGTTCAGCAGGTTGAAGCATTCCAGCGGCGCGTAGACGTACTGCAATCATTTGTCGGCATGGACGGGCCGGGTGCGGATGCGCTTGAGAATATGTGGTTTACGACCAGTAATTCACTCAAGGCTTTGTCGGGGCAGCTGGAAGGGCTCCGCAACGACACACTGATCGCACGTCGCAGTGCGGCGGAATTTCAGATCAGGGAAGACCTCTTTCAGGTAGATTCGCTGTCCGCCCGCTACGGCGCATTGTTTCAGGAACTGGATGAAATCCAACTGTCCAAGCGTGCGGAGGCAGGTCGTATGGCGGCGTTCACCTTATTCGGGACGACCATCGGGTCACGGATCCTGACGCGTGCACTGTATGGATATTATTACGCAAATCTGCAGCGCCGCGGTTATGTAGATGAGGAGACGCTGGATGGAATTCGTGAGGATGCATTGGCGCTGGAAGACGTTCCTGTAGAGGTGGACAGAGCGTTGATTGTTCTTCGGTTTGAGGAACTTCTGAATGCATTGGGGGCGCAGGATCCGACGATGCGAAGCATCCTGGAAGGGCTGCCCACAGACAGTCTGGCGGCTACTTTGGCCACGACCACGGCCCTCTCCGACTCTGCAGGGTTTGCTGCTCTTCTAGAGGAAGGATTTCTGGGGAGTGAAGATCCGGTTGTCCCGGTGATCAGTGCATTGGCCCCGTTATATTTTACGGCACAGCAGCAGTCCGAAAGCTTCAAAAACAGAGAAGATCTCCTGGTTGCGGAATTGGCATCGCTTCGATTTGCCCTTTATGGGACCGATATACCGCCAGACGCATCCTTCTCGCTCAGGTTCTCCGATGGGCGTGTCGGGGGGTATGCCTACAATGGGACCCGTGCGCCTGCCTTTACAACGTTCTATGGGCTGTATGATCATTTTTATGCCCACCGCACTGTCAGCGCCTCGTGGGATCTTCCAGAGCGCTGGCGGGATCCGCCCGAGACGTTTGACCTTTCCACACCGCTAAATCTGGTCAGTACGAACGATATTACGGGAGGAAATTCCGGATCCCCGTTGTTGAATCAGAATTTGGAGATTGTGGGGCTGGTGTTTGATGGCAATATTGAATCTCTGCCCAATGTATATGTATTTTCGGACCGGACTGCGCGGACCGTTTCGGTAGATGTTCGGGCAATCCTCGCCTCGTTGCAGCATGTTTATAAAGCGGGGCGGATTGTAGAAGAGATCCTTAAGATAGAATAGATCCAGCCGTGCTCACCTCATGAACCGATCGAAGAAAATCGTTACCAGGGTGTGGATGGTCAGGGATGCCTCTGATTTCAGAACCCGTACTTTTGCTCAGGGGACCGTACGCATTCCAGATCGGATGACCATTCGGAGTTTGCCGTAGAGTTCATCCATCCAATTGGGTCTGGATGGACGTAATTCATCGAAAATGACGCACAGATTCAATTCCGGGGAAATGGAGCAGCCGCCGAGGCAGCTTGCACTGGTATTGGCAGGCGGAGGGGCCAGAGCTGCGTATCAGGCGGGGGTTGTGTGCTATCTGCGTGAATTGGCACCAGAGATTCCATACCCGATCATTACGGGGGTCTCTGCGGGAGCAATCAATGCCGCATTTCTTGCGGGGCATCCGGGGCGGGATGGTGCAGAAGCGCTGGTGGATTGCTGGAGAAATATAAATCAGGACAAGGTCTATCAGGCGGAATCGTCCATTGGGGTCATTCGGAGGATCCTCCCGTGGATGCCATTTGGGGATGCCACAATCCGGGTTCAGGAGGGGGAGGCGCTCCTCAACACGACCCCGCTGCGCCATTACCTTTCGGACCGGTTACCGGCTTCTGTGGACGGTACCCTGTCGCAGATCCGCAAGAATCTTGATGAAGGGGAGTTGACCTCGGTTTGCATTACGGCCACAAGTTTTACAACGGGGCAGTCGGTGAGCTGGGTGCAGGGGCGTGATATACAGACCTGGCAACGCCCGAACCGGATTGCACATCACGACAAGATTACGCTTGATCATGTGATGGCTTCTTCGGCGCTGCCATTGTTATTTCCCGCCGTGAAGCTCGGCGATGCATGGTACGGGGATGGAGGCATTCGTCTCATTGCACCGCTTTCACCGGCGCTGCATCTGGGCGCAACGGATATCATTTGCATCTCGCCCAAATATATACGTACCCAGGCGGAAGCTGCCGAACCGGCCATTACCGGGTATCCACCTGCTGCACAGGTCATGGGAATTATGCTGAATGCAACGTTTCTGGATGCATTTGACCATGATGTTCGGATGGCAGAGAGGGTGACCAGACTGGTCAATCATGTGCCGGCAGATGAACGGGATGGGATTCGCCCGGTTAATATCCTTCTGATTCAACCGTCAAGGGATATTGCAAAGCTGGCACAGGGGCTGGAAGTGAAGACACATGGAATTCTGAGGATGCTGACACGCGGGCTGGGGAGTGGAGATACGCTGAGCCCGGATTGGCTGAGTGTCATGCTGTTTGATCCAGAGTTCATCGGGCGGGTACTAGAACTGGGTTATGAAGATGGCAGGCGACAGACTGCCGCAATTAAAAAATTTCTGGAGAGACTGATTCATGGCTAGATCACGGGCCCGGAAGGCATTCGGTTCGATTTTGCTTGCATGCACGATGTACATGCCGATAAGTGATGCACAGATTCTTCGCGGCCGGGTTATGGACGCAGATACCGGTGCGCCGCTGCCGGCAGCGACCGTCCAGATTACGGGTACGTACCGGGGGACGATTACCAATAACGAGGGGATGTACGAAATTGCGGTGGATGATCTGCCGGTGGATATTGTGGTGCGGTATATTGGGTTCCGCACGGACACGCTGACGGCACACACACTGACACCGCTGGAATTTCGTCTAGAGCCGGTCATATTGGAAATGGAACAGCTGGTGGTGACCGAAGATGATCCGGCAGTCTGGATTATGCGGCAGGTCATTGAGCGGAAGCAAATCTGGCGGGAACAGCTTCACACGTTTGAGGCCAGGGCCTATGCGCGGTACACCTTTTCCAATGATTCGGGGATTGTTGCGATTATTGAGTCGGCGGCAACCGCGTGGTGGGACCGGGATCGCGGGCTTCGGGAGGAGGTCACCGGGTCCCGAAGTACCGGGAATGTACCCTTAGGGGATGTGGAGGCACTTCCTGCTGCGCGGACCATGGTGAACCTGTATGATGATGACATTGAAATCAGCGGTCATACGCTCATTGGTGTGACCCACCCGGATGCACTGGACCGGTATATATTTACGCTGGAGGGGACACGCAAGGTTGATGATGCGCTGGTCTATGATATAGCTGTTGCGCCAGAAAACAATCTCAGCAGCGCATTTGTGGGGAGCGTGTCGGTACTTGATGGAGAGTTTGCCCTCATAGAAGCCAGGCTGCGCCCTGGACCGGCGTTCCTGTTTCCTGTACCAATCCAGAGGTATGAAACCACCTATCTGCAGCAGTTTTCCAATTATGGCGGCCAGATCTGGCTGCCAATTGACCTGCGCTCAAGTACAATGGTGGAGATTGCACTTGGAGCGCTCCTGAATTTTCCAACCGTTGGGATTGACATGGTATCCCGTTTTACCGATTATCAGTTGAATGTAGAACTTGCGGACAGTTTGTTTGAAGAGGAAACCTGGCTGCAGGTGGATTCATCGGCCGTGTCGTCTGGCGAGTCATTTCAGCGTGAGGGGTCGATTGTTCCGCTCACGCCGAAGGAAACCATCGCCTATGCATCGATAGACAGCACGCATTCCCTCCGGGAGGCATTCCGGCCGGGGGGAGTTTTGGGGCGCACTATGAATCGACTTGAGGAAGCCGAAGAGCGCCGCGCATCGGTTGAGCGGTCTGTTTCGGTGTTCCGGGGGTCGAATTCATTTATATCCCGTCTTGGGCTTCAGCCCGATCTCTGGTACAACCGTGTGGATGCGCTGCATCTAGGGCTTGGGACAAAGCAGGACTTCGGAGACATCTTTGAAGTGCAGGCAAAAGCAGGTGTCAATACGGGGCAGGATGGCAGGGGCAAGTATTCCTACAAGGGAACTTTTCGTATAGATAAGGGCTGGTTTATGGAGGCAGCGTACCGTGCAGAGAATGCATCTACCTATCAGTCAAATATTTATCGACGTCTGCCGAACAGTATTCTGATGCTTTTTGGGAGGGAGGATTATTTTGATTATTACCGGCGGGAGGGGATCTCCTTAACGGGAGGATACAGGATCAGGAGGTGGGGATCGGCGACCCTTACCGGCACCTATCTCCATGAGAAGCATTCCGGTCTGATGGGCAATGTGAGTTATGATTTTATGGGCAAGAGTACACTCCAGCGCCCGAATGGAGCAATTATGGAGGGAGATTTTCGGACGTTTACGGCGACCTTTCGTGCCGGTCAGGATGAACTGGTGATCATTGGCATTGGTCCGTCAAGGTATTTTGAGTCCAGTATTGAACTCTCCATGCCCTGGTCGGACATTACGTTCCGCAGGTACTATGTACGGGCAGGGGGGCGGATCACGACCTTTCTTCAGCGGCGGTTTTTACCGGCAACGCTGGATTTTGGGATTACGGCAGGCTTTGCTTCAGACGGAGGCCGGACATTGCCGCTCCAGCGTTCCTTTATTGTTGAGGGGGGAACCAGAATTTTTCACTGGGGCGGCTCATTATATGCACTCCAGGGCTTACCCTATCAGGGGAATGCTGTTATCTTTGGGCACTGGGAGCATAATTTTCGCACGCTGTTGTTTGAAATTCTTGGTCTGCGCGGGATGGCCAATGAAGGCTATAACGTATTAATTTTTGGTGGGCATGCATTTGTTCGCGGGACAGGATCCCGTCACGGGGAATGGATTGATCATAACGAGTTAGGAGTTTCACTTAGCGGACTATTTGGGTTTATGCGTTTTGATCTTGCGTATCGGATCGGTCAAAACCAGTTCTATCCTGCGATTGGCGTGGCCCGTATCTTCTGATTCACTGGAGATGAATGAATCGGCATTGCACGGTGCTTGGACCTGTATTTTTCAGAAGGCGTTATGTCCTCCGCACCTGGGCATTGGGTTTACTGGGTTTTGCAGCAATCCAGATGTATCCGCAGCAGGCAGCGGGGCAGGTTCTCATTACCGGTTCGGTGCGTGATTCCGTTACCCGGTTTCCGCTTGCTTCGGCGCACATTATCATGGAAGGGAGTAATCGGGGCACGATTACCAATCGGGAGGGTGATTTTGAACTCACGCTTTCCCATCTCCCGGCGACCCTTGTTTTTCGCCATATTGGTTATCATCCGATACGTGTCAAACTGATGCCGGATGATGCCCGAACGCTCCACATCAGCCTTGAGCCTGCAGCAATAGAGTTGCCGGAACTGTTAATTACGGGAGACTATCTGGCGACAGCAATTATGCAGGAAGTCATTCGCCGGAAGGCCGCACGCAGACGCCATCTGAATGCTCACAATGCAAGAGTCTATGCCCGGATCACGCTTCAGAATCGGGACCGGATTGTTCTGGTCAGCGAAGCGATCTTTGACCGGTATTATTCCAGAGGGAGTGGGATCAGAGATGTCATCCGGTCGAGGCGTCAAACCTCGGATTTTCACGAAGAATTGGGTTTGAAATTGACCCCGCAGGATTTTTCCTCTGATCATGTGCACATCAACGGGCTGCCGTTCTTCGGGCCGACCCACCCGGATGCACTGGAGCATTATACGTTCACCTTTGCGGGCCGCCGCGTATGGAACGGGCAGCAGCTGTACGACATCTATGTTGCTCCCAAAAGTAATCAGGAAGCCACATTCATTGGCCGAATCTCGGTATTGGACAGCCTTTACGCACTCATAGAGGTAGATTTGAGGCCTGCCCCGCATGTAGTCTTTTCGCCGGATACAAAGGACTGGAGTATCCATTATCGGCAGAATTTTGCGCAGGTGGATTCATTCTGGCTTCCGATAGACCTTCAACTGCAGGGCTGGATTCATGTAGAGCCGGACGGTGAGCGGGTCAGTCCGGCCGTGGTAGAGCAGACTGCTAGATTGATGGACTACGAGGCGAACCAACCGGTTCCTGCCGGGCCATTTACCCGTGAGGAGCCATTGCAGATTGACACCACTTCGGTTCTGCGGGATGACTTGTTTTTGATGGGGCTGGATATGGTTGCGTTGACGGCGCGTGAACTGGAGGCCCTGGGGGAACTTCGATGGAAGAAGCCCTTGACGCTTCGGGAGGCATTTCCACCAACTTCGGTACTTGCATCTGAATTTGAACTGTACAACTTCCAGATATGGGATCGCCCTCAGTTTTCATTCCCCGTTGTGGGAGGATTCAGTCCCTGGTTTGCATTCAACCGTGTTGACGGAACACGTGTAGGGGCGGGCAGGGTCGTTACGGTTGGAGATGACCGCAAGATTGCCGCCCGGATTGGTCAGTCAATCGGATACGGACGAACGCGTCTCAATCTTGCATGGAATCAGAGAGGAACCAGGTTCTCACAGACCTCGGTGGTTTACAGGCAGAACACGCGTCCACAGAACGGGATGTTGATTCACACCGAGGCATTGAACACATTGTCTTCAAGTCTATTTGCGGAGGATTATTTTGACTGGTACTGGTCCAGGAGTCTCCGTGTAAGCAGACGTTATGAAAAGAAGGGGATACGGATGATGCTTTCGGGGGAGTATGCGTTTATTGAATCGATTGATACGCATATAGAGCGTCCATGGCCGTGGAAAAAGAAATTCCCGGACAATCCGGCGATCCATAAGGGGCAGCGCCAAACCCTTGAGTTCAGGCTTGGGACGGGAAAAGCCTGGAACCCCTATCATGTTTATCCCCGAAAGAGTTTCGAAATCAGGACAGAGTTTGCCCATTCGACCGGTGGATATGATGATCTTCGGACGACGCTGTTGGCAGACTATCATATTCCCACTTTCATGCGTCGCCGCCCGGCTCCGCTCGGACTTTCGCTGCGCATTCTGGGCGGCATCGTCACCCGGGGGGCACCGAGGGATCGATGGCATGTAGCTGAGGGGAGTATTGCATCTGCTGGCGAATTAGGGACATTGCGGACTCTTCGGAATCATCGTCTTATCGGCCGTCAAATGATCGGGGGGTACTGGGAGCATGATTTTCGGAGTGTTCTGTTTGAGTCTCTCCGGCTTCGCCCGCTGGTTGGCCAGAATGTCAGCATCCGGTTCGGGGGAGCGCATGTATACATGAATGGACGCTGGATTCATGAGGTTTCGCTGAGTATTGCACGGGCCCCCGTGCGGATCAACTTCACCCGCAGCATGGATGCGCCGAGGATATTTTTGGGGCTTGGCTTTGCGGGCCGCAATTAGTGAGCGGTGGAGAAGGTTTTGTATAGGGCGGATTTTTGAAGCCATCCGTCATCCGGAAGAGGGACAGACCCCGGCATCATGGCTGCCAGGTTCGTAGTCGAGACAGATTTGTACGGGATACCAGTTTGACGCCTTCTCGCAGTGCCAGGGTTTTTGCACTTGTCGTAAAATCATCAGCTGTGGTTACGACCATAAATTTTGGTTCGCCCTGTATTTCATATTCTGCGGCAGCACGGAGCACTTCCTGTACAGCTTTGGAGTTGCATTTTGCGTCGGGCTGCATCCGTTTGCACTGGATCAGCAGCGTGTGTTCCTCGGTATTGCCGCGCGAATATGCCAGTCCGTCTGCACCGCAATCACCGCTCCGAGGCGTTCTACGGGTCTCATAGCCTGCCAGTGAGAGTTGCTTAAGAACCCAGTTTTCAAATTCTTCAGGCTCCAGAAGATCTACATTAAGATGCTCAGCAGACGCAGGATGATCTGTTTCTGTCCGGGTCATACTGCGGTAGAGTTCTTCCAGATCGCCTTTACTCGCCGTGGTTGGTGAAAGGATACTTTGATTCATTTCCCGTTTTCGGGTGATCAGATCATTCAATTTCAAGTCAAAACTGTATTTGCCATAACGCGGATGTTTTGCCATGGGAAAGTATACGTGAACGGGCCGCTGCTGTCCGATCCGGAAGACGCGGTCGGTACACTGATCTTCGACAGCGGGATTCCACCATCGTGACAAATGAATGACATGGTTTGCAGCGGTCAGCGTCAGTCCGACCCCCCCTGCACGCGGTGACAGCAGCATCACATCAAAGCCTCGCCGGTTCTGGAATAAGTCCACGCGTTTTTTACGTGTTTTTCCAGGGACGGCCCCGTTGATCACGAGCACATCATCAGGGAGTTCAAAGCATCGCCGGATTGCGCCAATAAGAAAGCCTTGCATTTGGCGTGATTCGACGAAAATGAGGGCTTTTTCCTGGCATCTGGCTATGTTCTGCAGGATTGAGAATGTTTCTTTAAGCCGGGCAGATCTCTGGATGTACTGATCATCCGTCAGATCGCCTGGCACCTCTGGATGTAATGAGATTGAACGCAGCCGGGCGAGTTTTTGAAGTATTGGTTCGTCTGTGGGAGGGCGATTCAAGACCCGATCATATTCGTCCGCCTGGGGTTTTGGCATATCCACGATGAGGGGATGTATACTTTTTTGCGGCAGTCCGGACAGGTGATCTTCCTTGAGTCGCCGTAACATTAACTGTGGCGTTCCATTTCCTGCTGTTAGCGCATGATTCAGTTTCGTAAGTGCCGCGTTGTGATCAGGGGTGTTGCTTTCGTACTTTTTGCTGAATTCTTTCAGGGTTCCAAACTCTCCCGGTTCTATACGGTCTAGCAGGGACCAGATGTCTGCCGGACGGTTCTCTACGGGCGTGCCGGTCATCAGCAGTGCGAAGTCAATATTCATTGCAAGCGCAGCAACGGTGATCTGTGTTCCGGGATTCTTGATCTTTTGTGCTTCGTCGAAAACACCGGCACTCCAGCGGACACGGCCAAAGCTATGCTGATAGTCACGCAGAGTTTCGTACGTGGTCAGCACCCAGGCAGCCCGTTTCAGTTTATTGATGTCCAATTTCGGCAGGGGCATGTCTGCGCCGAGTTCGTTGCCGGCTGAACTGTTGGGAAGCTTGAGTTTTTTCAGGTCCGTCCCGTATGCTTCAAGGGCTCGTCCGAGTCCATTTCCGGACAGGTGTTTGTCATGTTCATCCAGCCAGTTCTGCAGTAAACCTGTCGGAGCAACGACAAGGATCGGCTGGTCATGGGTTTCCAGATTCAGGAGATGCGTCTGCAGGCAGGACAAAAAAGCCAGGGATTCAAGTGTTTTACCGAGTCCCATATCGTCGGCAAGCAGTGCCCCCCAGCTACCGGCCTCCCAGTGATTGAGAAGCCATGTCACCGCTTCTTGCTGATGTGGCAGCAGCGTACTCCGGATCGCCGGTGTCAATTCAGAGACACCGGGGGTACATTTCCGCGGCTCCCGCCTGAATTGAAGTGATTCCAGATTTTCCGTAATCAGGAGGACCTGATCCGGCTTGACTTCCTGTTTTTTCGAATCTGACCGTGCACGATCCTTCGGTGACTGTATGGGAGGGATTTGCCGAATAAGTTCTTCAATTGCGGACGCGGTAGATACACTTGCAGGAATTTCAATGCCATCGCTTGTTGCAACGGTTGCGGCCCCGCCTGTGATTGCTGCGTTGACCTGGTCCAACAGGATCGGCAGTTCTTCGACCGGAATCTGCACGACCTTCGTTCCGATTCGGAGTCCGAGACGTTCCGGGGGGAGCCAGGGATCGGAAGCCCGCTGAATCCAGGGCAGTATCCGTCTGGACCAGATCCCGACTCCTTCAACACGCGCACTCAGTTCGTCGTCACAGAACACCCGGTCAACATCAACCCCGGTTTCTCCTGCATCATCAAGCGCACCCCGCAGAAATCCGGAAGGATTTTTAAGGAATTCATGACGCTCTTCGAGGGATGCCCGCTGTGCACGGTGCACGGCAACAAGGGCGCTTTTGACCTGTGGGGTAAGCACTATATAGTAGGCTCCCCCGGCCGAATATCTGTGCTTAACCTTTGAGAGTCCGCGAAATTTTTTAGAGAATTCGGTCTGTCTCGCAGTAGGTAAGGCATGACGAAATTCCCTCTCTTCTTCTCCGCTCTCATCAACACTAGTCTGCCACCGGCCAATTACGGGGTCAAAATCCGGCTCATCGGATTCATTCAGAAACGGATGCAGTTCAAATCCCGTGGCAACTGTGATGCGAATAGAGCGCAGTTGGTCGGGGATTTCGGAGCCGTCCGGCAGATTTTGGGAGATCTGTCCCCACCGGAGCATCCGGCTCTCAATATCCTGATTATCCGCAGAATTGGATATATCAATCGCTTCAACGATGTCATACAGTGGATCAATGAGAATGAAGTCATCTCCGCCGGCCCGCAGCCACGCGCCTTCACGCTTATGCCCCAGGATGCGCCGGCCTTTCTGGATGAAGCCGTAATGCAGTTCAAAGTAACGGTCATGCAGTGCTCCGTCCGAGGTTATTTCAAGCGTATACGGGCATGCATTGGGAAGTCCCATATACTTTAAGTCCTCCACAGGCAGGTTTGCTACGCTGCTCCAGGACAGTCGCAGCACCTTTCCATCCTCCTGCTCTACGGCCTCCCCGTCGTCACGCAACCGCAAAAATGCACCGGCATAATGTGCTGTTCCCGTGTGAGATGTCCATTCGCTGACCGGGATTCGCTGATCATTTTCTTCCATCCAGACGCATAGCCCATCTGGGGTCGTTCGAAATTCAGGCGTGATGAGTTCAGGCATTGATCAGATTTGCAGTAAAAAGATCCTGTTTAAGAGAGATTGAAGCGAATTCTTT
Organism: Rhodothermales bacterium; assembly: GCA_022822185.1. Classification (GTDB taxonomy): domain Bacteria; phylum Bacteroidota; class Rhodothermia; order Rhodothermales; family Bin80; genus Bin80. Next base: position 18,185 of record JAJECE010000005.1, on the reverse strand, counting down.
AACTGGTGGCATGAATGGCAGGGAGGAATCATCGGCTTTTCAGGTTTCGGGGGATTCATTATTTTACCGTGCGGCGAAGTGTTGCATAGATGTGTGCGGCGACAATATATGGTATTGGAAGTGATTTGGAATCAGATAACCATTTGGTCCAAGAGACAATAAGCCGTGTGCAACGGTGGCGAATGAGATTTTATCAGACGCTCCTTCGGAGTCTGGGTCACTCAATTTAAGGAACGTCATGGACATCTTTGAGTCCGTCATTCCACAGATTGACGGGACGAGAGTTTAATGTTCCAAATGAATGAAGACAATCTCAGGCAGAGGTAAGGGAGCTTACCATGCAACATTGATCCATGAACTTAGTACAGTCGAATATTGGATGAGCCGATAGCAGTCTCCCGGATAAGATCAAAGCATGTACAGTTCAATCACAATCGCTAACTACTTTCTACGTGAGAGTTGGAAAGGGGGGGTATACCTGACTCCCATGAAGCTTCTTAAGCTTGTGTACATAGCGCATGGATGGTATTTGGGGTATACAGGGAATCGATTAATCTATGATCCGATTTGTGCATGGCCTTACGGACCGGTAATCCCGGAACTGTACTTCCAGATCAACCAATATGGCAGGAATCCAATTACAGCCACCGTCACTTCGGGGATCAAACTGTCTAATGAACCACCGCTTGATGATTCAATGACCGAGTTTCTTAATATGATTTTAGAGCATTATAACCAATTTTCCGCGCTTGACCTGTCCGCTCTAACCCATCAAAAGGGAACCCCGTGGGATTGGGTTGTCAGAAGCCATTCTTCAAAGCAGTTAGCTAGTCGTACTGTTCGTATTCCAGAAGAGATAATTCGAGATTACTATACGAAAAAAATTAAAGCAGCAGAAAATATCAATGAACAGTCGTCAGTTTCTGAAGAAGTCAGTTGCAAGTGATGCGCCGCCGCATAAAAAAACAAATCGAGGGTGCTGCGTGAAAGTAATGATTTGGGACGGGAGGAACGGGTTCGAAGATTGGAAATGCAGAGATGGATTGTTCCGTCAGTTGGGTGTCTGGTACTGATTTGGCTCATCTTTGTGGTGGTCATTGTAGTTCTTGACGGGATGAATCGTTTAGATTATCATCCCTCAATTATCGTTACACTTCTCGGATCTGCGACTGCTTCTATTGTAGGTTTACTGATGAAGGTCGTAAACTATACGCTCCCGCAGATTCATCAGTGATCCAGGAAATCAGATAGGTTATCGGCTGCAATACGAGAGTTCGTTTCTCGAGAATTTTGCCACAGCGAATCAGTGATTTTGAGATCCCCATCTATGTCTGAAGCTGGAGATGGAGAACGGCTTCCGCGCTTTTTCAGGTTGGACCGGGGCAGGGGAATTCCCGATGCCTGGCTGTGTACGGGATGGGTTATTGTTAAAAGATTCGGATCCCTCAAAGTATTCTGAACGAGGAACCTCCACTCCTGTGTTGTCCTGCAGCCAGTCTGCAATCGCATCCTGCCACCGCCCGGTTTCACTGCTGTAATGGGGTTGTTCCAAATCTGCAATTGCCCGCAGTTCTTGGCCTGTGTACGGGCTGTTCATATCTCTGTACAGTTCTGGAGCGCTGGAATTGCCGTCAAGCCATATGCGGCATGCTCCACTGTGGCTCCACTCCACGATTGTTGCGCTATGCATGCGTAACAGAAGTACAGACTGATCACCTGCCGCACCACCCCGAAGCATTCCGTACGAATGCTCTTTGTCTTTCAGGGATTTCATAAGCCGCCGCGCTCTGGTTCCCAGAACAAACCAGGCATCAAGAATCAAGTGATGATCAAAATAGGCTTTCCAGAATGTCTGCCGGTACGACCAGTGACGGTCCAGAGCCGTCTCTTTGATAAGCCTGAAAAATTCTTCAAGTGTCTGCTCCGTCAGCCACCTCTTGATGACCAGACGAAATTCTTCCGGTACCCCGGACCAACTGGATTTTCCTGATGGAAGACGCGGGTCACCGAAGTGCCGCATGAAAAAAGGTTCCAATTGATCTCGGGCTCCATGAGGCAAATACCCTTCGGAGAACGGGGCGAGGAATGATTCCGCAATTGCGGCCCGAACGGTGCGATCATCAAAACGCAGGCCGTCGTCAACTTCAAGGACTTGCAGCAGTCGTGCGAGCCGGGCAGGCGGTAAACCATCTCCCTTCAGGAGTTCGCTGGCCCTCGGAAGATATTCGAGAATGCCGGATTTTAGAAACCCTCCTCGTGCAAGTCTGCCTTCAAAACCCTCATGATTCAAGATTTCCTGCACATCATCCCGAAGCAATACAAGTTTTTCAATGAATAAACGGCTGCCGTCTGTCTCTAAAAGACGGAATTGGTGACATCTTTGTTGCCATTTTTGCAGCGACTTGAGATTTGATGCCGCCGTTCCGGTAATGGAGGATTGGAGCAGACTCCGAAGTTCCTCAAACGTAGATAGTTCGATGGGATAGGTAAGCAGGAACTCACTCAAGAGAGCTCGTACGGAGCGTGTGTTCCTCTGCTCAGACAGCCAGCGCCCATAATGTCTGACAAACAGCGGATCTCCACCCAGCCAGCCATTGGATCCTGACTGCTGCCGTGTTGAGGTTTGCTCAAGGGGAGAATAAAATAGAATCCACGGCAGCCTTCGAAGGTCACGAGAAGGAGAATCCCCTGATTTCGTGGCCTCCTGCTCAAAAAATGAAACCCAGGTTAACTTATCTGTATCGGTTTTGTCGTACTCAGTAAGCATACGGTATCGGTGCCAACTGCGTGATATTCGCTGATGAAGATCTTTCAGATCATAGTCTGCGGGTTTCCTTGATAATTCAGTTCCCCAAAATCTCGCAACTTCAGCGGCTGCTTTTTGCGTCTGTCTTGGCTCTAGTCGATGTGGAGGCTTCGGCAATCCACTCCATTTTGACAGCGTTTCCTTTAGAGATTTTTTGCTCATTGAGTTTCCTCGCCAAGACGCTGCAGGAGTTGTTCCTGGAGATTCGATTCGGCAGATGACATGGCATCATCGGGAGGTTCAAGGAGAAGTCGCAGATCAATACGTCTATTGTAGTCGGACAGTTCAGGGTCAAGTGTTGCCGGTCGCGTGTACCCATAGCCGCTCGTGCTCAGCACGGGAACGTTTTCCGTGTTGCGAATGCGTTCAATGCGGGGTTCACATGCCGTGATCATGCGGTACACCGTAGCAGCACGCATGGAGGATAATTCAAGATTGTCTCGAAAACGCCGGTCACCAGCCACGGGAATACTGTCGGTGTGCCCCTCAATAAGCAGGGTTTCCAGAAGCCATGGATAGTCCTGTTCCTCACAGGTATATGTCGAGGTTATTTCAGTTGGTTGGCAGTATAGCGGTGTATTCTCAGTGGTCAGTACAGCAGGATCTATATCGGATCCGGCAATCATGGCCTCCCTGTCAGACGAAACATAGCAGGGGACAACTTCCGCCAGCGCCTTTGCCAATCGTCCGACATTGCGTTGATGTTCCACGACGGGGTTTTCGCTGCCGGACGGGAAATTGATTGCATTATCCGACAGGCGGAGCACGCCCTGGTCCTGGAGCACCTCAACACTCATGCCAGCCTCTTCCAGTCGGTTTTCCAGTTCTCGTAGAATATGATCACGTGTTTCGTCACTCGCAGTCAATCTCTCGGTAACATTGGCCTGTTCTTCTGTAACGTTTGATAATTGATAAGCAAACAGGGCTAACATGATGATAAACACGAATATGAGTGCCGCCATCACATCGCTAATACTGGCAAGATAGTTCTGATCCCCCTGCCCCGGGTTTGATGAGGATTGCAATTTTCTCATCATGGGGTATTATTTGGAAGACGTGGAACGAGGTCATCAATAGAATCATTAAATTCTGATATGGCACCAGACAGATTCCCGATAGCCTCGGAGAATGTTCGGTCAAGTGTGGTAGCAAACTCTTGAACCTGCACACAATATCGTGACAGCCCCTCATCCATTTGTACAAATACACTCTTTAACGAGACATCAATATCCTCGAATCGTTCCTGATACTGGGTCCAGGCAGTTGCAGTAGATTGCTGGTGCTCTTTAAGTTTCTGGATCAATGCACCCATACTGCCTACCGCGTCCTGTGTCAATTCCAGCGAATTCGCAGATCGGTCACTGGAAGTCTGAATGTTCTGTGCAACCTGCTCCATCTGTACAGATATAGTTGACATTTCTTTGTGGGACGATGATATGATATGGCGAATTGAGTTCAACTGATTCACGAACCCGGTCATGCTTAACAGCATTTTTTCGCTTTGCTGTGTGGACCGCCCAAGGCTTTCGGCGGCCTCTTGTAAACTGTTTACTGACCCGGCGATCTGATGAACAGCATCAATACTGGTTTTTGCTAAATCCTCGGTAAGGCGGCTGATCGTAGTGCGCAACTCCAGTGCAGAGGCATTGGTGGACTCGACCATTTGATCCGTCATCTGTCTGGATGCATTTGCTACAATATCGGACACGCCATTTAAGGATTGCTGCAGAGTTTCGGTCATTGACCTTGTGCTCCCATCCAAAGATGCTTCCATGCTCTCGACAAGAGAGTTCATTGTGGTATAGAGATCATGTTGGGTTTGTGCAAAACCGTTTGAGGCATCTTTGAGCGTACTGTTCAGATTGCCGACAACCGAAGCCATTTCCTCAAACTGAGCACCGGTTTGCTGCTGCATTGCGGCCGTAAACTGTGCAAGAGAGCGTTCAATCATGTGTCCGGCTTCACTGGTTCGATCAGACCGCAGCCCTTCGATGGATGTTACTAATTGCTCAAGATGCGGGGTAAGCCGGCCTGCAACTTTCTCCTCAAGTGCCTGCTCAATGGAGAATACGAGGTCGGTGTTGAATTGTCTAAGCTGGGTTGTTGCATCCTCTGCCTCATTCAATTGTTTGAGCGCAATCTCCGGGGCTGTGATAAGCCGCAGGTGTTTTTCCAGTTCATCAACCCAATTGTACAGGTCAAGATGAAGTTTTCTGGACTGTCTACGCTCAATCCCGACGAAAATAAGGGAGAGCAAAATTCCAACGATAGAGGAGTAAAAGGCTAACGAAGCGCCGGACAGAAGTTGCTCTAGAGATGCAGTAATTTCACTGGGGATACCAGAGGATAGGCCCGTATCCGCTGATCCAACTCCAACGGCCAAGCCGAGAAACGTACCGAGAATCCCCAGCCCCATCAGCAAATTTGGAACGGAGCGGAAAAATCGAAAATTCACCTCAGGAAAAATGATGGTCGTTTCGTTCAGGTAGTTTGAAACCCCGCTTGTGTTCCGAACCGGATCCCCTGAGCCAGGCGGAGGCAGGATGAGCATCTCTACGAACTCTTCCCAGGCCCGGCCAAACTTTTTGCCCGCATAGGCATGGAATTCTTCAAAATGCTCCACAAACCCCTGTTCGCCGTCAATTTTGCTAAGTTTTTCCGTTGCCTCAAGCAATCGTTTTCGGAGATCTTTTGCGCTCTTGATCAGTTGCCATGTCCAGTAAACAAAAAACACGGAAACTGCGCCAGCGTATACATAGAGAAATATCGGGGTGAGGAAAAAACTGGACACATTCATTCAGTTCAAGCATTCATGTTATCAGACATAAGGGCCGCCGAGTATTGCAACGGACTGTGTATTCAGATGGATTTGTCTGGGCAATCGATGGAACGTGCGGTCAGGGTTCAGATCTTCCGAGTTCCATCTGAATTCATCGTGTACTCCAATTCAATTCGGCAGTGAAATATAGCAACTTCGCAGGAAATGCCACATCGCAAGCCGACGAAGGTCGATAGGGCATGATCCGTGTCTGGCTGCTGACAACGGTTGCTCAGGGATAGATTCTATCCGTTTGATGATCGCGCAGTTGTATAGGATGGGATTCCTGCTGCAGAAGATTGCCCAGATTCAGATACAGGTAATACAGAAAAGTCTGTCTTATGTGATCTATCCCCGTTTCTGCCTCGTTTGGAGGATCCTGTCAATGGCATCATTGGTTTCACTCGGAGAGTCTTTCACCTAATGTGCACATGGGGATGCTCATCGAAAGGCGAATAGATGACAGGGGAGTAACACGGTGTGCACCTTTCTAAGTTAGCCGCGTGCAACCTTTGTGAAAAGCTTTTCATGAAACGAACATCAATGAATTGCTGCTTAATGTCCAGACGTTTGGATTCGTTATCTGGGTACGTATTCAATCTTGGCAAGGTGATTCGCACAGGATTCCAGATCGGTCTGACTTTACGGAATACCGTCAATTTTCGCACTTCTTAAATTTGCCTGTCCATGTGGCTTTTTGAAGACAACCATCTTTTGACGCTGAATAAACCGCCGGGACTGCTGTCGCAGGCAGATAGCAGCGGATCCCCGGATGTGGTCACTCTGGCAAAAAAGTACATCAAAGAGAAATACAGGAAACCGGGGAATGTGTATATCGGACTGGTTCATCGACTGGATCGTCCCACATCGGGAGCAATGGTGCTTGCAAGGACCTCCAAGGCAGCACGGCGCCTGTCGCAGACATTCCGGGAACGAAATGTAAACAAGACCTACAGCGCTCTAGTAGAAGGGGTACTCACCGGCAGTGGAGTCATGGAAGATTATCTGTATAAGGAGGCCGACCGGGCCTATGTGGTTCCAGCCAGTGAACAGGGCAAGTATGCAAGCCTGCGATGGCATGCCGTAGAGACCAATGGAACACATACACGGGTGTCCATTGAACTGATTACCGGGCGTGCTCACCAGATTCGATGTCAGTTCAGTGAGCGGGGCTTCCCCATATTGGGAGACACCCGCTATGGTGCATGCCAGAACTTTGCAGAAAGTGGCCAAATTGCCTTACATTGTCAGAATCTTCACTTTTTGCACCCCGTACGGAAGACTCCCATGGAGGTCAAAGCCGCATTTCCCGGCTTCTGGGGGAAATTCGTAAATAATTCAAAAATTCATTAAAATTCACATAAAAACGGGAACCATGAAAACGTTTGCACTGTAAAAGCGCTATGATTCCTCCTAAACATACCATTGCGGGAGGTATACCTGTCCAGCAGGCTGCCTTGCGAATACCGCACAGAGACTTCTATCCGAGGCGAATCCATGACCTCGACAGAGTTGGGATTGTCCTGCTTCACTGGGGCGGCCCAAGTCAGGCTCAGAATGTTCATTCATTCCTGCGCCGCGTTTACGACGACCAGTTTCAGGGGAACTATTCCCAGAGATTAAACTACCTGCAACTGATCTTTTCGTGGCTTGCGGCGGTGTCTATGCGGGAAAAAGTTGCGCATGAATTGAAAGCCATCGGAGGCAACTGTCCGGCAGAGAAGTTAATCCATGAGCAGGCACAAGGGCTGGAAGATACTCTGAGTCGACGCTGGAGAGATAAAATTAATGTTGACTTTCGCGTGTATGCTGCAACCCAGTATGCATACCCGTCCCTGCCGGATACGGCAAAGCAGATGAAAAAGGATGGGATCGAGCATGTGATTCTGGTCCCTGCCTATTTGCAGGAATCCAATGCAGGGATGCAAAAGTCAATCGGAAAATGGCAAAATCTGACGGCCAATAATGAGATCCCCAAATGGTCAACCTATGCCATCTCACCTTTTGGCCGCGTTCCGGGAGTCCTGAAAGCACTCAGTGAACGCATCGACCAGACACTCCAGCGGTTTCCAAAACCGTACCGGTCCAGTACAGCGGTAATTTTCTGTGCTCCAGGGATCCCCGGTCAGAACAAAGTTAAGTTCAAGGAAGAGGTCATGCAAGTGAGCAAAGATGTCATGCAGATGCGGAAAGAACAACATCCGTGGGATACCGCGTTTTATGGATACTACGACCCCATCGGGGACTACCTCCGGGAACTGAAGGAGACCGTCATTGAAATGGCCTATGCAGGCAACCGCTGCGTTATGCTGCTACCGCTTTGCGGAACTACCGAAAATCTGCAGACAACGTACAGCATGGATATTGCCTGCCGGAATTTTGCCCATCAGTCAGGAGTTCATCACTTTGAAGTTGCCAAGGCATTGAACAGTTATGGGCTGTTTCTGGAAACTCTGTCCGATATGATCGGCGAGGCGGTGGAGTCCAGTATGCGTAGTGTGCCGCCTGATTCACAGGTCATTCGCACGCCAGAGGTACCAGCTGGCAACACTTCGGAATGGTTTCCAATCATTCCCCAGCGACTGAAGGTCTGAGGGTTTGGGGAGTTCCTCCAGTTCGTAGGCGATCTTGTAGCCGCGGCGGATTCCCAGATCGGTAACCGGCCATACATCCGGGCGGCCCAGATTAAAAATCAGAAGCATCTGAACCGTCCAGATCCCGATCCCCCGATGCACCGTCAGCGCCTCAATGATCTCTTCGTCTCCCATGGTCTGGATGCGTGTTCGATCTGGCAGTGTGCCGTCTTTTGCACTTGCGGCTAAACTGCGGATCGTATTCTCCTTTGTCTTTGACAGCCCCACTGATCGGAGGGTGCCATGGGGCGTTTCAAGCAGAGCAGCCGGTTCAGGAGGGCCATCAAACCGGTCAAACAGCCGCCCCTGGATGGCTTTGCCTGCATGCGTTGAAATTTGCTGGAAGATGACCGAGCGCACCAGTGCCTGAAAAGGGCTCCATTCGCGGGTCAAGATCAATTCAAAGGCCCCAACGCGGGTAATCAGACTGGCCATGCGGGGGTCGGAGGCCCTAAGCACATGCAGGGCCTCGTCAATGTCGTAGGGAATCATTCAAAAGAAAGTTTGTCAAAAAATTTCGCCGTGTGTAACATTCGGGAAAGCGCTTCCGTAAGGCCTTTTAGAGTGAGTCACCAAATCTCATAACCAAACCCTACAAAACCATGAGAACCCTTTTTGCACTTTGCTTTTCAGCACTTTTCGCAGTACCCCTTTTTGCACAGGATGTTGCAAGTATCCTCGATGACGACAATATTCGATGGAATCTTGCGGCGGCACAAATCGAAACCTCTCTGGATTCAGAATACCAGTCGGTTCGTGAGCAGACACTGAAAAACGCAATCATCCTAGCGACCCTCTATCGCGACAAGTTTGACTTGAGTGATGATGGATCGCTGTTGCGTAAAATCTACAGGGAGTCTGAGTCGGATGAGAATCACAAACTGGCGCTGGCACTACTTCACACGATCGGCGGTACCAGAGTACATGACCTGCTGATCCACACGACGAGTCAGGCCGAATCGGATGAAATCCGTCTCGTTCTGGCCTCGGTGCTGAACGAGTACTACAACAGTCGCCAGACGGCTTCCATCATAGGATAACTCCGTATCTGATCTGAATCCTGTCGTCGGTTTGGGTCGGACAAGTTCCGGGGGCATACGGGAACATCCCGTGTGCCCCCGCTTGCATTTGGATGGATATTCAAGACCCACGCTCCCCTTCATCCTGCCCCTTTGCGTCAGGTACGTCCCGCCTCAGTAAGCGCCGCCACGAGGTGAATTCCGTTCGATAATTGAGTCCAAGTCCAGTTTCCCGGTTGATGAGCGACTCGCTCAATACATCCCCTTCCCGCCGGTAAAAGAATTCTACGGCAACCGAGGGACTGAGTTGAATTTGCACAATAAACTCTCCCTCAAGTCCCTGTGGAGCCACTTCTTCGGTGTTCAGTCCCCGGTAGATTCCCTGCCCGCGAATCAGCAGACGTTCATCCAGAAGTCGGAATGCAATATCTGCGGATACATCCAGATCCTGAACGGTCTCGTCACTTTGGACCCCCAGCCGAAAATCCGCTTGTGGAATTACCTGACTCAAATATCGATTCAGTTGACTGACGACCAGACTGGATACACTGTTCACGGCCGAACTTGTCAGGATTCCGCTCCGCGTGCCGTTGGCGGAGAGCAGAAACGAATTCGTGAGCAGTACACTTGTTGCGTGTTCTGCCGCAAGGTCCGGCCGGTTTAAGTAGGAATCCAGAAGCGGTGTATCACTAATAGCTTCCTGTCTTTGATCTACCTCCAGTGCTAAGTTGATCAGAACGGCATTCAAACTTCCCGATACATCAAGGGTTACGATCACAGGCAGGCTCGTCTGGATGGTGCCGCCCACATCTTCGGGAAGCCCACTGCGTGAAGCGCGTGTACGGTAGGCTCCCTGAATATCAAGTGCAGGATTGAGGGGGTCCCCATTCCAGGTAATTGTACCGGAGTCAATCAGGAAGCGCCTGATGAAGACCTCTCCCGCAGTAAAGAGATAATCACCGGAAGAGATTTCAAAGGAGCCATAGGTGGCTATATCTCCTCCGGTTCGCTGGATCTGTACACGGGCCGTTCCAATCCCGTTAATCACATCTCCCAGGAGTGGATCCACGACCAGATGAATGCTGGATCCGGGTGGCCCGGCAAGATTAAGATCCATGTCTAGTCCATCCCGGAATAAACGCTCTCCCTCGGGACGTACATCTAAAATATTTTCGCGCTGCCGGAAGGAGGTCAACTGCCCTTCCACAGGACGTGTGGGATCCACATAGACGATGAATCCAGGATCATGTGCGGTGCCTGATTCCCGGATTGGGATATAGATTTCACTTTGCGGGGAGACAACCAGATTGTCGGAGCGCAGGAATGAAGTATGGATAGGACCGGTTAATGTCGCATCCCCGGATACACGGATGTCTCCATAAAATGGGAGATTACTTGTATGCGTCTGCACATCCATGATTTGCAGTGAATCCAGATCCGCCGCTGCATCAAAGGACAGAAATTGAAAATCATTCAGATCAAGCGTCCCTGCAAGTGTGGCCGCTCCGCCGTAAGGATCCTCTACGTTCAGTTGGTTAATGAGAATTTTATCATTTTGAAGGCTGACCGAAGCGGTGGTTAAATAGGAGGAATTGAATCGAGGAATCCCGAAGTGGCCATCTTCCCAGTCCAGTGCTCCGCCAAGAATTAAATCATCGACCGGGCCTTTCAGGGTAACATTTCCATGAAATCCGCCTCTAAAATCTGTAAACTGTCGCAAGATCAATTGCAAAAATGACGCATCCAGATGGTCGACATCCATAAAAATATCAAGTGCACCGGGGGAATTTGATCCGGGAACGATAAAATTTCCGGTCACTGCCATCTGATTGCTCGCATAGAGATACCCCGTCGGTGCGGTGTTGAGGGAGTCAATGATCATTGCAATTCTCAGGTCTGATCCGCCTGGCAAGAGAATGCTTGAAGCCTGAAGATGTCCCACCAGACGATTGTCAAATGTGAGCGTATCCACATCCAGTGTGCCGGTGATTTCGGGCATCCAGAGTCCTGTCCAGGAAAGATCGGCATCAATTTCTCCTCCAAAAGGTCGCCTCAATTCCAGGATACTGGAAAGATGATTCAGGTCTACTCCATCCAGATTCAGTCTTAGGGTATCCGAGGGGAGCGGGGACAGATCTCCCTGGATCGTGACCGTTTGAATCTGGTCAAGAAACGGACTCGTGGTTTCCAGTCGCAGTGGAGCAATGACGGTCGCATTGGAATACAGATCGATATTCGTACGCTGTGGGGTCTTCCAGATCGTATCGCCAATTGGAATACGCAGGTCATGGATCTGTATCTGGACCCGATCTGGAAGTAGTTCAACGCCGGATGACAGATACCCCCGGGGGGGGAATTCTTCTTGACCGGTATAGATGTCAATAGTCCCGGTCCGGCCATCCTGCCGCATGGAGATTTCGGGTTTTTCAATTGTGAATTGATGCTCGGTCAGGGAGTCGGCAGACACATTCAGATGAATGTTCCAATCCGATTCAATCTCCTGACTCAGGTTGGCGGTAAGTGCCAGAGTCGCTTCAGCTTGATAAGCAGAAAAATCTCCGAATACAAAGTGATTGTCCTGCAATCGGGATTGCAGGCGGAAGGTGTCTGGGCTGGCCAGAAGGTCTGCCGTCCCCTGTGCCTGACTGGAAAACGCAGGAAGGATCGCCATGAACGCGTCTGTTGCCGGGTTCGTGTGGAGTTTCCAGTCAAAGTGGAGTTCAACAGGGCGGAACGGAGGGTTTTTCGTGGATTGCCCCTCCTCCATTCTCTCCAGAGGAAATGGATTGGTGATCCCGGTTTCCATTGTGGTATTGGACGGGTCCGTTCTCAGGTGACTCAAATGGCGTTTGGCCGTCTCGGCAAATGCCGCAAGCCAGATGGTTTGTGCCTGATAGAGCGAGTGCTCGTCAAATCTGCCGGACACCTCAAGATCCATCATATCCCCCCGTATAATAATACGGGGCCCTGTGGTGGTCGAATCATGGACAAGAATATACCAGGTGGTCGGGGGCGTGGAACGGGTGAGATTCTGCCAGTTGAGCGAGGATGAATCCATGTCAATTTTGAGGGACGCGGAGAGGTCATCCAGGCTGGTTCCGCGGCCAAATAACTTCCAGGTTGCGTACAGGTCTGTTTTCAGATTGGGAGTTCGCAGCAAGGGGCCAAGATCAAACCGGCTTAATGCACCCTCGCTTTCATAGGAGAGGATCCCCGATGTCCAGTCTGCGGTGATTTCTGTCGATAGACGGGACGCTTGCTCTGTGACGAATCCATTAAGATCCAATATGCTTCCCTGGAGTGTTCCCTCTGCCCACAGGCTGTCCAGTGATCGTTCCCCAATCACAGAGGAAGACAGTGCAAGTGAGACAGAGAGTGAGGGGGACTGGATTCGCGTTCCCTCAATTGCAAGATGACCGCTGATCAGACCACGCAGCGCCTCATCCCCGGTAAGGTCAAATGGATTAATCTTTGAAGCGGATAGTTCCATATCATAATTCCAGTAGGTCTGACGATGGACAGTTCCCCACAGATGTCCACGGCTGCCTGTTTCGGTTGCAATACGGAGATCTCCCTCAAGTTCAAGGTTATTCGGAGCACTTTGACCTTCCAGAATCCCCTCAATCTGGATTATCCCGCCATTCCATGCCGTCAGATCAGCGGCAGCAGATAGATCTGCCGGATCAATCATGGACGGGCCAACAGATGCTGTGAAGGAGATATTGTTTTCGCGGATCTGGATGGTTGAAGCAGAAATCTCAATGCGTGATCGGTCGGAGAATGCTACGATATCCTGTAGGGACCACTGCACAGAATCACGACGGGCTTTTAAGTTCAGCGACAGCGAGTCCGGCAGGAGTACCTTTGGCGCAATGGCCTGAACAAAGTCGGGTGTCAAATAAGCTTGGGACAGCGTAAGATCAGCGGCCCCGGTGGTCAGGGCAAGTATCCCGTTCAGGGACACCCGATTGGCGGTGCTGGATAGATTGAGCGCGTGAATCTGCAGTTGTTCCCGGCTGAGCAGCAACTCCCCATCGGCCTGGAAGTCCAGCGTATCCAGCGAGGCTTCAATTGACGCAGTCGCCAGAAGCCGCTGACGGGTTTTCATGCTGATTTCGCCTTCCAGGGAGATACCGGACAAGGGCGCTTCCGCCAGATCAAAGAGCCATCCCGACGCAATCGCTGCGGGGGCATGCTCCTCATAAGAGATGGCCATGGTCCCTTCGGAGACGGAGAGTTTTGCCGACTCAAATTCCCAGTTCGGGGCGCGGGTGGTTTTTCTCCGGGTGAGTACCGAAGATAGGTTCCATGTACGGTCTGCCCGGTAATGCAATTGCAATGCAGGACGTACAATATGGAGTGTATGGAGATTAAATTTTCTTCCAAATATCCCCCGCCAGTTTGGCCGTACGATGATCTCGTCTATATGGAGCCAGAGGCGATCCTGTTCATCATAGAGACTGACGCTTTGCAGTCGAATCGTCTGTTGGATGTTTCCGGAGATCGTTCCGATGGCAATCCTTCCGGTATAAATTTCGGCAAATCTGGATTCAATCTCCTGACGCAGATAGTGCCTCCCCACCTCGGTACGGGTCAGTCCAATATAAACGAGGAAGCCACTCCCTAGTACGAAGACTGCAATCGCAGTGACACGCTTGAACATGAATCCATGTGTGTGAGGACCGGGTTGGACATCAGATGAAAGAGGGGGATCCACGAATCAGCTGATTTGATGGGAAGATTCTAGTGTCCCGTTCGGAACGGGGCGGCAGGCAGTCCTTCTACATTGATCAGGTTTGCAGTCGCCGGGTTGTCTGCCCAGGCATACCGGATTGAGGTTGGATTTTGGACATTCGGGTGAGACACAACTACGGTATCTCCCTGAATTTGAGCTTCCGCCCATAGGAATATTCCATCAGATCCTGCAATCGCAAATCCTCTAAGAGGATCCTCGCCCCTGACCGTCAGTCCGCTGCCAACATGATCAAACGAGATCACAACCGTCCCATTTTCAATGGTATGGTTCCGGTAAATGGGCCCGGAGTGGACGATCTGATCCCCATAAACGAGATTTCTTGCCCAGAGTGCGAGGCGAACCCCCACATCCTGTTTATTTCCTGGATGAATATCGTCCGCTTCCCCAATATCAAGTGTGATTGCCTGCCCGACATTGGGCAGTTCCATTGCCGCGGCCTGAGATTCGCGCAGGATCGCCCAATTGCTTTCAGCGGGGGTTTCCTGTGCTGCTCGAAAACTGGCCAGAGATACGAACAAAAATGGGGCATCTTCGTGATTCCACAGTGTACGCCACCGGTTGATCATGGATTGGAACTGGTCGGCATAGGTGGTGGCGGTCTCGGGATCATTCGCATTGGATTCTCCCTGATACCAGATAAACCCGGTGATGGGAAAATGCAGGATCGGATGAATCATGGCATTATAGAGCAGGACTGGCTGCTGGTTGGGAGTTCCATGGGGGTTAATCCGGAACTGCCCTACGCGAATTTTCCAGGTCCCTTCCAGATCTATCTCGCCATCTGCCCATCGGAGGGCTAGTCGGGCATTCCCGGCCACCAATCCCCCGTTCCCCCACAGATCACGCACGCGGACGGTTATCTGGTTGATGCCGGGCTGCAGGATGCCTTCATCAATCTCATATTCCCGCTGAATCTGATATTGGTCGGTTTGGCCTACCAGATGACCATTGATCCAGGTCATATCCTGGTCATCAACGATGCCGAGATGCAGGACCGCGCTGGCGGGAACGGAGTCAAGTTCAAAGCGGGTGCGGTACCAGGCCACACCGTTTAATCCTTCAAGGCCGCCTGCTTCCCATGTCCCTGGAACTGCAATCTCCATCCAATCCGTGTCATCAAGGTCTGGAGCTGCCCAGATCGGCATCTCTGCATCAAGGCCTGCATCCGAGTTTGTCGAAGCGCCGTGCTCCTCGGTGAAGATCCGCGCAAGGCTGTCTGCACGGGCCCTGGGGGCTTCCCAAAGTTGTGAGATTTGCGTATCATCCATTCCAAGCGCAGCGGGATCCATCCAGGCTTCAATTCGGCTGCCGCCCCAGGATGTGTTCAAAATTCCAATCGGAATATCAGCGGATGCGCGGAGTTCACGGGCAAAGGAGTATCCGACTGCGGTAAAGTCTCCCACATGTTCTGGACCGGCCGCATGCCACTGTCCGCCGGCCAGTGTATCTTCAGGGGTATAGGACCAACTCCGAGGGACTTTGTAATGGCGCAGGAGCGGATCATCTGCCGATGCGATTTCCTGTTCGGCATTCGCCGAGTTCGTAACAGACCATTCCATATTGGATTGGCCAGACGCAATCCAGATATCACCAAACATGATATTTTCGGCAGTCAATGTGTCGGTTTCGGTGGCAACCGTGAGTCGATGTGGTCCGCCGGCAGGGTGCGGTTCAAGGAAGACAAGCCATTTACCGTCGGGGTCCGCACGTACGAATAATTGATTTTGATCCAGCGAGATGGTCACCACTGCATCGGGAGCCGATGTTCCCCAGACGGGGATGGAGGCATCACGTTGAAGGACGGCTCCGGTACGGAACAGTTTATTTACGGTGAATGGCTGGGACAATACCTCGCTATCCATTAGGAACGTGAGAAGAATGGCAAAGAAAATTCGCATAAAAACTGTATTCTGATGATCTGGTGAATGTGAGGCCCCCAAATTTCCCGGGTTGCCTCACACAGCGGTAAGCACTATACTCCCTTCCCAAAATAATGCTCAAATGCCTGACAAACCATGCATTGGTTCCGCATGCATGGTAGAAAGGGGTGATTCGCCATTTAACGGTAAGAGTGCGGGTTAGATGATTTTATCAGATGAGAGTCTTTATCGGGGATGGATCCCAGTATTGCGGCGGAAAGTTCTTTGAGTGAGTACAATGGTTGTCCATGGATCTATAAGTTTTCATCATGTATACCCATACCCGCTCCGATGCACTCTTCACAGCCGCCAGAGCCTGTATGCCTGGCGGTGTCAGTTCCCCTGTACGCGCATACAAGGCAGTTGGGGGATCCCCCGTGTTTATAGAGCGGGGCTCCGGTGCATGGATTCAGGATGTAGATGGCAACCGGTATGTTGATTACGTACTGTCCTACGGACCGTTACTTGTCGGGCATGCGCACAAGGAGGTTGTTGCAGCGATCAGCGCCGCGGCTGCAAAGGGGACCAGTTTCGGAGCGTGTACTGAGGGGGAGGCGCAACTTGTACAAAAAGTGCAGTCGGTCATGCCCGGGGTGGAGCGTTTGCGTCTGGTCAATTCCGGTACGGAGGCCGTAATGAGTGCGCTTCGTCTGGCAAGGGCGTTCACCGGGCGGAGCAAGATTATCAAGTGTGTGGGGAACTACCATGGCCATGCAGATTGTCTATTGGTGGAGGCGGGAAGCGGAGTGGCAACCTTGGGGCTGCCAGACTGCCCGGGCGTACCAAGGAGCACGGCCGAGAATACTCTTGTAGTTCCGTTTAATGATATCTCTGCAGTTGAACAGGCATTAAACGCGCATGCAGGCGAGGTTGCAGCGATGATTGTTGAGCCGGTTGCCGGAAACATGGGGGTCATTCCACCGGTTGCGGGTTATCTGGAAGGCTTGCGCAACGTTACGCAATCTCATGGGGTGCTTCTGATCTTTGACGAGGTCATGACCGGGTTCCGGGTTCATCCTGGAGGTGCCCAGACATTGTACGGGATCATACCGGACTTGACGACGCTTGGAAAGGTGATCGGTGGAGGGCTTCCGATTGGGGCCTATGGCGGCAGAGCAGAGATCATGGCGCAGATTGCCCCTGAGGGGCCGGTCTATCAGGCGGGGACCCTCTCAGGGAATCCCGTTGCCGTGCAGGCCGGTCTGGCGACTCTGGAAATTGGGATCCAGGGGGAGGTATGGGAAGGTGTGGCATCGCAGACAGGATCACTGATGAACGAATTATCGGTAATTGCAAAACACAAATCTGTTCCAATGCAGATCAATGGGGTCGGAACGATGTTCAGTATCTTTTTTACAGAGATGCCGGTAACCGATTGGGAGACGGCCTCTTCGTCCGATGCAGACTTCTTTGGTAAAGTATTTCGGGCACTGCTTCCCGGGGGGGTACATCTGGCACCATCCCAATATGAGGCGTGGTTTATGTCAATTGCCCATGACACCGAAGCGGTTGCCCATACGGTGGATGCATTTGACCGGGCATTAGAAATCGCCTTGAACGATTAATTGAACTGGTCATTAATTGAGGGTTCCCGTAATCAGTGGAATCGGGAAATATGGCAATGGATGGGCATTTTGCTCAAAAAGGGCGAAGTGGGATGACAGGGCCAGGTGGATTTAATTCGTGTCATCAGAGGTAGTCATCAGAAGATTCCCCAAGCCCTGAAGACGATAATCAAAATACCAGACATCACGACATTCTCCACCGGCTGTCTAGCGCTAACTGCATGTTCTGTGCTGGACATGGTACAATAAATAATCGGAAACAATTTACCGCAGGGATTAACCCAAAGCGCCCCGACATCTTCCGATACCGGGGCGCTCTGTTTCTTTTAACCAAGTCGTGAGGCGACTTTGTGCAGGTTACTTCACCAGCGTCATGCGACCGGTCTTCACATACCTGCTCTCTGCTCCGGTTGCAATCATCCGGTACAGATACGTGCCCGAAGCAAGGTTCACCGCATTGATCTCCATGTTCCGGTTCGCGCCTGCTTCAAACTCCTTCGCCGGCAGGGTCATCACTTCCCGTCCTAACATATCCACCACCTGCAGCGTGACCTGTGCGGACTCCGGAAGATCAAACTGGATCCGCGTAGACGGATTGAACGGGTTCGGGTAGTTCCCATGAAGTGCAAACTCCGTTGGCAGTTCAGTAATCTCATCCGCTACACCGGT
>JAJECE010000067.1 GCA_022822185.1 Rhodothermales bacterium | reverse complement strand
TGCAAAAACCCATCTTCCCGCTATTGCATTTGAAACCATTGCAGAGACTCTGCGGAACACCCAACTTCCTGACGTTGATCTAGTTATTGGAATTGGATCCGGTGGAGTCGTACCAGCCGCCATGGCCGCATATGAATTAAGATGTTCAATGTGCATCATCTGGCTCAATTACCGGGGATCCGATCATGCTCCAGTACATTCAAGTCCCCAGTTGTATGCGCCGTTTTCGCCACCGGCAGGAACAAAAGAAATTCTTCTGGTTGATGATGTGGTGGTTTCCGGCAAGACATTGCAAACCGCAAGAAACATGCTGTCACAGACTGTAATTACAACCATGGCACTGAAAGGAAACGCCGATATTGTACTTTTTCCAGATGTCCAATCCTGCGTGCAATGGCCCTGGAATCCAATCAAATGACTCAGTCATGAAACGAAGAGATTTTGTTCAGTGGATCCTTGCTACCGGATCCGCCGGATTCATTCACCCACTGTCACCGGCCCGTTCCGGTGAGTTACCCCTTCGCGCCTTTGGCCGCACAAACGAAGAGATCACCATGCTGGGCCTGGGCGGATGGCATATCGGACGGATGAATGCGCAAAATGCCCAGGCCACAATTGAAGCCGCAATGGAAGGCGGAATCCGTTTTTTTGATTCCGCCGAATCCTATCAGAATGGCGGAAGTGAACGGTACCTCGGAGAATTTCTCGTCCCGAAATACCGTGAGAAAGTTTACCTGATGTCCAAAACAACTGCAACGACTGCTAAAGGAGCCCGCAGGCATCTTGAAGAAACATTGAGGCGGCTCAATACCGGTTATCTGGATTTATGGCAGATGCATGCCATCACCAGCCCACAGGATGTAGACCGCCGAATCCGTGAAGGGGTCATTGATGTGATGGAGCAGGCACTTGCGGAAGGAAAAACACGGCATATAGGCTTTACCGGACATACGGACCCTGCTGCTCACCGTCACCTGCTGGATTTAACGGACATCTTCCACTGTGTCCAATGCCCGATTAACGTGGCTGATGTAAGCTACAAAAGCTTCACCCGAACGGTGATGCCTGTCGTGATTGAACGCAACATGGGGGTGATTGCCATGAAGACACTTGCCAATGGTGGATTTTTTGGCGGTTCCTCTCATGGTCAGCACGGAGACCGGCCGAAGGTCGTGCCGGACCACCTCTCCATCCAGGAAGCTCTCCATTTTGTGTGGTCTCTGCCCGTCAGCGTAATTGTAACCGGCCCGGATAATGTTGAGCAGCTGGAAGAAAAGATTTCTTTGGCACATACGTTTTCCGGCCTCTCCGAAAAGAAACGAATAGAACTCATTGAACGCGTGGCTGATATGGCCGGGCGCGGAGTGGAATTCTATAAAGCATAGTCTCCATAGAACGATGCTGATCCTGAAACATCTCCCTGTTTGTATACTCTTTCTCTTTTCTGCCCACCTTGCAGGTGCACAGACCGCCGCAACCATCACGGGCACCGTGACCGACACGACGGGAATGCCGATTGCAGATGTGAACGTATTCATTGCCTCCTCAATGGCAGGAACCACCACAAACAACGATGGCAACTATAGCTTGCGGGGCATCCCCCTGGGAACATTACGTCTTGTTGTATCCCGCACCGGCTATGAGCCCAGTCATGTGGATCTCTTTCTGCGCGAAGCACGCGTATACACACAGGACTTTCAGATCACCGAGAAAATTTATGAACTAGGGTCCATCACCGTTACAAGTAATAACCGAAGATGGCAGCGACAGCTGGAACGATTCACGGAAATCTTTATCGGTGTCAGTCCAAATGCACAACAGGCGGTCATCACGAATCCCGAGGTTCTGGATTTTTCGGGGCGGGGCGGAGAATTCAGGGCACAGGCAAATGAACCTCTTGTTATTGAGAATCGTGGCCTCGGCTATAAACTCACCTACTTCCTGGAAGAATTTGTCGCTGAACCAAACAGCTGGCGCTGGGACGGGGAGCCATTATTTGAGCCGTTGAATCCCTCCAGCCCCGAAGAAGCCGCCCAATGGAGTGCACGACGGGATTCCGCATTCTATGGATCCTTCCGGCATTTCCTTCTGGCCGTGCTCAATGATCAGGTGGACGAGCAGGGATTTAAGATTTATTCCAAACCGGGTTCCAATCAGCGTATGATAGATCCAAGAGGTGGCGCGGCCGCTAGGCAGGAAAACCGCTTCCCCCTCAAAGCATCCGAAATTATCCGCCCTGGAGAAAACGATGATGAACGTATCCTTGACTTTAATGGCTACATTGATATCGTCTACACGCACGAACTTGAAAGTCAGGCCTATCTTCAATTACAGCGACGCGGGCGAAGCCGCCCACGCTATCAGACCTCGACAATCCGCCTTGATCGGGGGCCGACGGTTATTGACCTGAAGGGAGATCCCCTGGATCCCTATGGTGTGACCTTTTACGGGGGATATTTTGGATATGAACGTACAGCAGATGCAATGCCGAAAGAATTTCGCCCCTGGAATCAGGACGACAATTTTTAGTGGACTTATCTATTTGCTGCTGCTCATACCGTGTACACTTGTATTTGGTCAGAATATTGTGCTGACCGGTACGGTCATCGACAGTACATCTCAGCGAAGTTTGCGGGATGCTCATGTCTTTATTGCCTCGTCCCTCATTGGAACGGCGACGGACGATGACGGGCAGTTCATTCTGGAAGATCTCCCTGCCGGCGCTCATCGGATTGTTGTCACCATGCTGGGCTATGAGCCCGCCACAATAGATACTCTTTTAAGGAGCAGTACGAACTATGAACTTGATCTGAACTTGAAACCTACGACGATTGAATTGGAAGAGGTGGTGGTGAATGCCCGGCTGGCCCGCAGGTGGCAACGTCGTCTGAGTAAATTTACACGTCTCTTTTTAGGGGAAACCAACAACAGTACATTGAGCACCATTATCAACCCCGAGGCCCTGAGTTTTACGAGTCGTCTCGGAAAATTATCAGCGACTGCAAGTGAACCTCTGATCATAGAAAATCGTGCTCTTGGTTACCGACTCCAGTATTACCTGAAGGAATTCTTTTACTACGGAAATACCATCAAATATGACGGTGAGCCATCTTTTTCAGAGCTGACCCCGGCAGACAGTGCCGAATGGCAGCGTTGGCTGGTGAACCGGGAGGCGGCATTTTATGGTTCCCAGCGACACTTTCTGCTCTCACTGTTGAGAGACCAGACGCAGGAAGAAGGGTTTGAGATACATCGACGCTTTTCCCTTGAGTCCAATAGCGCCCGGTTTGCAATGGATCCGAACGAATTGCTGGACCCCGGTCCTACCCCGCTTGAGCAGTACCTCACCTTTCATGGTGTACTGGAGATCACATACACCAATGAATCCGAAGATGAGAGTTTTAAGAAATGGCAGCGTGAGCCAACCTGGAAACGCCCTGGGCATCAGCGCTCTTTTATGGAGTTGAATTCAGGCCCCACACTGATTGATGAGTCTGGCGAGGTCATTGATCCGTACGGTGTCGTCGTGTACGGCTACTATGCGTTTGAGCGTATTGCTGACAAGGTTCCCAAGGAATATCGTCCACCTGATTGGCCAAACAGATAGTCTGATCAGCGTGGCAGCATCACGGTATTCCCTGACTTTGCAGACTGAATGGCGGCATCAAGAATTTCCACTGCCACCATATTGATGGACAATGAAGACAGGCTTCCCTCTGGATTAATCTCACCACGCACTACGGCTGCAAGAAATGCAAACGGATCATCATACGGACTTTCCCGATTTGGGCGCAACTGAAAATGCTCTGGATCCGAACCGGAACGACGGACGGTACCGCCCGTTGCATCCTCTGTATAGATGTAGCCGCCTGTACCGTAGACATCCATGTCCTTGCGATTGAACGGCCAGTTCCAGGATGCCTGGATAATTCCCTGTGCGGACGGATAGGTCACAATGATCGTTGCTTCGTCATCCACTTGACCATAAGGCGGATCTGGCTTGAAAATTTGCGTCACTGCCGTCACGCTGATGGGCCTCTGACCTCCTGTAAACCAGGCGATAAGGTTCGCACCATAGCAGCCGAAGTCTGTGATTGCCCCTCCTCCATTCTTCTCCTCGGTCAGAAGCCAGGAAGAAAATTCCTCTCCCACGCCAATCTCAATGGGACCGGGATGGCCATCCCGCACCACGATTTTGCGTAATTCTCCGAGGGTGGCAAGCGATTCTTTGGCATAATGAACACTCGGGTACCAGGTCGTTTCATAATTGGTCAGCAGATGGATGCCTGCTGAATCTGCCACCGCCTTCATCTGCTGTGCATGCTCCAGAGAAATGGCCAGTGGTTTTTCAACCATCACATGCACGCCATGTGCGGCGGCGGCTTTGGTCACCGCCAAATGATCGAAAATATTGGTGAAGACCGTAATGGCCTCCGGCTGAGCCGCGATAAGCATCTCTTCAACAGATGCATAGACTAGTCTGGTATCGAACCCGAACCGCGCAGCGTGACGCTCAGCCAGTTCGTGATCGGATTCTGCGATCCCGACAATCTCAACATCTCCCCGCGCTTCCCGTCCAAGGATCCAGCCTGCATGTCCATGAACGAGTCCTACCACTCCAATGCGTACGGATTCAGATGCGTCCGCATTCCCGGCCGTCAGCGGAGACACCTGAAATACAAACATAAAAAGTAACGATGAAAGTCCCATCACAAAAACCAATATAGGATGATCAAAGAGTCAGAAAATAACCTATCAGGGAATGGTAACAAACAACGAATTTACCATCACATTCCGGCTGCGATCTCATGTTTTCAGCGCACAGACCTATTCTCTTATAGATTGAAATTCTACTAAACCATGGTATCAGGAGTGTCCATGACATCCTGGATTCAATGAATAGCTTATTCCCCTTCATCTATACCTGATTCGTGTGTTTGTGTACACGCCAAATCTGTCTTTATCCATGGAGAAATTCGTGACTCAGTGTAATGTGAAGTTAAATGTAAAGATCATTTTTACATTTACTGCACGACCGTCAAGATAGCCAGGCGTAAACTTGGCGTGTTTCGTCATGGCTCTAATTACTGCTTTGTCACAACTGCGATCAATCCCCTGATACGTTAAAGGTTCAACTACATTTCCTTGTTCGTCTACGACGAACTCTACAACTACAAGGCCCTCACCTCCTCTTCTTCGACAGGATCTAGGATACGCCCCAGCAATTTCATGTGTCCCCCAATCAATTCAGGGGGATCATCTACCGCACCTTTATCATAGACCTCGGACAATCTTTCCAAAGCGGATGAAGACATAATTGATTGAGATGTATTACAGGCGCTTGTGCCGATAACGATAGAGAATAACAGGAAAATACGCGTCATGTATACCTGTTTTATTTTGCCATCAGGTTTCGCCAACAAAAAATTTGTCCACAATCCCCCAGAATGGATTCCCACTAAAGTATTCACTGATTTACTGGAAAAATCGTACGGCTAACCGTCACTTCCGTCAACATTCCGATAGGCCTGGATGAGCGCCATCTCCCCCTCCTCGCCGGGATGCATATTCCCATGCTCCATCCCTAAAATCCCCTCAAAGCCTTTCTCCCGGATATGAGCAAAGACGTTCGTATAATTAATCTCTCCCGTTGTCGGCTCTTTGCGTCCTGGATTGTCCCCGATTTGAAAATAACCAATCTCGTTCCAGGCAGCATCAATATTGGGGATCAGATTCCCCTCTGTGATTTGCTGATGGTATAAGTCATTCAGGATTTTGCATGCCGGGCTGTCTACTGCGCGGCAGATCTCGTATGCCTGCGGGATCTTGGTCAGAAACAGTCCAGGATGATTGTGCAGGTTGAGCGGCTCCAGAACCATGACGAGATCATGCGGCTCCAGAATATCACAGGCTTGCCGCAGACTCTCAATTACATGGGCAGTCTGATAGCCCATATCAAGCCGGAGGTCAACAAATCCCGGTACAACCGTCATCCAGGTTGCATTGACCCGTTTTGCAACCTCAACGGATTCCTGGATTTCCTTCAGAAACTGCTCCCTGTGATCTGCATTCCCACTAGCCAGATTCGGCTCGCGCCAGAAAATCGTATGTGCCACAAAGACACCCATCTGCATGCCGCGCCGGGCCATTGCATTTGCAATACGCTCCTGCACATCTGTACTGCGCCCCTTCATGCCATTATCTTCCCAGGCAGTGAATCCCTGATCCGCCGCAAAATTGATCTGATCCACCAAATCATCACCAGCACTATGCTTGAACATCCCAAAATGCGGCGCATAGCACATTGAAAAGCTGTTCTGACTGCCAATTACAGGGGCACAGCCCAGCGTGGCTGCAGCGGCAGACATCAGAGGGACCGAAGGTAAAAATTCTCTACGCGTCATCCTTGACTATGTCTGATTCTACAATGAACTGTATGGTTATACATCACAGAGACGTACCGCCTCCCGTAATGAGATTAGTGGAGTTCGGGTCGGAATAAATTCCTGACCGACAAATCCCGTGTATCCTGTCTCCACAATCGCACGCATGATCGCAGGATAGTTCAATTCCTGCGAAGCATCTATTTCGTTTCGTCCAGGATTCCCACCCGTATGGTAATGGCTGATATATGGATGATAATCCTGGATCGTGCGTATGATATCTCCCTCCATTATCTGCATATGGTAAATGTCATAGAGCAGCTTGAAATGCTCTGAATCTATCCGCTTACACAACTCAACCCCCCATGCGGTGTGATCACACATGTAATCTGGATGACTCACTTTGCTGTTGAGCAATTCCATGCAAAGTGTAACCCCATGTTCTTCTGCCACTGGAATGATCTTCTCAAGCCCTTGTACACAGTTCTCAAGCCCTTTCGCATCATCCATTCCACGCCGATTCCCTGAAAAGCAGATCACCTGTTCGTAGCCGGCCTCTGCAACCTCCCGTATCCGCTCAGTATACATCGGAACGAGCCATTCATGATTAGCAGGATCATTAAATCCATCTGTCAGACGATCTTTCCCTTCAGCTACGGGGCCAAAAGGCATCGCACACGTAAGGCCATACTTTTCCAGAATAGGCCATTCATGGATATCAAGTAACTCTATTGATGTGAGTCCCATCGTCACGGCTGCCTGTGCAAGTTCATCAACGGATAAATCTGGATAGCACCACTTACAAACACTGTGATTGACCCGCCCTTTTAGATGATTTACAGGAAGCGTGCCAAGTAAACTGGCCCCTGCAAACCCCGTTAAGCCGGTTTCGATAAATGATCGTCGTTTCATGGTCATTTTGTCTGAATTCAAAAAAATCTATTGAACCGGGAGAATGCGATCCATACGCTCGGCCAGTTCTTGCATACGAGTCCGATCCCCTCCTGCCACCTCTGCGGTTGCCCATCCTTCAAAGCCAATTTCGGCAAGAGCTTCATTCACGGCCGGCCAATCACAGTCCCCCTCACCTAACGGCACACGAAAGCCCGCATATGGCCCCTCGCTATCCGCTTTAGCCCGGCTGAACTCTTTAATATCCAACTTCAGAATACGAGGTCCCAGGGTTCGGATCCAATGCTCCGGCCATCCGTACGTCACTACATTCCCCACATCAAAATACCAACCCACAAATTCACTCTCAAATTCATCCACGTACCTTGCACATTCAAGCGGACTCAAGAGAAACCGATTCCATACATTCTCAAAGGCAATCTTGATATTATGCTCCGCCGCCATCGGGAGTACTTTACGGACCTCCGCCTGAGAACGCCTGTAGGCATCTGCGTACGATACATGCTTATTGACGATCCCCGGTACAAGAAGCACCGTAGATGCTCCATAGGCATGTGCATCCTGAATTGCTGTCTTTAATCCATCCAGTCCTGCCGCTCTCACGGCTGAATCCGGATCAGAAAGCGTCTGCGTCCAGTGCACCGAATCAACGACACCATGAATCGGCAACCCAACCGCATCTCGCGCAGCGATTACTTCGCCTTGATCCAAATCATTTGGACTGTCCATCTCCACCCCATCAAATCCCAGGTCCTTGAGCAATTGAAATTTTTCTGCAATCGACAGATCCGGTTCCTGAATCATACCAAACTTCACTGCCTTCCGAATAGATGCGGCGGTGGGGCTGGCAAATAGATCCCTGTGCCTCAGGGCAAGGCCGGCAGCACCCAGTGCCCCCGTTAATAAAAAATCTCTCCGTTTCATCATTATTCCATTCCCTGAGCAGAGATTGCAGCAGAGCGGGATAATTCCGTAATACCGGGTACCGGTACTTGCGGCATCGGCATCTGTCCGAAGGCCAGTGTCTTTGGCACCAGATCCAGACCGGATGCCATCATCTCATCCCAACTCAGCTGTTGTCCTGTATAGGCACTCTCCCGCCCTAATACCGCTGTAAGTGTACTCGCTGCGATCTGATGGGCCTCATTAATCGGCTTACCGTCACGAATCGACTGGATCAGGTCTGCGTGTTCCTGCACATACCCGTTGCCTCCAGGCTCGGGCATCTCGTACAAGACATGTCCGTCATGGGACCGAATTTTTGAATTACGCGGGTTCAGATCGGCAATTCCTTTCGTTCCGACCACACGGTTCGACACCCGGTTGGTTGCCCCCTGAAATTGTCTGCACTTCGCCTCTACAATGATATCCCCGGGATAGACATACTCCACACTGAAATGATCATAAATATGCCCGTAATCCGGGCTGGTTCTGGCAATCCGCCCCCCCATCGCAACGGCACTCTGCGGATGCCCCTGAAATACCCAGTTGATTACATCAATATTGTGCACAAACTGCTCCACAATATGGTCTCCACTCAGCCATGTAAAGTAATACCAGTTACGGCACTGCCATTCCATGTCACTCATCCCGCTCTTGCGCTCCCGCAGCCAGATGGGCCCTGTCAGGTAATACTCCTGTGCGGCTACAATCTCACCAATCATTCCATCGTGAATGCGCCTGATTGCTTCCACAAAGCTTGGCTGCCGGCGATAAAGCGTTCCGGCAACGACGGAAAGGCTTTTCTGTGTAGCCACTTCGCCGGCCGCCATGATTTCCAGCGCCCCTGCAACATCCACACTGACCGGCTTTTCCATAAATACATGTTTGCCTGCATGGACGGCAGATGAAAAATGAGCGGGGCGGAAACCAGGCGGTGCAGCCAGGATTACCATATCTACATTGCTGCCAATGACCTGCTGATAGGCATCAAAGCCAACAAAGGCATGATTGTCGTCCACTTTGAATGCGTCTCCGATCTCTTCCTTCAAGGCCTTGCGGGATGCATCCAGGCGATCCTGGAACAGGTCACCCATAGCAACAATCTCGACCTGTTCACTGGATACCACCGCGTCCCGTGCGGCTCCAGTGCCCCGCCCACCGCATCCAATCACCCCTACCCGCAGGGCATCACTGCCACCGACGTAGGCAAAATCCCCCGAAGTCATGAGCCCTAGCGTTCCGGCGGTCGTAACTTTTACAAAGTTTCGTCTGCTGATTTCGTTTTTGTGCATGTTGAATATGATATTTTCCCAAGCGAAATATACGATTCTTCCGGAATACTTACAGATACGGCGTTCAACATGTATACGTATGCACCGATTCGAAGCTTTCTAACTAATCTCCTCCCTGCCGTAAAAATAGGGAATATTAAGTATCCTACTTCACCTCGGTCGTCTGCATCCAGGACTGACGGAAATAAGTCTCGTATGGGGTATCCATCGGAGATTATGGAACAGATGGTGCGCTCATCCAGAAAGCCCCGGCCCCCACTTTACCGCCCCGACTCTCTTCCCTGTACGGACACTGCGTCCCTGCAGGCGACCCGATCAGGGATGGCCCGCATCCGACGGGGCCGAAGGTTTGGATCGCCCGGAGTAAGGAGCCTGATCTGAACAGTAATTCTCTATGAACCAGTCCTGCATCGACGGGATTGGAATGACAAGGCGGTCACCCCGCCAGTCCAGCACCCCCTGACTGAGCGCCTTCCTGAGCACCGCATCTGCATTCCCCTCACCGACCGCCTTCGTCAGGGACTCCATGATGGCTGTTCTGGTCTGAGTACAATCATCGAGCGGCTGCTCAAATGCGCGGGCAATGGCCGCGCGGTCTTCCCCTGCCAATCCGTCTGCACGGGACTCATAAAAATGTACCTGCTCCCGCCGCCCCGTATCCAGCACCACATTCAACCCTTCCAGTGTCATCTCCCTGCGGTCCGCACGCACCTGGAGCGCCGCCGCCTGAGCGTAGAATGCAATGTGCTGCGGCCATCCGTGTGTCTGCGCTGCAATCGCATCAATCCAGGGTAATGGATCCCCCTTGGCCTCGCCCTCCGTCATGATCCAATCCGTAATGATCTCCCGCTCCCACTTCGGTTTTAGCGGTCCAAGTTCGACATAGCAATGCGTTTTGAATCGGGAGACATCCATGTCCCTGAAGGCCTGCCGAGTCGTAGCGAGACCGCCGACAGCCAGCATTACAGGACACCCCAGTTTGCCGTTATGGATCGCATTGATGAGTATGGTGACCTGATGGGCATGTTTGCGCGGGGTGCGCTTTGCCAGCATCTGCGCCTCGTCCAGTACAAGCAATAATTTCCCCTCGCCGCTCTTTAGTACGGCCCGTGTATTATGGGGGACTGGAGTTTTTTTGGATTTATAGTTCACGCCCACCTTCGCAGTCACAGAGGACAGTAGATCTAACCCTGCCTTCAATCCCCCGCTCCACCTGCCCCCTTTCTGGTCAAGCTCTTTGCTCCGCCCCAACGCATCAAGCAGGGTGGGGACATCCCAGAGGGCATCTAGAGTTATCTCTGCGGCCTTCCAGCCTTCGCCCTCAGCTAACCGTGCACATTCATGAAGCAGGGCACTCTTTCCTGCGCCGGGCGCACCCTGGATCAGGAATATGGTCCCTTCCGCCGGATCAATTTCTGCCTTCCGAAGGCGCTTGCGGAAGTTAGCCAGAACCTGCTTCCGGCCGCGGAAATGTTTAGCTTTTCCCCGGTCGCTTATGTCGCCGCCCCAGCCGGCAATGTAATCGTCCATCATCGTTATTGGATGCCGTAGAGCAAGTTGGACAGCCGAGTCCCACCGAGGTTCCGCACTCTGCCGCTCCAGTATCGGGGGACGGAATGATCTAGCGGCCTGTCCACCTCGCCAGCCCCCCGCTCTGGAATGCTTGGCGGAATGTACCTCTGCCTCACTCTATCCGCAGCAGACACTTGGCGCAGGCAATCCCGGATTACCGGGCCCGCCTGTGACAATGCGTCCGCATATGGGTAACTGCTCCAGTAATCGCCACACACCCTGTATGGCTCGATCAGCCGCTCCGCACACGCCTTATGGAACCGTGTACATTTTGCTTACCCCTTCCAGTGACCTAATCCTCCGTGTGGATCACATCCATGAATCGTTCTTCTGCCTTGCACTCACCGACCGCCTTCGCCAGAGATTCCATGATTGCAGTCCTGATTTGAGGGCGATCTGCAAGCATCTGCACAAAGGTTGAGACAATGCCCGCACGGTCTTCATCTGTTAGACGTAACCACACAACGCGTAGCAACTGTATCTATTTCATGAATTATTGGAGTCTCTGACGGGAACGCTCCTCGCCGTGCAACCGGCCAATCCCGGATGCCGATGGCAGATATGACCATGGTGCGCAGGCATGTTCCATCTGGACCGCTCTTAGACATAGATATAATTCTCTGAGATTCGCATGCATCCCATTGTGACTGTGACGTACATCTCAAACGAGTTTGATGTGTATAAGCCCCTACCTATTTAATCATTCTCAAGGTAACCATCTTCTAGACTAAGTTTTTTCGTAACCTGCCGGAACTATTAAGACGCGGTTGTGCTAATCCACTTATAACCTTTGTTAATTAACCACGACGGTGACTACAATCACTTTCATCGTCACCACAATCACTGCGGTCATTATCATCATCACAAGCCTGTTTGGGCTTGTGCGGAGAATTGTCCGGCCGCTTATCAGCGCCATAGAGCAACTTAGCGCTAAGATCGACTTGACAGACTTGAAGATCAAGTCGGAAAAGTAGAAACCCGAGTCGGACAACTTGAAGCCAAAGTCGAACAAATAGAGACCCGACAAATAAAGGCGCTCAGGCAGCATGAAACCAGAGTCAAAGAATCCATAGATGAACTTAAGGTTACACAAAGTGCTGCGAATACTCAACTAACAATGGTGCATCCCCAATCCCGCAAATCTGAAGATGAACAAAATGACGATACTACGTAGTCTGATCCTGATCGCATTACTTGCGCTCGCAGGTTGTTACCGTGAAGCGCCGGAACCGAACTATGATTCTGTGTACGATGCCACAGATGAATCAAATACAGTTCTTGAGTCTCTGGCTCAGGATCCGGCTAAACTTGACTCTCTGATGAATTCAGAATGGATGCATAAGCAGGCAATTCTGCACTGTTTCCGTTTGCGCGAGCACGGATTCGTTCTTGTAACAAAAGGCAGTTGTTCCGAGATTTTCAAACGAGTTGGAATCTAATACCTGATGAACCCCTGGAATTCTGCGGCGAGTACACTTTCGAAGGAGACCAATATGGCTTTACCATTATTGCTGAAAACTGGGAAGAAGCTGAAGCCCGAATTCTGGCACTTCGGGAAAGTGCCCGTGTTGCAGGAATACTGGTCGAGACCATTCCTATGGAGACGATAGATCAGCAGGTCAAAACTGAGATCTTGAGAAAGAGCCCAAGAAGGGAGGTCTTCCCGTGAAATCAAATCAGAACTTGATGACATGATGGAGAGACCACATTCCAGAGCCAGCAGCCCGTGGATAAAGTATGGGCGTAGAGTGGACAGCCAACTGCGTGTCATCAATGGCCAAGTCATCTGTTTTTCGCATTTTTTGAGATTCTAAAGGGCGAAAAATCTCTCTTCTATGGCTGTTTTGAGCAGTTTAATCCTCAAAAATCAACCCAAAAAGCGTTACTCAGATTTTTCTGGACTTTGTCCACAGGCTGCGGGACAAAGATGCGTGTCCACACAAAAAGCGGTGCAATTTTCAAGATTATTTATGGTATCGTATCTAGAAACGCGCCCGTTTTCAACTCCTTAAGATCGGCTCCATCCGGCTCTGCCATCTGGATACTCAAACCATCTTGCTCCTGTATGCTGTAAGAAATTGCCTGCCACTCCATTACACTGTACGCGGATGCCCACGCATCCGCAATCATGGCGCTAGGAGCAATTACCGCAACTTTCCTCTCATGCGTCACTCCATACCCGGTCTTCGGATCAATAATGTGAGAATATCTCACTCCGCGATAATCCAGATACCGATAAGAATCTCCCGAAACGGCAATCCCGCAGTTTTTCAAAATCATTTCCCCCGTTTCGGACACCCCCGTAAATACCTGAATCCTCCATCCATCTGAATCTGGAGGTGCTTTTCCCACGGCAATATCACCTCCCACATCTACAGCAGACCTTGGAAATCCGTTCTGAACAAGAATCTCCAGTGCCTGATCCGCTGCGTATCCTTTTGCAATCCCCCCAAGGTCAAGCCGCATACGTTCCCTGTTTAACCGCACGGTTTGCGTATCCATATTTAATTCCAGAAACTCATACCCCACCGCCGTTCTGGCTTTGTCTAGATCCGTAGAATCTGGAAGCGCCGATCTTCGCATAGCTTGACGCCATAACCGTGTCAGAGGCCCCGCCGTTACGTCAAATGCCCCCTCAGATGCATGAGCAATCTCCTGTGCAGTAACGAGTACCTGCCACAGATCATCGCGGATTTGAACCGGTTGATTATATGTATTCGAGAGACGGCTCACGTCACTCTCGGTCTGATAATCACTCAGGGACTGATTGAGATCCTCCATACGGGCGAAGGCAGATTCCACCACTTTGAATGCCGCAATTGAATCCGCCGCATAGAGGACAATACGGACCTCTGTACCCATCAGAGGTTTTTTGAATGTCAGGCGCTTCGGAGTCTGACCACCTGCACCCATCGCTGTGATCAAACTGATCAGCATAACCGGCATGATCATTCGCACCGGGAACCGTCTCATCCCGTTACAGCAACCTTCATTAGCACAAATTCAATGGTGATCTGATTGAATGTCCCTGCACAACAACTCCCTCCAGTATACGGACATTCCGAAGGACGCATCCACTGATCACGCATGGACGACCTTTGAAACGCTGTCCAAAGCATCGAAGCGCCTCACTTCGGATTACCAACCGAAGACAACTGCAATGATCCGTTTATGATCTGACTCAATCACACGAACGGGCTAGAATGCCTTCGTAATACCAGGCATTGGAATTTCGTACCGTCCTTCTGCATCTGGCAGAACCGGAGGATCTGCATCCCATGCAAATTTCTCAGGCATCAAATCCAGATCACTGGCCATCGCCTCCTCCCAGGTGATTACCTTGCCGGAATAGGTCGCCATCCGTCCAAGGATGGAACTCATCGTTGCAATCGCCCCGTTCTCTGTATCCGCATACTTGAATTCTCCGGCGTTAATCGCCGCAAAAAGTTCGTCATGCTCCACCTGATAGGGGTTGGGATCGTCCTTGCTGTTGTGCCTGAAAATCGCAGATCCGGAGGCATCATAGAGTTCACCCGACGACGGTGCAGTCCCGGATGTACCGTGAAAGGCCTCTGATACCCGATTCATGCAATCTGGAATATGCCGGCACTGACTCAGTATGCGGCTCCCATCCTCGTATTCAAATTCAACGAAGTGGTGATCATAGATTTCTCCATGATCCAGACCTGTGCGAACCAGACGTCCTCCCTGCCCCTGTGCTTTCACAGGATGCCCCTTCTTTACCCAGTTCCCAATATCAATATTGTGAATATGCTGCTCCACAATGTGATCACCGCAAAGCCAGTTGAAGTAATACCAGTTACGCATCTGATATTCCATCTCGGTGAGGGGGCGCCCGGCTTTCTCTTCATACTCTGCGCGGGAGCGAACCCATACACCGCCGCTGTTCCAATAGACGCGGCCCAGAATAATATCCCCGATTGCACCCGCATGAATTTGCTCCACCCATTTACGGTACACCGTTTGATAATGGCGCTGCAGTCCCACCACAACATTTAATTTCTTCTGCTTTGCCTTTTCAGCAGTCGCCAGTACCTGACGTATACCTGGAGCATCTGTCGCAACCGGCTTCTCCATGAAGACATGTTTTCCCGCCTCAACGGCCGCCTCAAAATGCAGAGGACGAAAACCTGGCGGTGTCGTCAAAATAATCACATCCGAGGCAGCGATGACCTCTTTGTATCCGTCAAAACCATCAAAGCGCATCTCTGCCGGCACATCAATCCGGCGGATTGCATCCATGGTTGCTTCGTCCGCCTCTTCCGGCTCCATCATGTTTTTATGACTCTCTTCAATACGGTCGCTGAAGGCATCTGCCATGGCCACCAGTTTTGTGTTTGCGGCCGCTTTCAGTGCCTGAAGCGCCGCACCGGTTCCCCTTCCGCCACAGCCGATCAGCCCCACCCGGATCGTATCGTCCATGCTATAGAAAGCACTGGCGTTCATCGGAAAATGACCAGCAACCGAGCCGCCAACCACGGCGGCCACTCCACTCTTGACAAAATTCCGGCGATTGAAAGAATTCATGGATTTATTCATGGTATTTTGATTTCGTGCAATGCAATTTAAGAAATATGGCGGATATTACCCGCCTAGTGCGTTTATCCAGAATTCCCGCTGTTCCTCTTCGGTCGGCTGAATATAGGGACGGACAATCCGAAACCCAACAAAGGGAGAGTCTGTATTCCACCACATGGATCGCGGAATCTGCGGGTCCCGGCGCTTCCAGTCCAGATCGGAGCGGAGCCGCGCCCCGCAGCGCAATGCTTCTGGAGCGTCATCGTAGGCTCCGCCCCGGACCGTACGCGGATGGAGACGGGTTGGCGGATTCCATGGATCTTCCGAAGATGGTCCCTCCAATCCCTCATAAAAAACTCCACTGTACTCATCCAGGGTCCACTCGGCAACGTTGCCGTGCATGTCATAAATCCCCCATGAATTCGGTGCTTTGGCTCCGACTTGCTGGTACGTCTCATTACTGTTGCCCTCGTACCACGCAAAATAATCGAGGGAATCTGCCGTTTCCCCAAAATTGAATGCAGAGGAGGTTCCTGCGCGACAGGCGTACTCCCACTCCGCTTCGGTCGGCAACCTGTAGAAAATACCCGTCTTGATGGAAAGCCAATGCGTATACTGAAGGGCACTCCACTGTGTCATGCCAACCGCCGGATACCCATTAGTCCCCATACCATGCGCCGGATCCTCATACGGGGGGCTTGGACGTGCAATCAGCTCTGGATCAAAATCAGTCCCCCTTGCGCTTTGAGGACTGTCACGATCCAGGCTTGCAAAGAGAAGAAACTCGTCATATGTCACCTCGTGCACACCGATATAGAACGGCGATACGGTAATGGTGCGCCGGGGGCCCTCATCCGCATCCCGTCCCTCCTCATCTTCCGGAGTCCCCATCAAAAACATCCCTCCCTGCAATCCAACCATGGTAAAATATACCTCGGTTCCTGGAATTGTGTCCGTAATCATTCCCGGTTCCGGTTGTGCGACCACGGTTCCAACTCCGAAGCCGACCCACAAAACAGCAGCGATATTAGTTCGCAAACGCTGCATCAAATGCCGCACCTGACGGCTTAAAGTCTACCCTTTTAACGAATGCGCAGGCCTCTGAAGCACCCGCTTCCCGATCCATGCCAATATCCTCCCATTCAATGGAGAGCGGTCCATTGTAGTTGATTCGGTTCAATGCACGGATGATCTCCTCAAAATTGATGGATCCGCGACCGATCGAACGGAAGTCCCAGAAACGCTCTGGCGCACCAAAATCTGTGTGCCCCCCAAATACCCCTGCCGAAGTCAGCCGGTCGGACCACCAGACATCCTTCATGTGCGTGTGATAAATACGATCTGCAAAGCGGTCAATGAACGCCACATAATCCACCCCCTGATACCCAAGGTGACTCGGGTCATAGTTAAATCCAAACGCTTCCCGATGCCTGATCGCTTCCAGTGCGCGTGCACTGCTTGCAATATCAAAGGCGATTTCCGTTGGATGTACTTCCAGACCAAACCGAACCCCGACCTCATCAAATACATCCAGGATGGGATTCCAGCGATCTGCAAAATCCTGAAACCCCGCATCAATCATTGCCGGATCATTCGGAGGAAACGAGTAGAGAAGCGGCCAGATACTGCTGCCGGTAAAACCATTGACCACCTTGACTCCCAGTTTCGCGGCCGCGCGGGCGGTATCCTGCATTTCCTTTGCCGCACGCTCCTGAACATCAGAAAAATTCCCATCGCCCCATACATGAGGAGGGATGATCGCTTTATGGCGCTCATCCACATGATCGCAGACCGCCTGCCCGACCAGATGGTTGCTGATCGCATAGACTTTCAGTCCATACCGGGCAAGAAGGTCATGCCTGCCTTGGCAGTAATCACGTTCCCGGAGCGCCCGCTGAACATCAAAATGATCCCCCCAGCATGCAAGTTCCAGCCCATCATAGCCCCATGATGCGGCCTTTGCTGCAAGTGTTTCAAGTGTTAGATCGGCCCATTGACCGGTAAATAAAGTGACTGGACGTGCCATGTATATGATTGAATCTGACTAAATAGAAATTGATACCCGTGTAAAACTTAAAGGAACATCGGATACACTGTGCATGCATGAACTGCCCCGGCTTACGCAGGGGGGGTGTACCTGGCATCAACCCATTCCATGCGCTTTCCACTCTCCAGTGCAGTGAGGATGAAATGAACCCCCCGGGCCCCATCCTGCACGCTAGGAAAATCTAAATCCTGCGGTGCAGGTGCCTCTCCCGCCTCGTAGGCTGCAATCGTTCTACCTGCATTCAGGTAGATATTGGCAAACGCTTCAAGAAATGCCTCTGGATGACCACTTGGAAGACGGCTGCTGTGCTGCGCTGCCGCGGACAGGTACTCATTCCCGCGCTTGAATACCTGCTCAGGACCATCCAGGTCCCGATAATAGAGCCAATTTGGATGTTCCTGGAACCACTGAAGGGACCCCATCTCGCCGTGTATCCGAATATTCAGGTTGTTCTCCTCTCCGACCGAGACCTGGGATGCATGCAATACGCCCCGGGCACCTCCCTGATAATGAACCAGCATATTCACATCATCATCAATTATCCGGCCTTCAACAAACGTGGTGACATCTGCACATAATGCTTCAAGTTCAAGCCCGGTCATGTACCGGGCGAGGTTTTCTGCGTGGGATCCAATATCTCCCAGTGCTCCTGCACCGGCACGGCTCGGATCGGTGCGCCAGCCGGCCTGCTTATGGCCGGTGCGCTCAAGCGGGGTTGCCAGCCATCCCTGCGGATATTCAACCACAATCTTGCGAACCGTCCCAATCCTGCCCTCCTGGATCATGGCGCGTGCCTGTTTAACCATTGGATAACCGGTATAATTATGCGTAAGCGCAAATACACGATCATGCCTGCGTACCAGATCACACAATGCCTCCGCATCGGCCAGCGTATTAGTCATCGGCTTGTCACATACAACGTGAAATCCTGCCTCAAGAAACGCCTTTGCGACTGGAAAATGCATATGATTCGGTGTCACAATGGAGACAAAGTCAATGCGATTCTCATGTGCGGCTTCCATCTCGGCCATCTCCGTAAAGGAGCCATAGGAACGCTCAGAGGCCAGCCCCAATTCCTCCCCCTGTGCTCTGGATTTCTCTGGATCCGAGGAGAACGCGCCCGCAACCAGCTCCATCGTTCCATCAAGGGAAGCAGCCATCCGGTGCACATTCCCGATAAATGCACCCGGACCGCCGCCAACCATGCCATAGCGAAGCTTTCGGTCTAACCCCATTTTAGAATTCCAGAGATCTTAGATGAGCAATACTGGTGCGAATACTTGCCAGGGCATCCTCGGGATGATCGTGCTCCACGAAATAGTGTTTGAGCCCGGCCGTTTCGCTTTCTGCCAGGATTGCACCAAAATCAATCTGACCTTCACCAACCGGAGTCATCTCGCGATCTGCCCCCATATCCTTGATGTGACACAACGGGAACTGCCCCGAGTACTTCTGGAAGTATTCATTCGGGTCACGGTTGGCATAGGCAATCCAGTACAGGTCCAGTTCCATCTTCACCAAGTCAGGATCCATCTCATCAAGCATAAAGTCATAGGGAATGATTCCATCCTCGGCGGGCTCAAATTCGAATTCGTGATTGTGATAGGCAAACTGGATTCCGGCCTCCTTGCATGCTGCCCCCACCTCATTGAACAAGGTCACATATTCTCTATAGTGGGCCATCGTACGCTGATCTTCATTCAGCCAGGGGCACACGATATACGAGTGACCAATCCGCCCAGAGGCATCCAGTACCGTTGCTAAGTCATCTTTCAGCGCCCCTAGGGAAACATGGCCCGATGGCGCCGCTAAACCAACTTCGTCAAAGAGCGCTCGAATATCATCTGGATTGCGATCCGGCTCCCATACGGTTTCGACTTCATCGTACCCCGCCTCGGCAACCGCCCGAATCGTCCCCTCATAATCATCGGAGAGCAGATGTCTCACTGTGTACAATTGCACTCCGATCCGCTCTAGGGAGCGCGGAGGCATCAATGCTTCCGATCCCTGGGATTCAGATGCGCTGTTTGAAGAACAACCGGCCAAGGCCCCTACAGCTGCCGGAAGCACCACCGATGATTGCAAAAACGTTCGTCTATTCATAATGCATTAAATTTTGAGGTTCCTGATCAGGCCCATGCACGACCGATCTCCGAAAAAGGAATATCCGGCTTATAGACTCCCATCGGGTTGACACGCAATTCCTGCGTTGCCCCCACCTCGGACGTATAATAGCCAAAAAGTGTCAATGATTTCATGGTTTGAAAAAAGGGTGCAGTCCCCGGTTCTCCATTTTCCTGCCAGAGTTCCGCCTCTTGCTCCATTTGGATCAGGATCTTCGTCTGCTGCTCCGAATCCAGATCTATGAAGGACGCTGCCCCCTGCTCATATGCACGCTGCTGCACATCTTCCAATCCTGCCAGAAATTCCTCTGTTTCCGCCTCATCGTACCAGTCCGTGAGCATATTATCTGCAAACTCATGGACCCTGGCTGCGCGTGCCCCGGGCGTATCCGTTTCTGGAATGATTAATTCGGACAGCGTCGCCACCAATTCATCACGCCCCTGCGTCAGAGTACGGGCTTTAAAGACAGCCCCCTCTTCGCCGGCACTGCAACCGCCAAGAACGCCGGCAGCCGTAGATGCTGAAATCGCACCTCCCATCAAGACAGCAATGCGCTGTAATGCGGTTCTTCGATCCATTAGAGACATGGGAAACTCAGTTTTTGAAATATACGCCTGAACAACATAGCCAGAGCAACCTGAACGCAGTATTTTAAAATATCACAGTAAAAATAGGAAAAAATCAACTTTCTGTGGGGCGGCGGTGCACGAAGATCGCATCCTCCGAAATTTCGGTTCCCAGATTCGTACTCTGCCGGATCCAGACAGAGAACGGGGAAAGCCCTTGAATCGTCTGGAAGAATGAATTTTGCTCACCTATGCCCATTCTCACTCCCCACAACGCATTCTGTGACCGCGGTCCGTGTCAGGAGGACCGTCTCACGATCCTCCTCTAGATTGCCACCAATAACTTGAATCCTCACTGCGGCCTCTTTTTCTGCATTGATCTGAACCTTTATCCACAACCATGCCGGCAGAACCAATATTTGCGATATGGATTGGCTGAGCATCTTTGGGATGACCATCCGTTTTTGGCGATCATCCAGACAGGCAGTGCGCACGTCTGACTGAACATAGATCGTTCCTGTTCGTATACTCGTGCGTTGAGCAGAAGGGGGTCAAACTTCTGTTGCGCTACAAGATTTTCCTGAAGTTCCCGGTTCTCTGAAAGTATTTCGGAATGGTTTGAAGGTTGACATTGCTGAATAAATTTCGTACAATGTCCGCATATTCCATAATTCAAAATGGCACTGGAGTGATCCAACACATTTCGTGTGACCAAGGCCGCGGCCCTGTGGCCTTCCTCAGGCAGTCCCTGCATGTCGCGGGACTTCTAGTGCTGTTTTTTCCTGTCATTTCGCTGGCACAGGAGCAGACACCGAGATTTGAACTTCAGCGGGTTCCCGTACCGGTTCCTGAATCCCTTGTAAATTCAAACCCGCAAGAATCTGGAAGGAACGATGAGACAACCGTCCGTCTTCAGGTTGTGCTGATTGGCGAAGATGGGCAGATCATTCATCCATCCGGATTCACCAGGTCCAGCGAACTGGATCTCCCCCGGGGGAACTTTTTCCCCAAGATTCCCGCCCCGTTTACGCCTCCGCGGCGTTCAACTGCAGATGCCCCTGATCCGTCTGGGAATGCAACTGGATTCCTGGGAAATCGCTTGCAGAACCTGCAACAGAAAAACAGGCAGTCCAGAATTTCACCGATGATTTTGGAGGGGAATACCCGGGTCGAAGACGTTAACCTTACCCAGCGCCCCCCGGTGGATGTAACGATCACGATTACCGGACATGAAGGCTCAGCCTTAACGATCCACCCGACGACACTTACGTTCACTCCTGCCAACTGGGATGTAGGGCAGCCCCTGACATTCACGGCGGCCTCAGACCCTGATGCGGACGATGAAGAGGTCACACTGACGCAAACCTATTCGGGCCTTGGCATAAGCCAGTCCCCGGTACATTCAACGGTCACGATTATAGACGACGAAAGGCCGGTGCTACTCACGCCTCGAACGATTGAGGAAGGTAGTATCCGAAGTTTCCCGATTCCACTTTGGACTGCACTGGCCCCGCCTTCCGATGATGTAATCTTCACGATTACAGGGCATGAGCACACCAATCTACTCCCTCAAAACACAGAACTGATTTTCCCGAAAGACTCCTGGTGGACAGATCAACGCCTCATATTGGGAACAAAATTGGATGCAGATCTTCTGGATGAATATATCACACTCACATTTACGGCTTCAGGCGGAGGCTATAGTGGCTTAAAATACACTATGGAGGTCACCCTTTGGGATCGACCTCCAGACGAATTCCTGATTCCAGAGGGTTCTAGCGAGACTACTACTTATCGACTTAGCGGGAGCAAACCCAAAGTCAACGCAATCTCTACGATCACGGGGCACCGGGGAACGGATTTAGAGGTAAACCCGGACATGTTAATCTTTGATGCGGACACCTGGCATCCTTGCACCGTTAACCGCCGAGGGCTGCCCGTAAAAACCCAATGTTCAGACAAAGTACCGGTAACATTTTTTGCACATCCAGATAATGACGATGTGGACGATCAAATTCCTTTGATTCTTGCCGTCACAGAACCACCCGAATTCAGAGATGTGAAACATTCGATTCATATCCGGATTGAGGATGATGATGATCCGGGGCTGATTGTAGCCCCATCAAGTTTACGGATTTACGAAGGGGAGGCAGGCAAAGACTTTACGGTCAGACTCTCGGATCCGCCTGCGGGAACGATAGGAGTCAATGATGTCACGGTCGCAATTCCCATTCCTGAAGGATTTTTGACGGTAAGCCCATCCAGTCTGACCTTCACCTCCGTGGACTGGGATACTGAGCAAGCAGTAACCGTGACGGCGGTAGAAGACGTTGATTTTTCAGACGCTTCAGGCAGACTGTGGCTGAGCGCAAGCGGCGGCGGCTATGACGGTGAGCGGGCATCTATTTTTATCGAGATCATTGACGATGACGCGCCCGGACTCACGGTCACTCCCATCCCGGTAGAGGTGACAGAAGAGGCATCAGCGACCTTTGAGGTTGAACTGACGGCGCGGCCGCCAGAGGACGTTACGGTCACGATTTCCATGGATGATCCGGGCACCGATGGCGAACCGGATCTGACTCTGGACAGGAATATCGTGACTTTTGTTCCTGCCGACTGGAATCTTCCCCATCAAATCAAAGTTACGGCAAAGGACGATCCTGATTTTGACGATGAGTCGGAGACGCTTACGCTGACCGCAAGCGGCGGCAGCTATGACGGGGTTTCCCTACCCGTCCCCGTCCACATTACCGACAATGACAAACATGGACTTGTGATCGGGGAACGTTCCGTGACGGTGGTGGAGGAAGGCCCCTCCAAAAGCATCCAGGTTCGGCTGAAAGCGCAGCCCTCTGATGAGATCACGGTCAGCATCACTGCCGGCCCAGGTGCAGACGGGGAGCAGGATCTGGAATTTCCAATGACCCTGACCTTCACATCCTCCGACTGGGATGAAGATCAGGATGTGTCGGTGCGTGCCGCGCATGATGACGATTTTTTGAACGAGGAAGAGGTGCTCACGCTCACCCCTTCGGCCGGCCCCCCCGAAACCGTCACGGTCACGATTCTGGACAATGACCAGCCTGGTCTGGAGGTCACCCCCCTCACGCTGGAGGTGGAGGAAGAGGGGGAGCCGGCCCGCTTCCAGGTGAAGCTTGAGGGCGAGCCGGCGGACGAGGTGACGGTCACAATCACCGTAGATGCCGGCCCCGATGGCGAGCAGGACCTCAACCCGGTAGATCCAGTCAGTTTGACCTTCGAACCAGAGGAATGGAACAGGGAGCAGACCGTTTCGGTGGCCGCCGTGCATGATGATGATTTTGCGGATGAACAGGAGGCACTGACTTTGACCGCCTCCGGCGGCAGCACCGATGAGAAAATCGTCACGGTAACGATCAAGGACAACGACGAACCCGGCCTGATCGTCATTCCCGCCTCGTTGGAGGTCACCGAAGGCAAATCCAGGACATTCAAGGTGGAACTGGGCGGCGAACCCGCGGAGCCGGTAACCGTTGCGGTTTCTGTGGATCCGGGGCCGGATGGCGAACTGGACCTGGATCCTGTCGAACCCGGGATACTCACCCTCACCAGAGAGAACTGGAACGGAGGGGAGACCGTGACGGTGACCGCAAAGCATGACCCCGATTTTAACGATGAATCCGAGACGCTGACGCTGACCGCCTCCGGCGGCAGCGCCGATGAGAAAACCGTCCCGGTCACGATCACGGACGATGACGCGCCCGGCCTTGCGGTCACGCCCCTTGCCATCGAGGTCCCTGAGGAGAAGACGGCGGCCTTTGAGGTGACAATTGCCGCGTCGCCGGCCAGCCGGATCACTCTGGAGATTTCCGGCCATGACGGCACGGACCTGGACACTCCGGCCTCCGACCGGCGCATCCCCTTTTCGCTTGGCGATTCCGAATGGAGTCAAACCCGGACGGTGACCGTTGGCGCAAAGCACGATGATGACTTTGTGGATGACGGCCCGGAGGAGCTGATCCTGACCGCATCGGGGGATTTTTCCGGGACCGAAACCGTTCAGGTGACCATCCGGGACAATGACGAACCCGGCCTTCAGGTCACCCCGGCCGCGCTGACCATTCGGGAAGGTGCCAGTGCCGCCTTCACGGCAAGACTGGAGGCCGTGCCAACCGGCGATGTCGCGGTGACAATCTC
Source organism: Rhodothermales bacterium (assembly GCA_022822185.1). Taxonomy (GTDB): domain Bacteria; phylum Bacteroidota; class Rhodothermia; order Rhodothermales; family Bin80; genus Bin80. Next base: position 627 of record JAJECE010000067.1, on the reverse strand, counting down.
CGGCTATGCGAACACCGGGCTGGATACCACGGCATCCGCTCCAAGAGCACTCACCTTCAACGCGTCCGACTGGAATCAGGCGAAGACGGTGACGCTTTGGGCAATGCAGGACCCGGATTATGACGATGAGTCGGCAACGCTGACCCTGTCGGCCGGCGGCGGCGGCTTTGATCAGAACCCCGAAAAGACGATCCGCGTGCGAATTCTGGATGATGATATCCCGCCGGTCCCGACCGTCACTCTGAGCGCCGATCCGAACCCGGTGGACGAAGGGGAATCGGTACTCCTGACGGCCACCGTTTCCGAGGATATGGACGCAGACATTGTCGTCCCGCTCACGATCACCCCCGGCACCGCCGAATCCGACGACTACGATCTTACTTCGGCAACGATCACAATTCCAGGGGCCGGAACCGGCGTGACCGGAACGGCCCGGATCCGCACCTATGAGGATGATCAAGATTACGAGGATGAAACGTTCACGGTGGCCATTGATGAACGCGGCTTATCCGATGCCGTGATTGCAGTGACCCCGAAAACGGTGGAGATCACCATCCGGGATGACGATCAGAAACCGACCGTCACACTGAGGGCCTCCCCGAACCCGGTGGAGGAAGGGGAGTCCGT
>JAJECE010000047.1 GCA_022822185.1 Rhodothermales bacterium | reverse complement strand
TAGCGTAAGTGCCCTCCTACCGCTTTACCTCCATCAGGTTCCACGGACAGGAATTACCGGTAATTAAGCAAAAATCTTGCCGGCTACATATCTATGGGGCGGCGTTTCAGGAAAAACACCCCTTCTCTCCCTGAGATGACCACAATCGTTCCGCTCCGAAAGTACGGATAATTGCTCCAGGCACCGAGAACTGGCGAATTGTCATTCGGACCATAGGGGACCGTGTCAAAGTGACCGACTTCAATCGGGTTTTCCGGATCAGAGATATCCACGATCCGAAGCCCCTCCACATAATCGGTCTGCTACATTATATTGCCCCGAATGTAAAGACTGTGATCAATCGCATTGGATGGGCCAAAATATTCGCCGGCCAGGATCGGATCTTCAAGGTCACTGACATCAAAGATGAGGGTACGGACGGCTTCAACCACTTCGGAGGCTTCATCCCCGTATCCATCCGAAAATTGATTTATCCCGCGGACAAATCCGGGAACTGAAGCCGAATGGTTCCAGTCCTTCCGAGACTAGGCGGCGGCACCGCCCCCACCCCTTCCCCGCCTGACGCAAACACGCGGCGAGCGGGAGACTTGAATCAGTGCCTGTCTGCTTTCTGGATGGGGAAAAAGAAAGGTGCAGTTCCCGCTGTCGCCGCACCAACTTCCCGGACTGGCCAAAGAGCGGCTATCGCTCTAGGTCACGGTCAGCATCGGGGAGGGGGACGAGGCCAAGTGTGGAATCCCCCGGAGTTGTATCTAAGGGTCTATCCGGCGGCGGACTCAGTTTGGGAGGGGGCAGGTTGGGGGGATCCCGCTCAATATAGTAATTGGCGATGAACCAGCGGCGCATGGACGGGATCGGGACGACATAACTGTCGCGCTGCAGATCAAATACTCCATTACTCAGGGCTAAGGCGAATACCTCCTCGGCTTTCTCCGCGCTGCATACTTCCCGCAGAGTGGTGATGACCATATCCTTATCGATGGTCCCGTCCGCCTCAACATTGGCCATTGCTCTTGCAAGGCACTGGCGCTCTTTCTTGACAATCCCGTCCGCTCTGGATTCATAGAATTTTGTCCGTTGTATCTCCCCCAATTCGAGTGCCGTCTTCAACTTCGCTGGAGTCATCTCCCGCCCCGTTGCCCGCAGGTGGATGGCAGCAGACTCGGCATAGGCGGCCAAATGCTGCGGCCAGCCATGAGTTTTCTGCATGATTGCATCAATCCAGGGAGCGGGATCTCCCTTCGCCCGCCCCTCCTTCAGGAGCCAGTCCTTGATCACATCCCGCTCCGCTTCGGGTTTTAACGGGCCCAGTTCTACGTAGCAATTCGCCTTGAATCTGGACACGCCCAGATCTTTGAAGGCTCGCTTCGTTGCACTCAACCCGGCGGCAACCAGCATGACGGGGCGTCCAGTCCGCCCGTTGTGGATTGCGGTCAGCAGGGCCTTCGCGCCGATAAATGGAATCCCGGTCCCTACCGCAAGGTCGTTCATTAACTGTGCTTCATCCAACAGCAGAACCAGCCCTCCTTTTCCCTCTTCGATGACACCAAGAGGAGTTTTTGCCGCCCCACCGACAACGACTCCCGCCTTGAATACACCAACATCTATACTAGCCGATCCCTGTGTGAGCCATCTACGCCATCGCATCCACGATGTATCAATAGACTCGTGAAGTACCTCTGGATCTAGAAGCTTATGCGGATCCACCTCTGCCACTGCAAATCCCTCGATTGCAGCTAGGCGGGCACACTCGTGGAGCAGCGCACTCTTCCCTGCACCGGGCGCGGCCTGGATCAGAAACGTGGTTCCTTTTTTGGGATCCTGCTCCGCGAACTCCAGACGTTCCTTGAAGTCGGCCAGAATTCCCTTCCGGCCGTGGAAGTACTTTGCTTCACCCCGGTCTTCTATATTGGGGGATCTGCGATCAGAATCACTCATGATGTATAGTGGAGGCTATCAGTAGTAGTAGAGCAAATGACTGCGCGGACAATTTGTTCCGCTGTACGCCTGCCCCCCCCCGATTATCGCTCCATATTCATGACGGCCAGAACGCAGTTCCGAGTGTGGGCATCCAGTTCCAAACAAACAATTTCGTGCATGCAAGTAACGATTTGATGAAAGATGATTGACAATGCAAAACGTGCACTTCTTTTCGTCAGCCCCTCCCAAAATTTCCAAAGCCCATCAAATCTATTAAACCATTCAGTTTCACCATCGTATCACGTCGCGAATCCCTGTCGATTCTGCTTAGTTTGCTTAGGAGGTTTCCAGGTCACAATAAATTCGCTTTGCATTCTAAAGATAAACATGATGAAAATAACCCTAGAGAACCTGGGTGTTCTAAAAAAGGTGGCATTTGAGCTCGGTGACCTGACCTTGATTTGTGGATCAAACAACACGGGCAAGACATATGCGACTTATGCCCTGTTTGGTTTTCTACTTAACGGGAAGAGATTCATGAGAGCCGAAGTTTCTAATCAAAAAATAAATGATCTCATGAATCACGGTGCAACGCAGATTGATATTGCAAGGCACGCCAAAGGGTCAAAGAATATTCTTTCACGGAGCTGCCGGACATACACTCAGCAATTGCCTCGAATCCTCGCGTCCAATCCGAAGCATTTTGAGGGAACCCGATTTAAGGCAGACTTGGAACTGAATTTGGAATCAATCCTACTCCCTCCTTTAGAACGAAAAATACGATTTGGGAAAAGTGAACTTCTCTCATTTAGCAAACCTAAGGGGTGCCGTAATTTAGTGGTTTCCATGTCGACGGAGACTGAAAAAATCGGGCTCCCCACAGAGATCATTAAGGAGGAAATCTCGGATGTCATTAACGAAATAATCTTCGGACAATATTTCCCTACTCCCTTTATTGTCAGCGCGGAGCGTACCGGTGTTGCAATATTCAGCAAGGAGCTTGATTTTGCCAGAAATCGGCTGCTTGAGGAAATGGCTCGATCAGACAAGGATATTGACCGAATGGAGTTGCTTTTTAAATCCTACAATGATTATGCTTTGCCGGTGAAAACAAACATAGATTTTACACGCAGGGGTTCAGACATCCGCAAGGAAGATAGCTTCATTGCTAAGGAGCATTCTCCGGTTCTGGAGGAATTCTCCGATATTATTGGCGGTGAATATATTTCAGGGAGCGACAACTCAATTTATTTCAAGCCTTCGCGCAAACGCCTCAAGCTGACTATGGCAGAAAGTTCAAGTGCAGTGCGCTCTATGTTGGATATTGGTTCTTATTTGCGTCACATTGCAAAACCAGGTGACTTGCTGATGATAGACGAACCGGAATTGAGCCTGCATCCTGAAAATCAGCGTCGAGTTGCCCGGCTCTTCGCTCGGCTCATAAATCTTGGAATTCGAGTTTTCATAACCACTCACAGTGACTATATCATCAAGGAGTTGAACACATTGATTATGCTTAATCAAGATAAGCCCTATCTAAAGCGAATTGCCGAGAGAGAGGGGTATCGGAACGAAGAACTTGTTGACCCCGATAGAGTAAAAGTTTATGTAGCAGAAAAAGCTTTGATGAAAACAAAGAGCAGCCATAAAAAGAGAAGTTGGTATCAGACACTAAATAAGGCGGAAGTAAGCCATGAACAGGGAATTGATGCCCGCAGTTTTGACGAGACCATAGATAAGATGAACGAGATTCAGAAAGCCATCGTATGGGGGGATGAGAAATGAGTTCAGACCTTGATATCTTGCGAGAACTGATCAAAGACGAAGCATTGGTGACCGCTAAGGAGGGTTGGAATGGCAAGAATTTTCTCGAACTGAAAGAACATGGAGGAAGGAGGACATCCGAGTACAAAATAGAGATACGCAACATACCCGAAGATACCATCGCAATCAAATCTGATATGTTTCGTTCGTAATACTCAACGCAACCCAATGAAACAGATCTGAGTCAAAGCGGGCAAACACTGGCTAGCAGCCCGTGGATAAAGTATGATCACAGAGCTGGACAGCACAACCGCGTGTCACAGATGGCCCAGCCATCTGTTTTTCGCCCTTTTTGAGACTCTAAAGGACGAAAAACCTTGATTCTAGACGGTTTTGAGCCGTCTGATCCCTAAAACCCAACCCGAAAAGCATTGCTCAGATTTTCCGGACTTTATCCACGGGCTACTAGGATCCTGAGCCATCCAATCATTTTTCATCTGTTTGCAATTTATATTCCCTGTACCGTTGATGGCCTTCTCCATCGGGTAACTGGAGCTAAACAATGAGTCTTAAGATCCTTGGTCGGTTAAGTGATTTACGGCAACAAGCCTTAAAACAGGCACAGCACGTACAGGTTTCGCAGGAACTGCTGGAATTTCCTTTTAATGCTGATGATGACTTGCTACAGAGAGCGGCAACACTTCTTGAGATTGCTGTGCATGATCTTATTCACAATGGGCAGGAGGAGGAGGATAAGAATCAACAAGAATTAAGACATATCGCTGCGGATGCGTTTCGATTGTTCAGGACTTTGCCCAGACCAGATGATAAATTAGAAGCGGGTATATTTCTGTTGCAAGCGGGAGCAATCGCGGTTCTTGGTGATAAGGGGGTAGATGCGGCTCGTTGGCTTCGGGAAAACACCTGGCCAGACCTGCCGGTTGAGTCACAAGACTAGGGGGAGCGCACCTGGGCGACAGTTATCGATGTCTGGCTTAGACTGATCCGTAAAGACGGTTGGACTGACCGTGACCTCGTACTTGAGCGAATCTCCAGTTTACGGAAGGCGCAGCTAATATTTGAAAGAAAGTATTTGCAGAGTCTGGACATCTCGGACGCGAAAGCGACCGCTCTTGAGTTGATCGGTCTCTATCATCTAGCCAAAGTCGCAGAAATCCTCGCCCATTACATAACCGACGGTGTTGTAGACGGAGAATATCAAATCCAGGAATTACTGGAGACTCGTTTTGACCGGGTATTGGCTATCTGCGAGGAAACACAGATGATTCAATTGGAACCGTTGACCAGACTGCTGGCGGCCAGTGCAGCTCAGATGGCCGAGAATTCTATCTGGACGGTTACGAGGGGCGTTAATTCCCGTGTGAGCCATTTTGTCAGGAACCTTGTTGATAGAGATCGGGGGAATAAGGCTATATTTGATGTACTGCCACCTCAGCGGCGTGTTCTGGCAGAAAAAGGATTGCTTGGTTCAAGTCGTCGTGCAGTTGTAGTCAGCTTGCCCACTTCAAGTGGCAAGACGATGATTGCCGAATTCCGAATTCTCCAGGCCTTGAATCAGTTTTCCATGGACAGGGGATGAGTAGCGTACCTAGTGCCGACGCGTGCACTGGTTAACCAGATTTCCCGGCAGTTGCGCAGAGACTTGGGCAGTCTTGGGATCAATGTTGAGCAGATTAGCCCGGCACTGGTAATTGATAACGTAGAATCGGAACTCTTGTGCCAGAATGATCCCGAAAACAAGTTTGATGTTCTTGTCACGACTCCCGAAAAACTGAATCTCATGCTGCGTCAGGGTTGGGAAACGAAAATCGGGCACCCGTTAACTTTGGTGATCGTAGACGAGGCACATAATATTCAAGATGCGAACAGAGGACTCCATCTTGAGCTTTTATTGGCCAGTATAAACAGCGAATGCCAATATGCTCAATTCCTGCTGCTTACCCCATTTATAACGAATGCTCGTGAAGTCGCCAAATGGCTGGGTGGTCACAGTTCCGAGGATATCAGTCTGGCCGTGGATTGGCAGCCCAACGACAGAGTGATTGGGATTATTCAAGCCGAAAAAACGGAGGAAATACGAAAGAACAGCTTTGATTATCGGGTCCGCATGGAAACTGTCCACACGTCAGAGCAAACACTGGTGGTGGATGATTTGATTGACCTCCAGAACAACCAGGAAATTGCCTCTACCTACAGTCAAGCATCCAATAATGCTTCCAAACTGGCCGCAATCGCTGCTCAAAAATTGCAGCAACGGGGACCGGTTATCGTCATGCATATGCGGCCGGATTTGGTCTGGTCCTTGGCTGACCAACTCAAAGTAGGCCTTGATAAGAAAGCACCAACCAGTAACATCTCTCTAGCTCAGAAATTTTTGGAACTGGAACTCGGCCATGAGACTCCTTTGATTGATTTGCTTTCCTATGGAATTGGGATTCATCACGCCGGGCTTCCTGACGAAGTGCGCACTCTTGTAGAATGGCTGTTTGAGGAGGACGAACTCAATTTTCTAGTTGCAACCACCACGATAGCCCATGGGGTTAATTTTCCGGTTTCAGGGGTTGTGATGGCCTCCCATCAATATCCCTACGGAAAAGATATGCCGCCAGAAGATTTCTGGAATATCGCCGGGCGTACCGGGCGGATCTCTCATGGAACACTCGGGGTTGTAGGACTTGCCGCTAAAGATGACACCAAAGCAAAAAAATTGCGGGAATTCATCAATCAGCAGTCCGGCGAACTTAATTCTGCTCTGATTGAATTAGTTCTTGAGGCTGGTGAGCATCTGAGTGATCTGACGGGGATTGTCAAAGAAAAGCCTGAATGGTCTGCGTTTGTTCAATACTTGGCACACACTTATCAGCAAATGGGGCAGCCGGAAGATTTTGTCAACAAAACAGAGCAGATACTTCGCCGTACTTTTGGCTTCAGGAAACTTAGGACAGAAGCCCCATCCATCGTGAATCATTTTCTGAAAGGTGTACGTTCTTACGCTCAATATATTCAGGAGCCTGGACAGCCGGTCAAACTTGTTGACAGTACCGGCTTTTCCCTAGAGAGTATTCGAACTGTATTAAGTGCATCCAAACAGAAAGGTATTGGAATAGATGTGTGGAACGCGGAGTCACTTTTCAGTTCTGGGAACCGGGATCTTCAGAATATGATGGGGATTCTGCTGGAGGTTCCCGAGTTGAATGAAAATCTGAAATCCGTTACAGGAGGGTTAGGCCCAGATGGCGATAAATTGTCTCGTATCGTCAAGGATTGGGTCAACGGTGCGTCTATTGCTTCAATCGCCCGGGGGTATTTCATGGAGGATGATGACGATAAAGCAGGGCCGGTCACTACAGAAGCTATGACGAAGTGTGCGCAGAATTTATTCGGAAGCCTGATACAGACTACGGCCTGGGGGCTTGGAGCCTTACTTTCCGTTACTGGAAGCAAACTGACCGAGGAGGAATTGCGTCCACTCAGCAACCTGCCTTCACGCGTCTATTACGGAGTGAATGACGACCGTGCAATTGCATTGAGGTTACTTGGTGTTTCCAGATCAGTTGCAGTAAAACTCGCCGACAGTATGGGCCATCTCCTGGATCAAGGTCAATCACTCCCGAAGATACGGAGTCATCTGCGTGATATGGATAAGCCAACCTGGCAGCAGGTATTAGGCGAACAGAAAGGTGAAGTATATAGAGGTGTGTGGCGTATACTTGAAGGATTACCTCCAGATTGAATGGTGGGTTTCAAGTACAGAGTGCAACAAAATATACATCTGTCACCAAAATCCTCGCCCCCCGCGAAGCAGCAATGGAAATGGGGGGTGCTCAAGGTAGGCAACTTCATCTGAATGCACACAAGCAATCAGGTAGTTGTCGTTAGACAAAAACCCCCAATTAGATACAGAAAGAGTAGATTTGATATGTATGACCGTGAATGGAAACTGATCATGCAAAAATCTGACATCAAGCCCCAGAATGATGACTTCAGAACCACCTGGATCCAACTTCGTAAAAGGGTTTTACAAGATGCTCAAGATATCATGATTGATCCAATTCACTCCTTGGCTTTTTCCGTCCAGACCAACCCCGGCGTTTATGCTCTCCTCGTGGGTTCTGGAGTATCTAGGACTGCAAAGATTCCAACCGGTTGGGAAATTACTCTGGATTTGATTCGAAAATTAGCAAGGCTCAGCGGTGAGCCATGTAATTCTGATCCCGAATGCTGGTATCATAATAAATTTAATCAGGAAGCAAATTACTCCGATCTTCTTAAGGAAATTGCTAAGACACAATCAGAAAGGCAATCATTGCTACGTGAATATTTTGAACCAAACAAGCTTGAGCGTGAAAATGACGAAAAAAGCCCTACAGTAGCACACAAGGCCATTGCAGATTTGGTAGTAAAAGGATTTATAAAGGTTATTATCACCACGAATTTTGATCGCCTCATCGAAACCGCTATCAAAGAAGCGGGAGTTGAACCTCTAATCCTGAGTACTCCCGATCAGGTTCGGGGCGCACCCCCATTAATTCACACAGAATGTTGTGTGTTCAAAGTAAATGGTGATTACCTTGATACTCGCATCAAAAATACTCCCGAAGAACTTGCTCAGTATTCAAGTGAATTTAACCAGTTGTTGGATCGTATTCTCGATGAGTTTGGCTTGATTGTATGCGGCTGGTCAGCGGAATGGGATATTGGATTACGTGAGGCAATTGAACGAGCTAAATCACGAAGGTTTTCGACTTACTGGACAATAAAAGGTGAACTAGAGAATAAGGCACAGAGCCTCATTCGACATCGTAAGGGGCACAGAATTCTTATCAATGATGCTGATGAATTCTTCGAAACACTTAAAGAGCATGTTATTGCTATTGGTGAATTTTCTATACAGCATCCTATTTCCACGGAGATTGCGGTGCAAAGCATGAAGCGCTATCTCTCCGAGTCAAAATATCGGATTAAGTTACTGGAGATTATCACCAAAGAGATTCAAAGTGTCCATATAAAATTATCTGGCGACGATTTTTCTGCCAGACAAGATATTCAATGGACTACTGAAGCTGTGACAAAGCGTGTTCGTAGTTACGAAACAATCTGCTCCGTCTTATTGGCAATGGGAATGATCGGAGGTTTTTGGGTGAAAGAAAATCAGTATTCAATGTGGGGGCAAGCAGTGAAAGACATCTCTCAAACTCAAGTGGGTGACCGTAATTCATACAACTGGCTTGAATTGAAACGCTATCCTGGGACACTTCTGTTCTATGCATTAGGAATCGGTGCAGTCAAAGCAGAGAAATTTTGTTTTTTAAAATACCTGTTTGATGTTATGGTATTTAATTGTTGGGGATCCAACGGTACAGAACCGAAAACTCTAGAGGCTGTGCGGATACTACCTCCCAACAGTAGATTTAATCGCCTTAGAGATGAAATGCAAATCTTAGAAGGCATGGAAAATGATAAATTTCCTCTAAATCAATGGATTTGTAAAGAATTAGAATCTCATTCCCAACATATTATTCCTAATATAGAGCAATATTCCTTGGCTTTCGACAAACTTGAAATTCTAATGGCACTGAATTCCTTGATCTACGAGAATTATCTCTGTAATTCTGGCTTGTTCTATTATAGGTCAGAGAACAGAAAAATCATCATACAGGAGATTAAAGAATCGCTTAACACGTTCGGAAATGAATCGCCATTGGTCACTTGTAATATCTTTGGTAATACAGTAAACAGTTGCCAAAATCAATTAGTATCTCTGGAACAAGAAGTGGAAAATTTTCGTTACAGATAGATTTAAGAGCTATGGAATAATTTTGAGTGACTAGAATTGCTCCCCCGAACTTCAACTAACAATGACGTAATCCTCCAAGGATATGGAACCTAAGAATTCGGAATAGTTAAAACAATGACAGAATTGATTAGGTGATGATCTGTCGTAACGCAACTGGGATACTGCGATTAACCTTCGGGCCAAACGCGGCCATTATGAGTGTCAGTTAGGCGTGACGGGTGAAAATTTAAACAGATTCTTTTTAATACTTCGAAAGAGCATGTGTAACGAGTTGGACTTCTCTGTAATTCTTGCAGTGCAGCGACCTCAATCTAACCGATTTTTTAGACTTCGCAGATATAATGGACTAAGCCACGAGCACACGAATCGCATTGAACGTGAAACCTTCTACGATTATCATATTCATCATGCTACTGAACGGTATCAAGAAATAGGAATGCATGAAGATTCATTTGCAACTCCTACTGACCGTTACGCAAACTATGAAGGAGCCATAGACTGTGTAATATCTGATGCCAAATTTGTGATTCCACACGGTACGCAATTAAACCTGTATTAATTTATGCCAACGATGAACTTGACGGATATAGAGCACTCATTTCACGAAAAGGTGTCCAGGAAGATCAGAATTCAGCAGGAAGGCCTTGATAGATTTCGTGTATTTACCCCCTTCATGTTTGACGACGGTGATCATCTCCTGGTTGTATTACGCTCTAGAGATGACCGGATTGTGTTGACGGATGAGGGGCATACCTATATGCATTTGACTTACTCCATGAGAGAGAGAGAGTTATTGACCGGTACACGCAACACAATCATATCCAATACTTTGTCCACATTTGGGATCCAAGATATTGATGGTGAATTAATTCTTGAAGTTCCAGAACATCAATATGGAGACGCATTGTTTTCATTCATTCAGGCTGTTCTAAAAATATCAGATGTGTCTTTCCTTCAACGTGAACGTACTCAATCTCTCTTTATGGACGACTTTCGATCCTTGCTTATCAATACCGTAAACCAAAAATACTTAGTATTCGACTGGAATGATCCAATTCGAGATCCAGCGGGAAAGTATGTGGTTGATTGTCGAATTAACGGAACAACGGTTCCGTTATATATTATTGCCCTTAATAATGACAGAAAGACCAGGGATGCCACGATTACCTTGCTACAATTTGAAAAATGGAAAGAACCTTTCCGATCAATGGCTATTTTCGAGAATCAGGAAGCGATCAGCCCTAGGGTGCTTGCCCGATTCACAGATGTATGTGACCGACAATTTTCAAGCCTTGCACTAAATCAACATCGCATCCAAGATTTCCTGACTACGAATGTCGGATCAAATTTGGCATGACGTACATGATACTAAACCCGTCAACTTGATTAACTGTAACTAATCATGGTGCATCCCCTCCCCTCCTATATCAGGGGGGAAGTTCAGACATGGCTGGAATGAAAGCAGTCAGGCGGGTTTCGTACCCACAGGAAAGAAGTGCCTTTGTACTACGCACAATGGATCATGACCAAATATGAAGAGTTTCCGGGAGTGAGTCAAAATTCTCAGATGGCTGAGATCATATCAAAAGGCTCGATGATATTTGCGGAGTTCCTGAAAGGAGTTCCTGTCACATCCGAAATCACACCAGAGTCTTAGGAAGTCATCCCCAAGAGGCTCCTGCCAAAACCCCTGCGAATCCCGTCACCTGCAACCTTTGCTGTACTTCCAAACACCAGTTAGGGCTCCAAGACCTCGCAATTCAAACAATCGCATAGTTTGGGGGTTATGTAGGATATTCAAATACACAGCGATATTCCGACGTGGTTTTTCTGCAAGATCCTGGCCATTGAGACCATGGTTTCCATGTTCTCAACGGCAGGGATGTTATAGTCAACCTGAGAAGTCACAAAAAAAGGCGATGCCTGACCCTAGAAAAGTTTACGAGGCTCCATCAAGTTATCTGGAGTTCCTCACCAGCGGCTCTGATGACAAATTCGAAAGTCAGAATTTTGAACGTAAAGAAGTTGGCCGGAACAACGTTGATGTCACATCATCGCAGTTAAACAAGGTGCGCAGGGGGATCATCAAGACAGTCTCTGCTTTCGCCAACAGCAGTACTGAAGGGGGACTGCTTGTTCTTGGCATTGCTTCTGATGGCACCATCTCTGGTATTGATCATCTCTCGGAAAGTCAGAAAAACAATCTGACCAATTTCGCTCCCCTGCTCCATCATCAAGCAGCAGAAGCCAAATTCCACGAATGTAACGACAATTCCAGCATCGGAAAAACCATCTGCCTTGTTTTCGTCCCCTGTTCAAGAACAGGCATTTGTGAAACGCCAGGACAAAACTCTGAGGCCTGGAGCAGACAAGGAGCTCAAAATATCCCCTTAACGCAAGATATGCGGGACCAGATGAGAGATCGCAAAGGATTTCTGAACTTTGAGAAGGATCCTTGCTGCGAATTTAGTCCTGATGATGTAGACAAAGGCATTCTAAAGGAATTCCGAAACGTATTTCCCCCTCAAGCAGCAATAGAGTTTGATGACGAGCGCCTTCTTCGTGAAGCTGGAGCCATACTTCCCCGGGATGGAAAATATTGGTTTACTCACGCGGGGCTCCTGTTTTTCGGAGTAAATCCACAGAGGATCCTGCCAGGGGCATATATTCGCCTGCTTCGGTTTGAAGTTCCTTGCAGCAAGTTCCAGCAAAGGGGGTTGCCGACTTTTGAACGAAAATTTACGGGCCCGCTTACAAAACAAATCCGAGATGCCCGTATATTTTTCAGAGAGGCAGCCTTCTTCAAGCGCTATCAGAAGAGAAGATCTGGTGGAGGCTTCATTGAGGAACCAGAATTCCCTCCCACGGTAATTGATGAAGCAATCGTCAATTCAGTTGCCCATCGTGATTATAGGACAGGTATTCCGATTGAATGTGAAGCGTACCAGGATGCCTTCATCGTAAAAAATCCAGGACGAATTATTCAACGAGACAGGGATCTGCCAGATAGGTTTTCACTTTCCGACACAATTCTTGACTCGACACCAAGAAACACCCAGTTGCTTGAGTGGCTCAAGGTCATGAAATATCCTGACGGTGCTGAATATGTCCAAGCGATAAGTGAAGGCACAAAACAGATGCTGAGGGAGATGAGAGGACTTAACCTTCCAGTACCAGAATACAAGCTGGGGAGACACGAAACTCTTCTTAAGCTCGAAAACAACTCCGATGAACGTGAAGCTGCTATTCGTGTCGCAAGCCAAATCAAATCCACAGAATTTGCAAACCTCTTCCCGCTGTGCATCAGACGGGGGGACAGTCCCGTTACCCATGAAGTGCTCAGTGCTCATTACGGGGATTTTTTAAAAACACTGCGTGATGTCCTGAGAGGAAAAGATTGGTACATAGACCGGTTCGGGTTCAGTCGCATAGTGGCACATAGGCGAGGTGATGAGCTTGATGCCCCTCCTGATATCAAAAAAATACTGCGGTTCTATCCTGCCTATGAGTTTCAAATCCGGCAATACCTTGAACATTTTTATCTGTGTCTTGACTACAAATGCCAAGTACATAACGTTCAACGCCTTAGCGCTGTCGGCAAACAGTTTGAAGAAGGTAAACTGACCAATCGTCCCTGTATCGTAAAAGACATTGGCTGGAGAGAGGGGAAAATCGTGGGATTCAATTCGGAGTTCGCCAGAATTTTCTTTTTCGATACGGAATCAGAACAGTGGGTTAAAACGAACTCGGTCATACCACACTGTTCACTGGAAATGCTAAGGATATCACTTCAGGAAGCAGGGATCCCGTTTGACCTCTCCCGGACCATCAAGGAGTACAGTCTTGCCTCAAGGAAAGGTTCCGCCAGAGAGAGAATCGGCAAGATAGAGTACATGGCTGGCCATATTGCGAACACTTTGTTTCCCGTGCAATTCAGCGACATACTCGTTGATATTACCACGGAACCCCTGCGACTTGTTGAACACGGGGAGGCCACGCGGAAAACTTTCACAGTTCATCGATTGCCTGAACCAGAAGTAATGTTCAGGGAATCTCACTCGTCTCCCGATGTTCGTAGCGGTATTACAGAGTATGGAGCCTATGATACCGATGAAAATAGAATTGAGATCATACCGGTCTGTCTCAGATCAATGACCAACAACATGAAAGAGTTGATCAAACGACTGCAATTTGGGAAATTCAGATACCGAGGGGCTGAGCATACATTTACCACGAAATTTTCATATCCGTCGATTGTGGGCGTGGACCATGTGAAAGATGCCGAAGCAGAAGTCACCCGCCTGCTGGAAGAGCATCCAGACTGGGAAGGCAACACCAGACTGGATCGTATTTTCCTGGTTCACGTTCCAGAACATAGCTACGCAAGAGATGACCATACATCTCCTTATTACAGAGTCAAGCGTCTCCTGCTCGAAAAAGGGGTGCCTTGCCAAATGGTTAATACTCCGACACTCCAGAATGCTGACTGGAAGGATTTGAACTTAGCGCTTAACGTCGTAGCAAAATGTGGTGTTCGGCCATGGGTGCTGCCGGATGCGATCCCTGACGCAGACTTTTTTATCGGACTTTCATACACCCAGTCACGAGACGGCCAGCGTATCATGGGATTCGCCAACGTCTTTAACAGTTACGGAAAGTGGGAATTCTATTCCGGCAATACATCTTATTTTGATTTTGAAGAGCGAACTTCCCACTTGGCTCAACTGGTTGAGGAGACACTGTCAAAATTGAAAACCCAACTTCCTCCCACGCCCCAAATTTCGTTTCACTACTCTGCCAAGCTGTCAGGCTCAGACCGGAATGCAATCGTGAAAGCGGCACGCAGGGTCATCCCCGAAGGGACTTTTAGTTTCGTATGGGTCAATTCTCATCACAACGTAAGATTCTATGATAATCGCCCGGAGACGGACGGCAGTCTGCGTCGTGGAAGTTATGTGGAGGTCGCTGAAAACAGAATCTACTTATCTACAACCGGCTACAATACATTTCGTCAAGCTCTGGGAACGCCGAGGCCTCTGGAAATCTCAAAATGGGTTGAGCGGCCCTATGGGTCGCCTGAGGCCAGACCTGACCTTCGTGTTCTTGCGGTGCAGATATTAAATCTGACGAAACTGAACTGGGCTTCAACAGATTCTTTCTGCGGAGCCCCCGTCACTTTGAAGTATGCGGGCGATATCGCCTATCTGACTGCGGCCTTCCTGCGTCAATCAGAGCCATTCAAACTTCATCCTGTTCTTGAAAAGACACCTTGGTTTATCTGACTGACCTTCCAGACCTGTGCTATTTCCAACCACTATGTGCAGATCGTCTTAATCGGGCCCTTGGTTGCTATAGATTCAGATCCATGTTGCCCACCTAGATCACCCCAATTTCCGTTACTATTTCGTGGTAACTGGCAGTGGGATGTTTTGCTCCAGGCACTCAAGCGACATTAGCAAACCAAACTTCAATCTGCAGGTAGAATCTCACAGTTCGCTTAAAACCCCACTACCAATGGTGCATCCCCACTCACGCATACGCCCCACTGAGTTACCCGGTCGAGTAAATCCAATCAATGCCAGCAACGGATTATTGCGGCATGCGCGGATATTGAAGTGCAATCTCTCAATCCAATTCCACAAGATTGGCAGCGGGAAGCGCTGCTCCGAGCACTAAAACAATATGGTCAAACCAAAAAATCACTATCTTACACCCCCACGAAACTTCATCAACTTCAACTGATAATGATGCATCCCTCTTTCTGGACATTTCTCCGAGATGGTAGTGTATTGTCTCAGTTTGTGTCCGCTCATGTGCTGGATGTTCCTTATCCGAGCAGCAAAGTACGGCTCCAAAAGACAATCTTCCGCAATTTTAGGAGCCGCTTGCAAAAATCAGTCGTTGAAGATTCGTCTTATCTGTTGCACATATCCATCTGATGTGCGTAAATGGTTGGGTTCATCGTAGATTCGAGAATATGAGTAAGATCAATATCGGCAGGGCGGTTCAAAATATACTACCGAGTACCACTGCGTATACTCCTCTCGTTGAGGTCATCGTTAACGCTATTGAATCTATTGAAGAGGTCACTAGAGATACTGATGGAGGCCAAATCAAGATACGCGTGCTACGCAGTGGTCAGACTGAAATTGAGAGCGGACTTTCTAGGGTTGAAGGGTTTGAGGTCACAGATAACGGAGTTGGATTCACGGATGTCCACCGAGAAGCTTTTGACACGCTATATACTGATCAAAAAATTGAAAAGGGTGGCAGGGGTTTTGGTCGGTTCGTTTGCCTCAAGTATTTTGAGGATTTCAGCGTAGAGAGTGTATACAGAGATTCCGATGGTCAACTTAAATGCCGTACATTTTCGATGGGCCGAAATAACGAGATTATTGAGAATGAAGAGATTCGCGAGACTCAGAGTGTGGCTTCGGGGACGATTGTTCGTCTCTTTGGACTAAGGGGAAGTATTTCATTTGATCTGGAACTTGAGACCATTGCAAAAAGGCTTGTACAGCGTCTTTTACCTTTATTTGTCGAAGAGGGAGATGTATGCCCTAAGATTATCCTTTCTGAAGAAGATGATAGAAAAACCGTCGTTCTCAATCAGTACTTGGATTATATTGAGGAAATTGATGGTGGAAGATGTAGTTTCAAGCTGCCTTCATCATCCTCAGAAGAGGAGTTCATTGTTCGCATATTTAAGATCTATAAACCGAGGGATTTTACGAACAAAATTAGTCTTGTTGCGCACCGGCGTGAAGTCTCGAAAAAGCCTCTGAAGAAATACATTCCAGAATTTGAGGAGGCGTTTTATGAAGACAATGACCAAGGGCGAAAATATATCGTGAGGGCGTATGTATTCGGGGATTACCTAGACAAACATGTATCCGTTGAGCGTGGCGGATTCATGTTTGGATCTGATCCCGAATTGTACACGAGTATTGGCAAAACGGAGATCGAAAGTAATGCGGCAGATATAGTTCGTGATACAATCGGGAGCGACTTTCAGGATCGGAAAGCCAAAAAACGGGAGCGTGTCCAAGAATTTGTTGACAATAATGCTCCGTGGCTCAAAAGTACTTTAGACGGGGCTGATTTGACAAAGCTTGGATGGAATGCAGCCCCGGATGAGATGGAAGAATTCCTGCATGTGGAAAAACTCAAGCAAGAGCGGGATATCCGAAACACAGTTGACGAGATTGTATCGGAAGGTAGTTCTGAGACCCTTGGAAACGATGTCGTGGAGATCGTTGGAAAGGTATCCAAAAAGAGTAAGGACGATCTTGTGCACTACATTGCTTTTCGAAGGGCTATCCTAGATTTGTTCAGCAAAAGCCTTGAGAAAGATGAGCATGAAAAATATTTATTTGAGGGGACTGTCCACGACATCATCTTTCCGCGAGGAAGAGATTCGGACTCAATTCCTTTGGATGGTCACAATCTGTGGATCATTGACGAGCGTCTAAATTTCGTAAACTACGTCTCTTCAGACAAGCCTGTCGGAGCGGGTAACCCTGCACGACCGGATCTGTTGATTTATGATAAGCGGGTACTGTTTAGGGGAGAAAATATTCCGGCGAATCCAATTACAATCTTTGAGTTCAAACGTCCAGGGCGTGAAGATCTCGTCAAGGATAACTCTAATCCGATAGATCAGATAATTGATTACGTCAGGGACATTCGAAAGCAAAGAGGTAAAACGTCATCCGGTCGGCCTATTCATGTAACCAAGGACACGCCAGCCTATGGCTTTCTTGTGTGTGACCTGACTTCCGGCTTTGAGGAATGGCTTCTGGAGGTGAGAGATTTTACCCCGATGCCAGATAAACTTGGCTATTATAAATGGGCCCCTGGTGTTCATATGTACATTGAGGTTCTCAGTTGGGATAAATTACTGGAAGATGCAAAAATGCGGAATCGTATCTTCTTCAAGAAATTGGGGATTAACTGAACCCACCTGAAAAGATAAAGGGCCCCTTTGAAAATGTCTAATCTGCCTAGTCAAGCAGCGACCAGCGTTCAAACGGCATACACAGATAGTCTACGCTTAGTGGGCGTGTGGATTTGGACATAAAGTGGCATCTTCTAACGCAGGTGTGTCTAGCAGGCCGTGAATAAAGTCAAGAAAAATCTGAGCGACGCTTTTCGGGTTGATTTTTGAGGATTAGACCAATCAGAATAGCCATAGAAGAGATGTCTTGGGCCTTTAGAGTCTCAAAAAAGGCGAAATATAGATAGTTTGGCCATCTATGACACTCAGTTGTGCTTCCTAACTCTGTGGTCATACTTTATCCACGGGCTGCTAGGGACAGTGCGAGTGGGCAGCCAGCCTTCGCTGAGCGTTTGGTGTATGATGGTTGACCGAATTGTTCATGCTAGTGTCCATAGGGTTTCGTCTCCAGCCTTCACTGAGTGGGGAGGGATTGGGTGGTGATTTTGGACATTGTGCCATTGTAATCGGTCGCTTGCTCCCATTTTCTTCCGCCGAGCGACTCCACAATCCAAGCATCTATTCAGGGGCTGGATTGGCCTAACCCATCTCCGCAAAATTAAAAACAAAGAAGAGAATTATCAAAATCGTGCATGTAGATTCAGATTGCAATTTCTTGTGCGCCTTTCCACGGCGCACAAGATCGTGAGTCTAGATAGATTTTCGGACGGATAACTGCCTTCTACCGCTGTATGCTGGCAGAAGGGATTCTTTGTCTTCATCCAATTCTGCTCGCTCCAAGGTGCAAAAAACATAAACCAATGGAGTTTTTCAGATACCGATTCAGGAAATTTGCCTAAATTGTTGCGCGGAACCTAGCGGGAACGGAGGGGAACGAAAGTCAATTTTTCGGATAAGGGATTATTTTTCGGTATTTTTTTATCAGGACAGGACAGGACTACGCGAAGATTATGAAAATAACATCCATTAGAATACACAACTTTCGGAGCATCCGGGAGTGCGATCTATTGTGTCGAGACATGGTTGTTCTGCTCGGTCAGAATAACCATGGAAAATCGAATATTATCGGTGCTTTGGATTTTGCACTGAACTCGTCAAAGCCGAATAGAGACGATCTCTTTGCCCTCGCTGAGTCCGGCGATAAAGAGATATGGGTAGAAGTCTCATTTAATCGATTGACCGACCAAGAAAAGACGACATGGAAGAAATATGTTCAAGCTGACGGCACTTTCTGCTTTCGGAGAACAGCCAGTTTTGAAGATGAAGACAAGATTGATGTCAAATACAACGGCTATGTCTCCGAACCTAACGAAGAATGGCTGAAAGCAGATAACGTGAGCAATTATATGAACCGTAGCACAGTTTCTGAAACACCGCTGGAATCCTATATCCCAAAGTCAGGACGAATCACCAAGGCTATAATTGTAGATGCTCAAGAGGAGTACATCATAGAGCATATGGCAGATTTGGATTTCAGCGTAGCCCTTGAGGAAGGCCCTTTGCTTGGCCAGAGAAACGTAGCGAAAGGCGTTCTGCCAGAGTTTTTCCTTGTTCCAGCCGTTCGTGATTTGAGCGACGAGTCGAAAGTCAGGAATACTGCAATCTTCGGGAAACTTCTTACCTATGCAGTCAGGGAAATGGCATCCAGGAATCCTCTCTATCGTGACATTGAGGGGCAACTCAACAAACTAGTCAATATACTCAATGCAGGTCCGGAAGCCAATGACCGTCCCCAGCAGCTTACTAATCTTGAGTCTTCCATTCAGCAAGAACTAACTGGATGGAATGATGTGCGTGTTTCTGTGGAAGTAAAGCCACCGGATATCTCTAAAATTTTTGAATTGGGGACGGAAATCCATCTCGACGACGGCCTTAAAACTTTGGCCAAACACAAAGGACATGGCCTACAACGTGCAGTGATCTTTGGTCTCATAAAAGCATGGGCAAAGGTAATGCGCGGATCTGATGAAGCAGACGGAAGCATTACTCCACGCGGAGCGTCCAAATCGGCTATTTTCGCAATAGAAGAACCCGAACTCTTTTTGCATCCACACGCACAGCGTACTTTTAACAAGGCTCTTCGAGAACTTTCAGAAGGACTTAATAGTCAGGTTATCATTTCCAGTCATTCCACGCATTTCGTGGACTTGGACGATTACCGAGGTATTGCCCTGATTCGGAAAGAATCTGTCGGGGAAGGCACTATTGCGGTGCAATGCACTAAGGACTTATTTGAAGGAGAAGGTGAACGAAAACGCCGATTCAATATGGCTAAATGGGTAAACCCTGATCGCGGCGAGATGCTCTTCGCTCGCCGAATAGTTTTCGTTGAGGGTGAAACCGAAAAATTGGTCTTTCCATTCCTTGCCGAGAAAATGGGTTGCCATTCGGAAGATGTTTCCGTAATTGATTGCGGTTCGAAAAACAACATCCCGCTCTATGTAGCCATAGCTAAGGCTTTCCAACTCAATTATGTGGTTGTGCATGATGAAGATCCAGTTCCCGAAAATGCGAGCGGTGAGAAGAAAAAATCAATGCAAAAAACTTTTGAATTGAACGCTAAAATTGAGAAATTGGTTGGTAAGTCAGGTTCGGTCGCAGTCTTACAACCGGATTTCGAGCGCTGTGGCCAGGTGTCCAGGAATGATGGTAAACGAAAAGGAAAGCCACTTGCCGCTTTAGACAACTTTGCTTCAGTTAAACCCGATGATATTCCACCAAAACTCGCTGATGTGATTCGTCTGGTTTACGCAATCACACGGTGAATATGAATCCTATTTGCCTCTGTTTACAAGGACTTCATCACGCTCTGTTTATATCTAACAGCCAATGGATAAAGTATGATCACAGAGTTAGACAGAATCAACCGATAACATATTGCGTACTCCCCGACGAGGTTATCCGGCGGCCACCACATCAATGTCCCTAAAAGCCACTTCATGATGCTCCAGAATGGGCGGTCTACCGGTATTGATGTTTAGAACTGGGCCGGGCAGATTCGTCACCCCCTCCCTGATTCTTCCTTCAGAAGTCGAAAGAAGATCTCGCAATAATATTGAGCTCTTGTTCGGACATACGAGGGAAGAATTACGAATGCAATAAGGAAGAGTGGCACGGGAACAACCGAAGCGACGATTGCCCACAAAAGATCCGATGCCCCCCAGATGTATGAGCCCCATGAACCTGCGCAACTAATCAGAGAGAGACCAAGCCAGACGGGTCGCATTCCAGTTAGATTCCTAGCGCTGCCGTAATGGATGCTCTCTTGGTCGTGACGAGCACGCGCTGGACCGCGCCGAAACTGATTCCGCAGGGACACAACAGCATCATTAACCGTGGCCCGGATAATGGCCGGATCGCCATGAACTACCGCGTCTTGGATATCTATTTCAGACACCCGCTTAATTTGCTCGTACCACAGGGTCCGTTGCTGGGGGGATACATCAGGATTGTCTGGCATAAGTAGTATGTTCGTCGGTGAGTCGAATGGCCAGTCGTGCCAGAATTTCCTCTGCAAACGGTTGCCCATCGCTGAAGCGAGATTCTTAAGCACGAAACCACCCAGGGCAAATACGCCGGTCGTCCCACCGAGCACTACGCCCCATTCATCCAGAATCCCACCAAGCGCAAATGTCAGTGGGAGAAGCGGGAGGAATGACGAAAGGGCTGGCACGAGGCGAGCGGCTAGGTCGTATTTAGTCATGAGTGCATGACGCTTAGCCATGTCTTGCCTTCGCCCATATTCATCTCACAATGGCACTTGCGGAGACTACCTCACGAAGGAAGCGGCTCAACCTTGACATGAATGGTTCCTCGTGATTCGCTCCCGCTCCTAGATTAACGGTTGAGGACACTATCTGCAAAAAACTCGACTTTCGTAGACCTCATGTGTAGAATGTTCCGATGTAACAGCAACCATGTTGATCTCCAACACCTTGTTCCCTGTCAAGAAAACGAACGGAATATGTTGGTTTCGACACGAAGACATGTGTCTTCCTGCTATGACATTCGAAAACGATGTCCCCGGCCGAATTCTGGGTGATTGTATTCCACCCGTCGTAGTAGGTAAGATCGGACGAGGGAGCCTCTCCGACTACAATGAGCTTCGGGTCGATCTTGTCCAACCAGTCCTTGGGGACGCGTCCGCTCTTCCGACCATGATGGGGTGCGAACAGAATATCCGATGCCACAGGGATAATGGCATCCTTAATCCTCTCCATGAAATCGGTTTCAAGGTCTCCCATCCACAGTACACTGGCCCCATTTGAGATACTGTAACGGATGATTGGCGAGATGTTGTTGGGGCTACCGCCGTCTTCCGCCTGTTTTAGGGCATCTTTGAAATATGCATTATCCAGAATTGGCCAGAGAATGTCAATTCTAGCAGAATTACGTTCTTCATTGGACTGGTTCAGCCATAAGCGCTTACATCCGCGTTTCAGGTAGAATGCCTTGCTGGCATGGTCACGAAGACTTTTGTAACGTTTGAAGTCCTCAGTCTCTTCACTCTTCGTGGCTTTGTTCTTAACGACATAGAAATTAATAATGTTGAAGCGATCATCGTAATTCATCAATCCCGATATGTGGTCTTGATCGGGATGGGTGGAGATAAAGCGGAAAATCCCCTTTCCGTTTCTTTGCTTTGCAATCTCGTTGAGGATCTCGTTCCTACGATCATTCGGTAAGGAGCAATCAATGACCGAGAAGTTGTCCGAGTTGTGTCGGATATAGAACATATCGCCGTTACCCACGGCAAGAGATTTCACGATGCTCATGTCAGATATTCCAGATTAATATTCCCTCCAATAGGTATCAAGCATATCGGTCGGCAGTGATGCAAACAGGTGTCGAACGCACTTCAAACAACCACCCGGTATGGTCCAGACGTTGATAAGGATAATAATATAGGCAGCCTGTGATGAACAACATTGAAGTGTACCGACCAACGATGAATGAAGACACCATTTTTTTGGCACGAAACATCATGCTGCACAAAATTTTCCACGGACTCGAAAACAAACTGTAATTTAAAACAGCGAGCACACACGAATCCACAGAGGCTGAAGTTGCCGCCCGAACTGACTACACAATCTCAACATCAAGGAGCCCCTGTCCAAAGCTAACTCGAATCGTTCCATCGTTCCGAGTACTCAGGCAGTAACGTAAGCATTTGTTCCCAGAAGAGCGCCGCCTAACACAGGCTCCGCGTGCGACCCTTGAGTACTCGCTGACCGCATTTGTCTCTGTTGCCCGACCATCGGAGATCACGCATAACTTGGGATTCACGAGTTCGAGAAATTTAGCACACATCCCGGCCTTTCGGCCGTGATGCGGGGCTAGTAATACATCTGCATCGGCTACTGCTTGGCAGAAGTCACGTCTTGCGAGCAGTTCGGCGAACGAACACGCTTCATTGTCACCGGGCACCACCACCTTGACCGCAGCTTCCTCAAAGACCGTCACAATGCTGTGGTTGTTGATGTTTGATCGGGCACAAGTCGTTGGTGCGAAAGTCTGGACACACAGGCCGCCGAAGTTCGCTGCCTGTGTGGCATCGTCCCGATGGGTAATTGGCCACACGAAACGCTGATGAAGCCGCCAGTAGTACTCGAATTTTGGACGATCAACGTTGCGGATGCCATTCATAATGTCGGTACGCGTGAGATGTACCGGCCTATTCATTACTCGTACGTTGAACCATTTCACGTTTAAGATATCGTCAATGTGGTCAAGGTGCGGATGTGAGATTATGAGGTGATCAATCGTCTGGATGCCACTGTTGTGGAGGGAGATCAGCGGACTGAATGTACTATTGAGACCGTACGATCCTTGCCCCAGGTCGACCACGAAGACGCGGCCATTCGGCGATCTCACCGTCGTCGCGTGTCCATGCTGGACATCCCAGAAGATTGCCGAACTCATATTGACCTACTTATCTTTAGCCACGATACACCTAAAGCGGTTAATAGACGGAACCGTGAGCAGGGGAAAATCAAGAATAACATGCAAGTTTGCCATCGCTGATACATATCCGTGATAGAGAAGGTTCACGGACACATCACTGCCAAGGCGCGAAAGGGTGGTCTTAACATGCGAATTCTCCTTGGCGAGATGGTTCCATTTCTCACGGTTCTCTTCGCCGAGCATCTGAAGTACGCATAATGCCCGCTCAGCCCGTCCAGGCCAAGTCTCAGTCTGCTTGCTGAAATAGTCTGCGGTCCAATACGGGCTACGATTGATCATGACAAATGCACCTTTGATCCCTCGCCCATCTCGTTCCGCACGATCAAATCGATCCACCAAGGTGCTCCGGCGGTGTGCTGTAGTCTTATCATAGAGCACACGTATGACACGGAGCAGTGCAAAGATCTCGCCAATCGCTGGCAGGCGCATTCGGCGGACCGCTGCCCATTGCATTGGGCCGGATGCGTCTACGACCACTAACACATTAGATTCTTTGAATACATCCTCCAGTGCTGGCCATCGACGCTTGCGGGAGCGGACTCCGACCGGCCACTGCTCGGCCATGTTGTCGTAGACCCCGCCGTCTGACAAGACCATGAAGTGGGGAGTTTTCTGGGCACCCTCTACAAAACTGTGTTGCGTTGTTGATAGCCAGCGTGGGGAGAATCCACCAGGGAATGCTGCGGAGGCCTGTACGGAATCGGCCAAGTGTAACTCTCTGGGGCATCCCCATCCAAGTCGATAGGAGCACACAAAATCTCCAGAAAAATACACATGATGTCCAGCACGAATGTCTGTCGCACAGATGATGTGCTGTATATTTTCGCGTTGAATATCACGAAGTAATGTAGGGTATCCGTCTGCCGAGTATAGTGTCTTCTGGAAAGCTAGAGCGCACATCTTACTCCGAAGTGAAAAAAGGATGCCCCAACCGATAAGTCCAAGGACGAAATAGATGCTTCGTGCTAGGAGATCAATGGGAAGCCACCATAATGCGATCACACCCAGAAGGCTGATGCATAGTATGACCATATAGAGCCATGTAGTCCAGGATGCCCATAGTGTGCCATAGTGCGCCACTTGTCGGACAAAGGGACGGACGACCCGACTCTTCAGTTCTTCTGCCGTAAGTTTCGAATAGTCTCCCCTCTGCGCCAGCCAAGCATTCGTAAGCGATCCACCCGACACCGAAGAAACGGACACAACATCTCTGTTCCTTTCTGCGTCGGTCAAATAGAGTAGCACCCCGATGCCAAACAACGAGGCACGATGCCCGCCTCCCGAGAGGGCGATAGCAATTTCCCTAGTCCGTGTGTCTAGACACCGTGTTGCCGCACTATCGGTCATCAAGGATTCACAGGGTTATTCAAGGTCTCCACGCACCATGATACATCATTACCCTCACACACAATCGCCATTAAGGCTGGCATACCGTCAAGAAACATGTGGTCAGTCAGCCATGACATGAATTTTAGATCTGCCGGACTCGGTTTGCACGGCGATTTATCAGGATGTGAGTGCCACTCGCCCAAGTAGTTGACCATGCCGGCAGTACTGCTTGCGACTTTATCAACGGCTTCCTTCAGTCCGTCGCAACCCCGAGTGTATGATGTCGGCCACTCCCCACTGTCCGGGGGCGAAGGTAGAACATCAACGACGTAAAGCACTCTGTGAAGATGATCGGGATATCCCAGTAGTACACCTCCCGTTTCGCTGGGCAAGGCGCACTGGCGTAGATCATGCAACTTCTGCAGGGTGCACTTGTCAATACTAATCTGCCAATTTCCGCACTGGTACTCAACCGGTTCCGCCAATTCAACCGAATGGTACGACACTGATTGGTTCGCCGAGGTCTGCCAGACGGCTAGACTAGATCCCGGGTTTGCAATCCTATCCTTCAGTGCTTGAGCGGCAATGCCGGAAAACAGAGAAATCGTATCCTGGGATATTGTGCTGGTGACATCACGACATGTCCGCCCGTATCTTAGCCGCTCGCTATTGTCCAGCAGGTGCTCTGCGAATTCTTTCCGATCAATCACGGCCCGATAGTACTGCGCCTCAATTTGATCAAGTCGCATTGAACGGGCCTTATCCTCAGCCATAAGGACTAGATCCGTTCCCTTGGGGTTAAGGAATACGGAAATTCGGCGGGAGTCGCCGGGTGCATCAAGTGCCAACCAGCGGGCCACCGCCAGAGAAGCGGAAAAGTCTACGGAAATGTCGATAGCATCAAATTTCGTTTGCAGTTCATCTGTAATTGGGTGGGTAAGTACATCGGCATTCAGTGAATCAACCGTTCGCCCACCTTCGTGAAGACTATTTATGAAGTGAGCTATAGACCACGCTTTCTCATAACCAACGTAGACTCCTGGGAGAGCGTGGCGTACAAGATTGTGTGGTAGCAGTACATCGTGGTCAATTACTGTCCATGTTCCGAAACCGCCCCGGGCCAGATTGAGGAGAATTTGCGAACCGAGTGCTCCCGCACCTACTGCCAGGATACGAAGGTTGGATAAATTCTGGGTTCCGCTGAAAATCTGGGCATGTTGACGGGTCAATTTTGTAACTGGATTTAAGGGCCGGAGAACTATGTCTTGGAGTCCAGAAGTTACCTCCGTTTCGCCTACTAGGGCACCAAAATTCCCATCAACCTCGTCTAAATAGCCAAGAGACTTCCCCAGCTTCCGGGAACTTCTGTCAACTAGGAACGCCCTGACCTTGACCATCTCCGGTGGACCGTCATCGGATCTTCGTACAGGAACTCTAAGAACTACGATTACGAACGTCTTTGGATCTCCGCCCTGTTCAATAATCCACCCCCTGAGACTACTGTCCTGAAAAGTCTGGAGGATGTCTGTATCCATCGTTTTGAGAAGTTCTTGCAGCTGAAACAAGTTTTTTGGATTATGTGTGAGGCCGCCCTGAGTCTGGGGGATCGTATCAACAACAAGAGCAATGCACTTCAGATCCGATTCATTACGGATACCTTCACCTGGCCTACGAGCTATGTAGGTAAAACTGGATGAGGCATTTCGCGTGATGGCATTCACTAAAAGGGATTGTGGTTCGCATGAGTAGTCAGTTTTGAAGAATTGGCTTGGCAGGACGATCTTATCTGGTGCCCCGAGTAGAAACGGCTCGACTGACTGGTCAGGCTGATGAAGCGTTCCCGTCGCTGTCTTGCTCAGCCAGATGTGCAACTGCCGCAGGTACGCGGATGCTGTCCAGCGAAGCCGCTGCTCAGAGTAGTGTTCAACGAACAGGCAGAGTCTCAAGGGTTCGCCCTCTGCAACCGAATAGGTATGCGGGACACTAGGAAAGTCTGATCGCAAGGCGATGGCGCTCGGCTCTGATTGGTCCGCCGGATCGAACTCAATCGCTATGGATTCCAAGAACCGGATGTCGTTCACCGGAAGAGTAGGCACTTCGGGTCTGACTTTGATCTGGACCAACTCCCACCCGTTGGATCGCCTCGTGACACTTGATAAACTCACAAACGGCAATACC
>JAJECE010000068.1 GCA_022822185.1 Rhodothermales bacterium | reverse complement strand
CATGATCAATACACTTTCGATCTCACGCGAACTCACCAAGTCGGGGCTAAAACGGGAGTATGCTGAGGCCATCGCAGATGTCGTTGCAAATGCTGTTGTCCAGCAAAACGGAAATCTTGCAACTAAGGAGTTTGTGCATACCCATGTTAGTGAGATGCAAAAAGGCACGGATGGTAAGATTGATACTTTACGTATGGAAATCGGTGAGTTGCGTGTGGAAGTGAGCGAGTTGCGTAATCATATCGACAGCCAAACAGCTTCAGTTCGTGTGGAAATCAGTGAGTTACGCAGTGATATGGAGACCCAAATAGCTTCAGTTCGTGTAGGAATCAGCGAGTTGCGTAATCATATCGATACCCAAATAGCTTCAGTTCGTGTGGAAATGAGTGCTTTGGATGCGAAAATCAGTGCTGTGGATGCGAATATCAGTGCTAGCGAGGCTCGGATCGTACGCTGGTTAGTGGGAATCGCTATAGTTTTGGGTATCTTTGAGATATTCGGTGATGTCCTGCCTAGCCTGCTATCAGGGCTTGGTTAATACTCTGTGGAGCAAGGATTTTCGTAGTATCAAGGCTGCCCGGTCAGGATTTGTTGCCCACCATTTTAAGTGGCCGGGTCCTCCATCACAGTAATCTTCACTGCGCCTGATTTTTCAAATCATCATCCTCCGTCAGGTGCTTCAGTTCGATTACGGAGAATGCCAATCCAGAGTGATTGAACATTCCTGTAAGGCCGCTCCGCGGCGTTGTGCAGGGAGATACGAACCCCGTTTCATCTTGATAAAATTCTCCCGGCTCTCCATGATGATGCATCCCTGCTTGTGCATCCTGGGGAGACAGGTTACCCGAAAGATGGAGTATAGAAGAAAGGCTTTTGCCTAGGGCAAGTCGGTTTCGCATGTCTAGCGTCAACTGAGAAGGCAGATGATGGATGCGGTGCTCTTCAAGGAAGGAATGCCCTCTTAAGCACGACATTCTGATCGTATTTTCTGATTGAAGGTTCTCGCCTGAAAAGGGGGTCGGTGAAGTCACGATAAAAGAGAAATTGGTATCGTTCTCTGTAGTTCTGGATGAAATGGGAACCTTTCCATTCAGAGGAATGTAGCACCGTTTATGCGATTTGAGGAAAAACATGATCAATACACTTTCGATCTCACGCGAACTCACCAAGTCGGGGCTTAAACGAGAGTATGCTGAGGCCATCGCAGATGTCGTTGCGAAAGCTATTGTCCAGCAAAACGGAAATCTTGCAACTAAGGAGTTTGTGCATACCCATGTTAGTGAGATGCAAAAAGGCACGGATGGTAAGATTGATACTTTACGTATGGAAATCGGCGAGTTGCGTGTGGAAATCAGCGAGTTGCGTAATCATATCGACAGCCAAACAGCTTCAGTTCGTGTGGAAATCAGCGAGTTACGCAGTGATATGGAGACCCAAATAGCTTCAGTTCATGTGGAGATCAGCGAGTTGCGTGTGGAAGTCAGCGAGTTACGCAGTGATATGGAGACCCAAATAGCTTCAGTTCGTGTGGAAATCAGTGCTGTGGATGCGAAGATCAGTGCTAGCGAGGCTCGGATCGTACGCTGGTTAGTGGGAATCGCTATAGTTTTGGGTATCTTTGAGGTATTCGGTGATGTCCTGCCTAGCCTGCTATCAGGGCTTGGTTAATACTTTGTGGAGCAAGTATTTTCGTAGTATCAAGGCTGCCCGGTCAGGATTTGTTGCCCACCATTTTAAGTGGCCGGGTCCTCGATCACAGTAATCTTCACTGCGCCTGATTTTTCAAATCATCATCCTCCGTTAGGTGCTTCAGTTCGATTACGGAGAATGCCAATCCAGAGTGATTGAACATTCCTGTAAGGCCGCTCCGCGGCGTTGTACAGGGAGACACGAACCCCGTTGCGCCTTGATAAAATTGTCCCGGCTCTCCATGATGAGACATTCCTTCTTGTGCATCATGGGGAGACCTTTTACCAGAAAGAGGGACTAAGATATTCCTGACTCTGGCCTGTGTGTTCCCATCGTAATCTACTTAACATCCCCAAAATAGTCGCAGATAACTGCCCGCAACAGCGTGTTGCTGTGGACCTGCTGGATTGTATGCACACACTGTACGTAGAATGCCTCCTGATTGTCCGAATTCGTAGGATGCTGCGAGAACCGGTGTCAGGAGCGGTCCGGATCGAATCCGCTGTCCATTCTGTTTTGGCAGACGGGTAGTCCCTCAGGAATACATATATTGGCAAATTCAGTCGCTTTCCCGGAGTCGGTGCACTTCATCAAAGAGGCGAATGTCAGGGATCGTTGCCGCAGGCATCAAAATTCGATGCGGTGAGTCCGAGGGACGGCACCGCATAGAACCTCGTGCGTACAAGGTGGATTAGGAATGTCTACCGGATCCCCCTTATCTTGATAGGATTGAGTCTATTGGGAAAGGGAGTGCCTTCTCGGTAACGAGAGGGCTTTTTTATGGGCGAAAAACTATTATGGTAATATGAGTCTACCTTCAAAGCTTGCATTAGCGGACGGTACAGTAGTCAATGGAATCGCGATCGGTGCCAGTGGGGAAAGTGGCGGCGAACTCTGCTTCAATACAAGCATGACAGGGTATCAGGAGATCCTCACGGATCCATCATATCACGGGCAGATCATGATGATGACCTATCCCCATATCGGGAACTACGGTGCCCATGACGAAGATACCGAAGCCGCGAAACCAATGGTCTCCGCCCTGGTGGTCCGGGCATTCTCCCAGGAATACTCCAACCTGCTGGCACAGGAATCGCTGCATAACTACATGGACCGGCACGGTCTGGTTGGGATCACCGGCATAGATACGCGAAGGCTGGTCCTGCACATTCGAAAACGAGGTGTCATGAATGCCGTGATCTCATCCACAGACCTAGATGATGATTCTCTAATAGAAAAAGCACAGGCATGGCCCAGTATGGAAGGGTTAGAACTGGCATCCAGAGTGACATGTGACAAGTCCTATGCATTCTCCGATTCGGGGCAGCAGCGTATTGCGGTCTATGACTTTGGGGTGAAAACGAATATTCTGCGGACCTTTGCAGCACTGGGATGTCAGGTGAGGGTTTTCCCCGGCGCAACCCCCCTGAAAGATGTTTTGTCTTGGTCTCCAGATGGATTGTTCTTTTCAAATGGTCCTGGAGACCCGCGTGCCATGCCGGAGACAGTGGATTATGTGCGAGAGGCAATGACCATAGGACTACCTCTTTTTGGAATCTGTCTCGGTCACCAACTCATGGCGTTGGCGCAGGGGATTGAGGTGTTCAAAATGTATGTTGGTCATCGCGGAGCCAATCAGCCGGTCAAAAATCTCTCGACCGGGCATGTTGAAGTCACCACGCAGAACCACGGATTTTCGGTTGATCCCGAGTCGGTGTCCACAGAACTGGCCGAGGTCTCCCATCTGAATCTGAATGATCAAACCGTTGAGGGACTGCGATTTAAGAAATTTGAAGGGTTCAGTATTCAATATCATCCCGAAGCATCTCCGGGACCGCACGATAGTCGTTACCTGTTTAAGGAGTACCTGCACATGTGTTCAAAAACTAAATCCTGATTGATGCCCCGCCGCACAGATATAAAGAAAATCCTGTTGATTGGATCCGGCCCGATTGTGATCGGCCAGGCCTGTGAGTTTGATTACTCGGGAACCCAGGCATGCAGAGCACTTCGTAAAGAAGGATATGAAGTTGTGCTCATTAATTCCAATCCGGCGACCATCATGACCGATCCGATTACCGCAGACCGGATCTATATGGACGAGCTAACGGCAGAGTCGATCCGCCGTATTGTAGAAAAGGAGCGCCCAGATGCTGTACTGCCGACCATGGGAGGGCAAACCGGATTGAATCTGGCCGATGAATTGCAGCGGCAGGGATACTGGGAGGAACAGGACGTAAAAGTGATCGGGGTGGACATTGATGCAATCCATATTACTGAAGATCGTCAGTTGTTCCGTGATTTGATGGAGAAGATCGGCGTGGATCAGGCAAGAAGCCGGGTGGCCAAGAGCCTGCTTGAAGCCAAGGAAGTAATCCAGTCCCTAGGCGGGCTGCCCGTGGTGATTCGGCCGTCGTTCACGCTTGGTGGTGCAGGGGGCGGGATCATATGGAGCCCAAAAGAACTGGAACGAAAAATTATGCGGGGGCTGGAACTCTCGCCAGTCCATGAGGTGCTCGTAGAGGAGTCGGTGTATGGCTGGAAGGAATTTGAACTGGAATTGCTGCGGGATCAGAATGATAACGTGATCATCATCTGCACAATTGAGAATGTAGATCCGATGGGGGTCCATACAGGGGATTCCGTCACGGTTGCCCCCGCACAGACCCTGACCGATAAGCAGTTCCAGCATATGCGGGATACCGCAATCCAGATGATGAGATCCATCGGAACCTTTGCGGGAGGGTGCAATGTGCAGTTCGGGATTAATCCGGTGGATGGACGCATGATTGCCATCGAGATTAATCCACGTGTCTCCCGGTCCTCCGCGCTGGCATCAAAAGCAACCGGGTACCCCATTGCAAAAGTGGCGGCACGACTCGCAGTGGGCTATACGCTGGATGAACTCAAGAATGATGTGACCCAGACAACCAGTGCCTGCTTTGAACCCGCAATTGATTATGTGATTACTAAAATTCCCCGGTGGAATTTTGAAAAATTTGAGGGAGTGGACGAGGAGTTGACCACACAGATGAAAGCGGTCGGAGAGGTGATGTCCATTGGGAGAACCTTCACAGAAAGCCTTCAAAAAGCCTGGCAAAGTCTGGAAATCGGCTACGCAGGGTTAGGGGCGGACAGAGAGAATCCGAAACGCCCCCATGTACGTGAGCGCCTGCGAAAATCCTACTGGGATCGAACTCTGCAAATCCGAAACGCATTCATCCACGGTGCATCCATGGATGAAGTGTACGATATCACACGGGTGGATTTCTGGTTTCTGCAGCAGATCAAAATGCTCGTGGATCTGGAAAAGGAAACGCGTCAACTGCGCCTGCAGGACCTTGCCGAAGACAAACTTTTGAACCTGAAGCGGCATGGCTATTCCGACGTGCAGATCGCCTGGCTGGTGACGGATGAAGTCACCGAAGAAGAAGTGCGGGCGCACCGGTTATCCTTTGAAATCAAATCTCAATTCCTCCTTGTGGATACCTGTGCCGGAGAATTTCCGGCCGTTACGCCCTACTTCTACTCCTCCTACGAAACCGAAAGTGAGAGTACCGTTTCAAATCAAAAGAAGGTGGTCATACTTGGCAGCGGGCCGAACCGGATTGGGCAGGGAATTGAATTTGACTATTCCTGCGTGCACGGTGTACAGGCAGTACAGGAAATGGGATATGAGGCAATTATGGTGAACTGCAACCCGGAAACCGTATCCACTGACTTCGATATTGCAGATAAACTCTATTTTGAGCCGGTATTCTGGGAGCGGGTTCTGGATATCATTGAGCATGAGAAGCCGGAAGGGGTCATCGTACAGCTTGGAGGACAGACTGCATTAAAACTTGCGGGGAAACTGTCGGAGCGTGGAATTAAAATCTTCGGTACGCCCTATGACCGAATGGATCTGGCAGAAAATCGGGGTAAGTTTTCCGACATCCTGAAGGAACTGAACATTCCATTTCCTCCATATGGAATGGCGCGGACCGTGTATGAAGCGGTGCGTGTTGCCGAATCTATCGGATATCCCATTTTGGTTCGCCCCAGTTATGTCTTAGGTGGACAGGGGATGCGGATTGCCATTAACAAGGAAGAGGTGGAGCGGTACGTTACCGACATCTATAAATTGCTGCCTGACAATGAAATTTTACTTGATCTGTTCCTGAATAACGGGATTGAAATTGATGTGGATGCTGTACGGGATGCGGATGGGGATGTGTGGATTACAGGTATCATGCAGCACATTGAGCCCGCTGGAGTGCATTCAGGCGACTCAACGGCGGTCTTGCCGCCTCATTCTCTGAGTGCGTCCGTTCTCGAAGAGATCAGGAAGTACACGATCACAATTGCAAATCGCCTGGAAGTCCTAGGGTTAATGAATGTGCAGATGGTCGTGCAGGATGAGTCCGTGTACGTAATTGAGGCAAACCCCCGTGCATCTCGCACAGTCCCGTTTGTCGCAAAGGCACCCGGGATCCCGGTTGCCCGGATTGCCAGTAAGGTAATTCTGGGAACTAGGCTGGAAGAGTTTCGGAGTCAGGGACTGCTGGATTCCAAATTAAAGGGGTATGCAATCAAAGAACCTGTATTTTCCTGGTCCAAGTTCCCCGAGGTACGCAAAGAACTAGGGCCGGAAATGAAGTCCACCGGTGAAACCATCGCTTTTGTAGATGCACTTACCGATAAGCATTTCAAACGTCCCTACGAAATGAGAAATCTTTATCTGTCGCGTTAGCAGATGGCTGGACACAATAAATGGTCAAAAGTAAAGAGGCAGAAAGCGGTCACCGACAGTCGCCGCTCAAAGGTGTGGGCTGTGATAACGCGTGACATTATGGTTGCGGCCCGTGAGGGAGGCAAGGATCCAGACATGAATGCCCGGTTGGCGTTGACGATCCAGAAAGCCAAGGCCAAGAACATGCCCAAGGAAAATATTGAACGCGCAATCAAGCGGGGAGCGGGAGAGATTGAGGGGCAAGACTACAAAGAGTGTACGTATGAAGGGTACAGCGCACACGGTGTTGCCATTATGGTGGATGCGCTGACCGATAATACAAACCGGACGGTTGCCGATGTGCGCAGTGTGTTCTCCAAAAGTGGTGGCAATCTGGCTAAATCGGGAAGTGTTGCATACTTATTTGACCGGAAAGGACTGATTCAGATTCGTTCAGATTCCATAGATGAACTGGAACTCTTCGAATTGGCCGTTGACAGTGGGGCAGAGGACATAGAAGAGGATGAGGATACATTCGTGGTGATTACACCTGTGGAAGTTTTTGAAACCGTTCAGACTAAAATTTCTGATGCTGGAGTTAAAATTGAGGAATCTCGCCTTGTGCGTGCTCCAATGACGACCGTTCAAAAATCATCGGATCAGGTCCGCCAGACAGAGGCACTAGTGGCAAGGCTGGAAGATTTGCAGGATGTACAGGAGGTTTTTACGAATCTAGAGATGTAATGCGCATCTTAGGCATTGATCCCGGCTCATCCCAGACCGGCTACGGTATTATTGATACGGATAACCGGGTACACGGGTATGGGGTTGTCGCACTTACGGGGGATCATATGCTCCGCATCCAGACGATCTATCGTGAGGTAAGCAAACTTGTAGCACAGTTGAAGCCGAATAGTTGCGCAGTTGAAATGCCGGTCTACGGCAGTAACCCGCAGGCGATGCTCAAACTTGGACGTGCTCAGGCGGCGGCGATGCTTGCAATTCTCAATCAGGGTTTATCTGTGGCGCAGTACACGCCCAAAATGGTGAAGCGGGCGGTTACCGGGAATGGAAATGCAAGCAAAGAGCA
Organism: Rhodothermales bacterium; assembly: GCA_022822185.1. Lineage (GTDB taxonomy): Bacteria > Bacteroidota > Rhodothermia > Rhodothermales > Bin80 > Bin80. The sequence continues at coordinate 57,114 of JAJECE010000068.1, read as the reverse complement.
GGTCGCCTATATGGTGTCTACTTTACTGAAATTTGAAGGGGAGAGTGAGGGAATTCCCCATGATGCATCCGATGCCTTGGCCGTCGCATTTTGCCACAAGGAAAGAGAACTGACGGGAAAAAAGCCCGGTCAGCCTCACTACAGCGGGTGGGCTGCATTTGTCAGAGCAAACCCGGATCGTGTGATTGAGGATTAAACGGGCGAGCCCGGTTTACCCCTTAGCCCTGGATTCCCATCGGTAAACTTGCAGGTGACTTTCATGCGAACTCAATTCGGAGGCTTTTGTTTTTAGCCAGGAAATTGGAGAAACAGCATGAGCAGGGGGTTGTAAACTCGCCGGGGATGTTGGACGATAAATGGAATTACCTGATCCTGTTTTTCGGCGATTTTCGGCATAAAAAACGGAAGTCTATGCACAATCAGGAGGCTTTCCCGCATCTGTTCTTCCTTTTCCTTTGGAACAAATTGCCCCCAAAATCATTCCCGTCCTAAGGATAGGTGCAACTATGCCTCATGAGTGATTTCGCACACATCAACCCGAATCTAGAAGACCGGGGCGAAGCGAAGTACTTCCACGGCCGGAAGGGAATCCTGGATAGTTTCCAGCGCCGCCTGAAGCGGACGGAGAAGGATCCAAAAAAAAGGAACCACCATCCTGATCCAGGCCGCGCCCGGTGCGGGCAAGAGTGCGCTGCTCTATAAATGTGGGGAACTGGCGGAAGGGCAGAAGTGGAAGGTCGTAGGCATCACACTGGATGCCCTCTGGGACGCGACCACGCTTCTACAGGCGTTAGGGCGAAGTAAGGAAGCAGGCCAGATAGAGGGTGCATGGAGCGCGTCCATGGAGGGGGAAGTAGGCATTCCGGGCGCGGGCAGAGCAAGTTTTTTGGGGGAGTTATGAAAGAAAGAGTACCCCCGTCCCCCGCAGCACACTGGAGGTGCTAAAGAGCGGGAAGGTGAAACTACTGCTTCTTCTGGACGAAGCGCAGCGTCTGGGGAAGTACACGCCGCCGCACCATGCACATCGGGTCAGTATCCATCTCGATGCGATCCATAATGGAAAGATTGCGGGGTGCCCCGTGATGCCGGCCGTCGCCGGCTTGAGTGCAACGAAGCGAGCCTTCAAAGACATGGGCGTGTCCAGATTCAGGGACAACTGCTATGTGGAGTTGGGCCCGTTAAAGCCGGAAGCGGAGCGGAAGGTCATCAAGGGCTGGCTCAAGCTGGAGGGGCGGGCGAAGGGCGATCCCACGCCATGGATTGATGCGATTATGCAGAAGACGCATGTCTGGCCGCAGCATGTGGCCGCCTATGCCGAGTCTGCTGCCATTCACCTGCGGGCAACGGGGCGGGAGTTGACCCCAGAGAAGTTGCAGGTGGTGCTCGGAATAGGGGAGATGAAACGAATAAAATTTTATAAATCCAGAGCGGACGGGATTATGAGGCGAGAGCGCCAGTGCATTGTAAGAGCAATGGCTAATGTTGAGACGGATGGGACCATCTATAAAGACATGGTCATCGCATCCCTGCAAGAAGAATTCAGCGCGGAGAAAACCGAGGAGGTATTCGCCTTGGCTCTGGGGAATGGGATATTCGATCTGCAGGGCGACAGCTATGTGATTCTGATCCCGTCCATGCGCCGCTGGTTCATAGACAATTACTTTATCCAGCGGGATCCACCCAATACCCTCTCTTCTAGCCTGAATTCCCGCGTTGATTTTGCTATATGAATATCAGGGGTGTCTTTCCAGTTTTACCCGCAGGGTTTTATTGTCGAGCCAGGGGATTTTCTGACGTAATTCAGGGTATCCCGCTGCGATGAGGTAATTGTCATTCGCGCGTGCTCGTAATTGAACGATAATTTCATCTTTGGTAATGGTGACTTTACCGAGGTGCCTTACCAGATGCCGGAAGATGGTCTGTGCTTCGGCGTTAGCATAGGGTTTGCCAACCCGTTCTCCCAGGAGTCGATAGAGTACGCTGGCCATGACAGTTAACTGCACATCGACATTGATGCGCATCGGAACGACCGAACTCAAGGAATCCATGTGGAAGAAGTTGATGGCATCACTGATGATATTCTCAATGACCATGCGCCGAGCATAGCGATCAATGAGTTCCCTGGGAGCACGTTCCATCTGATTGGTGATCAGTACCGTTGGTTTATCATGGCCTAAATTCTTGACCAGGAGTTGTCGGATTGGATCGGGATAATCCCGTAGATGTGCGGTTTCATCCACCACACTGGGATTACGATACTTGCGTCCAATGTTGTTGAGTCGGACTTTTTTCCAGGCCGACTTGTCCAGCGTATGAATGCGCCGGATCAGGGAAGCATGGCGGCGGCGCAACGTGATAAACGGAATCCCCATTTGGTTCAATTTTGCCAAATTCGCATAGATGGTAAACCGGCTATCAAAGACGAGTTCTTTTGGAACCGTTCCCGTTCGGGCTTTCCAGTCCTTAACAAATTCCAGAATGGCATCGTTCTGGATTTGCTTTCGGACGGTTGTGTCGGCATAACAGAAGACGTGCGAATCGGCATCCCGTGCTAATACAGTGAGGATTCCCCGTTGCCGTCGGCTTCGCTTGGAGACAAAATGTTTCTCCAGCAAGGCCTGATCGCCATGGTAGGGAATGGTATGGAAATCCAGATCAATAGAATTTCCCTTGCCGACCACATTCGCAATGTTTGCGGCCGCATGATACCACCGGTGCATAAGCGGTCCTGCAAACGTAGGATCCACCAGGATGGAGTATTCGGTGAGTGTGGTGCGTTTGGGAATGGCATTGAGTCCGGTAAACAGTGCAAGCCCTTCATCCAAGGATTCAGCCATAACCTGGGAGGGACGGCCGATCCCATACAGCTTCAGTGCAAGGAGCGAGAGCACCGCACACACGGCAGGGACCTTACTGGTACCGGGCATTTGGACTTGATCCAGCATAGTTTTCAGATCCATCTGTGCCAAATCAAAGGCAAATAAAAACAGGCCTGCATACTCGGTATCAAACGTCCGTTCGCGGAGATCCAGTTTCCTACGATCCGCGGGAATGACACGGGGGGAGCGTTGCTCGGCAGAGCGCCGGGCAAGGCGTGGAATGCGGTGCTGTTTAAAGATCTTCTGGATATAGCCCACACTGGCAGGAATGCCTTCCTGTTTCAGGGCCGCCTGAATTTCCTGAATAGAGCGGTTCTCTTGCTTTCGCAGAGCAAGAATGCGGGCAGGCCTGGGATTGGGGGGCTTGTCGGTGGGAGCGGCTTTCCTGGGTTCCGGCCAAAAGAAGAGTACGGAGCGGTTTTTTCGGAAACTCGTGAGGAGGTTTCGGAAGGATCCGGGGGTATATCCACCAATCTCGGCGGCTTCTTCAATGGAAACGCCCTCGTGTTCATAGGCACGGAGGGCTTCGTAGCGACGCATGGGGACCCCGTTGGGCTGGGCAAAGAATTCGGAGCGGCGGCTCATAATAAATTATGAAATATGAAATGATAGCCAATATAATAAATACAAAAATAAAATGCAGGGAATCGAATGCATATGGACGGGAAAAAAGAAAAAATTTAGATTTAGGGAGAAAAAATGCACTACAGAGGGGGTAATGCGGGAAAATCAATGGAGATGAGTCGGGAGAGAGCCGACACTGGGAAAAAGGAGAAAATACTTCTATGGCAGTGACGGTGTATTCATAATTTCAGATAAAATTATGAATATCTTCAGAAAATAGGCGCTGGAGGTACGGTTTGATGGATTTTCTGGAAGACCGGGCTTATCCTAGATTCCCCCGGTAATTCAGGCTAGTCCGAGTATCCCGCCTGATAGACCCTCAGACTGAATTCCCATTTTATGATTTGTAGGTGAATGAGGATAGGGTATGGAGGTAGGTTATTCGGGTTAGTCTGAGGTGATGGATGAATTATGCGACTGTCTTTTCGGGGTTTCTCCGAGATATGGAGGAATCGTTTTGCAATCTGTCCTATGGGAATGGGGGGATCGTGACGGATAGCACTTGCGGGGTGCTGTGTGCAAAATTGTTTCATGGAAGCCATTGCACGTAACTCGGTCACAACACCAGGGGTATCTGCCGTCGCACCGGCTACATCAGAAGGAACGCCAAAACCATCATTATTCTCAGCAATGATGTGGAAATGGTAGGTTGCCATAGTCTAAATTCCACTACAATGTCGAATTTGCGAGTAGAAGCAGATCTTACGGTATCACGGGATCTCGTTGTCCGGTTGCACGGGGAAATTCTTCCAAATCTGGAAATCGTTCCCTCTGACCGTGGGAGCCCATGATGGTCATCTCCTCTGGATGTTCAGTCATGGAATGACGGAAGGCGGCCCGGAACAGTTGTGATCGAAGTATGCGGCATCAGGAGTCTCCATGAATTTCAGCAGCCCCATCCTTTCGGTCGCTGCAGATTCTCTGATATCAAACACAGCCATGGAGGATCAATCATGCCCGCACAAATTCCAACATTCCTTGATGGATCCCCCATAAATCACTTGAATAGGCAGGAAAAATCAAGTTTTTTCAGGATAAATTGAATTTGTCGCGTTTATTCTGAACATTGCTCATTCGTCTGCGTTAGCGGCGCGTTACAATTAAAATTTTACGGACACGTGCCGAAAAAACGTAAGAGAAAAAATGAGTATCAGTTGGAGCGACTGCCGGTCGTTCAGGTCTTCCACTGGAAAAGTCGGTCGAAACCCGCTTTAGAAAAAGGTCAGCTTGTCTACTATGGCCCCCTTCCAGCTTCGTATGGAATCGGGGAGGTCCAAAATGTGACGAAAGGCCTTGTATCGGTTGATTTTCGCGGTACCGGAAGCGCCCGCATACATGAGGATGTAATCCATGAGCGTTACCTCGTTCCGCTCAAGGAAGCCGCACTTTAGAAACTGGTCCGTTTTTAGAAGGTTCGTTTGAGTTAATTAGTTTTTCGTGTTTCCGCCAGGTACAAAATTCCTTTGGCTTTGTGCTTGCATGGGTGAGTTGTATCCATGAATTCTTTGACCCTTCAGGGAGTGACCAAGCGTTTCGGCAACGTTACTGCCGCACGGGATATTTCGTTTACCGCCACTTCAGGACGGATTCTTGGACTTCTGGGCCCAAATGGGGCCGGAAAGACCACGACTATCCGTATGATCGCCAATATCCTTACCCCGGATGAAGGGACGGTTGCACTTGATGGACGTAACGTAGGGCAATGGAGTCAGGAGAAAATGGGATATCTCCCGGAAGAACGGGGGCTGTACAAAAAACTCAAGGTGACCGACCAACTGCGTTATCTGGGTGCACTCAAAGGGCTGGGGGCGCAAGAATCCGCAGGGAAAGTTGAGTATTGGCTGGATCGTCTCGGATTAACAAAATGGGGGGCCCGGAAAGCCCATGACCTGTCCAAAGGGATGCAGCAGAAAGTACAGTTCATTGCGACTGTGCTGGCAGATCCTCAATTAATTATTCTGGATGAACCCTTCAGCGGACTGGATCCCGTCAATAGTGAACTGCTGCAGGAAATTATTGCAGAGATGAAGCAGGATGGCCGAATCATCCTATTTGCAAGCCATCGCATGGAGCAGGTTGAGCAGCTGTGCGATGATATTTGCCTGATCGCAAATGGACGGTTTTTGCTCGGTGGCGATTTAAGGGAAATCAAAAAAAGCTTCAAGCGTGACAAACTGGTGCTGGAATATGAAGGAGATGTGCCGTTTCTGAGCGCCATGCAGGAATCCGGCGAAGTGCGGATACTGGAATGGAGAGAGGACGGATGCGTCTTGCAGATCTCCGAAGATTGCAATCCCCGGGCGCTGCTTGACCGCATACTGTCGATTCCGGGTCTTGAACTGTATCATTTTGAGATGCTTCAGCCGTCGCTGAACGAAATATTCATTCAAACCGTCGGAGACGAGGCATGAGACGCAAGATTATGGTGGTTACTCGGAGCGAGTTTATGCGCCGGGTAACTTCAAAAACCTTCATCGTGACCACCTTGCTGGGACCATTGCTGCTTGTGGGTTTTTTTGCGGTAACGATCATGATCTCGCTCTCCACGCTTGAGGATGATTTCGTTGGAACGTTTGGGGCGACCGGAATGCTTCGGATCGGGATTGTTGATGAGACAGGAGTTTTAGGAGGCAGGATCATTGATCGAGGTGCAGGCGAGAATGCAGCCCTGGTGCTGATTATGCCAGACTCGCTTGATAATCAGATGACCAGCGGAGATGTTGACGCATATGTTCGGATCCCTGCAGAGATGATTACCGCCAATGAGCCGCCGATCCTGTATTCTGTGGACGGGGATGCACGCAGAGTTCAGTGGACTCTTTCGGAAACCATTGAGTGGGCGCTGAAAGATTACCTTCTTGCTGAAAATAATATTTCCGCCAATGTGCGGGCAATTCTGGATCAATCCGTTTTTCTGGAAATATTGACCAATGATGCAGAAGAGGAAACCGGCGAAGAGGTAGAGGCGGAGGAAGGATATTATATCCTCGGCCTGATCCTTGGGACATTAATGTATATGGGGATTCTTATCTACGGAACCCTGATCATGTATGCAGCCATGGAGGAACGAACCACGCGGGTGGTTGAGGTGCTGGTATCCTCGGTCCGCCCGTTTGAACTGCTGATGGGGAAGGTGCTGGGGATCGGATTGGTCGGGTTTGCGCAGATGGCCGTCTGGGGTATTATGATCGTCGGGGGCACGGTACTGGCTTCCCCCGTGATTGGGCTGTTCATGGATCCTGCAGCGTATGATCTGCCTGCATCCGCAACCAATCAGGAAATACTGGCAGCGGCGGAGATTGTCCTGCCGGGCATTTCGCCAGGCCTGTTCATCTGGTTTATTCTTTACTTTGTCGGTGGATATCTACTCTATGGCGGGTTGTTTGCGGCGGTGGGGACGATGGTTGACTCGCCACAGGAATCGCAGGGACTGCTCCTGCCGCTGATGATGCCAATTATTATCTCAATCATATTCATGGGACCGATTATGATAGCACCGAATGGTCCGCTTGCCGTAGGATTGTCGCTCTTCCCTCTCACCTCTTCGGTTCCAATGATTACACGTATTGCAATTGGAGCAGCACCTGTTTGGCAGATTATCTTGTCCTATGGACTACTTTTGGGGTCATTCCTGACATCAATCTGGGTCAGTGCACGAATCTATCGGGCAAGCCTGCTGATGTACGGCAAGAAGCCGTCACTCAAGACGCTCGTGGGGTATCTTCGCAGCGGCTGAACAGATCTGCCTGTGTATTTCCGGCCTCTAGATGAAGGAGCAACTCCTTACGGTGAAGCCCGCCGCTGTATCCGGTCAATTGACCGTTCGCCCCCATAACCCGGTGACAGGGATAGATGATGGGAATTGGATTGGATCCATTTGCATGTCCGACAGCGCGTGCCAGACGGCTATCGCCGAGCAATCGGGCAAGTTGTCCGTAGGAACGGGTTTCCCCGTAGGGAATGTCCGGCAGCAAGGCCCAGACTCGTTTTTGGAATGCCGTTCCGGAGGGGGCAAGCGGTACAGAAAAGCGGGGCCGTTCTCCAGCGAAGTAGGCAGCAAGTTCCTGTGCAGCGGTTTCAAAGAGAGTGCCTGCAGGTTCGTAGTCTTCGGATCGACTCCCAAATTGGATATTCGTCAATCCCAGAGGTGAGAAAATGAGGGTTAAGGGGCCCACCGGAGTTTCAGAAATTATTCCGCCAGTGAAGTTTTTTGGGACATTCGGCATAGGTCGTGCGTTTCAGTGCGTTTGCGTAATTTGATCAATAATACCACACTTCAGTGTAATGGAAACTCATGTGCGTGAGACGGGCGACATGGTTCGTGTCCTGGAAATCACGGCAGATGCCTCGGATCTGGAGACAGATGTGCGGCTGGCCGAAAAAAAACAGCAGAAATTGACCGTACGGCGTGGATTTCGCCCCGGCCATGTTCCGATGAAGATGATTCGCCGCATCTGTGCGAGCGAAATTAAAGATATCATCGTTCAGAATCTGGTGGAAGAAGTGTACGATGATATGGTGGCGCAGAATCGTGAGTATCGTACAATTGGAAAACCGAGGGAGATTCAGTGTAACTACAAGTTAGGTGGAGATCTGCAGGTTCAGATCGAGTTTTATGTACTCCCCAAACTTGAATTGAAGGATCTTGCAGGGCAGGTGGTTGAAGTTCCTGTGTCCAGTGTAAGCAACAAACTGATTGAGTATGTGAAAAGGATTCACATGATTCCTCACCTGCCCACTAGACCACTTCAGGAAGATGAAAGAATCGGGGAACTGAATGTAGGTATGTTTGACAAAGTGACCTACAAGTCGGAAAATATTGATCCTGATACAGGCTTTGTTCTTATTGGGGGAAGATCGGAAGATGTTAAGGAATACAATTTTGGTGAAGCAATCCTTATCAGCGATGAGGCTTATGAACTGGAGGATATGTTTGAAGGACATTCCGTTGGCGATCAAATTGTCTTGAACCAGGATGACGATCCATCAAATCTGGTTCGGCTCAATTCGATGGATTCAGATCTACGGATCGAGATTTTAGCGGCAGAGCGATATGAATGGCCGGAAATTGACGATGAGTGGGCAGCGAAGATCAGCGATCATTCCGTGGATTCTCCCGAGGAATTAGACGAGTGGGCACAGGAATATCTTGAGAATATTCTCGGAGAATTTAGCGAGGAATTAGTAGAGGCAATGGTTAAGGAACGGATGGTGGCGTTACATCCCTTTACGATTCCAGAAGGGTTTATGGAACAAGCTAAATCCTTAATGTCTGATGAATTACATGCAGCCGCAGAAGCACTGGAGACTACGGATAGGCTGAGGAGGGATATGCGCTGGATATTATTGCTGCGCACCCTGTCCGAAGAACTGAAAACCACATTATGGGATTCTCCCGGCACGGATGCTTTGAGTATAGACGCAGACATGGAAAGCAGCTATGAAGTGGAAATTATGTCGAGATTAGTAGATCAGTTCGAAGTCAAGGAGGTCCCCGCTAGCGAACAGATGATGATGCATATCGTAGCAAAACAGAACCTCCAGTAACGAACGATAACCCCCAACAGATTACGTTGATTAGATGGTAGATGATTTTGTCAAGTTTTCGAAAAGCCTCCAGATACCGGCGAGTATTTACACCAAGGGGCTTGGAGATCAGCCCATTGGGAATCTGGTTCCAATGGTGGTGGAGCAGACCTCCCGTGGAGAGCGGGCCTATGATATATTTAGCCGCCTGCTAAAGGAGCGTATCATTATTCTGGGTACGCCGATCAATGATGTCGTGGCCAATCTGGCCGTTGCCCAGCTGCTTTATCTGACCAGTGAAGATCCGGAGCGGGACATCAATATCTACATCAATTCACCGGGTGGAATGGTGTATAGCGGACTCGGCGTTTATGATACGATCCAGTACGTTTCCTGCCCGGTCGCAACCATTTGTGTCGGCCTGGCGGCATCTCTGGGATCTGTGCTGTTAGCTTCGGGAACGAAAGAGCATCGAGCTGCACTCCCGAATTCCCGCATCATGCTACATCAGCCTCTGGGCGGAGCTCAGGGACAGGCATCGGATATAGAAATACAGGCACGGGAAATTTTATGGCTGAAACAACGCCTGTATGAAATTCTTGCACGCCATACAGAACAGGATACAGACACAATTACAAAGGATGCAGACCGGGACTATTGGCTCAGTTCCCAGGAAGCCAAAGAGTATGGTCTGATTGACCGGGTACTGGAGCCGCAGGTACTTCCCAGAAAGAAGTAAGGGTACCGCGTACGGGATTTGAACCCGTGTTACCGGCGTGAGAGGCCGGCGTCCTGGACCCCTAGACGAACGCGGCAGAAAAACATTCTACTTGGAGTACCCCGTGCGGGTTGCCTGCAGGGGGAATTCCGGTGTTTTGGAACATCATCTTCCGAATGAGGGTAGCACCCGGGTGATTTTTGCGCCATGTCTGCAGCAATCTATTTGGATTATAATGCAACGACGCCGGTTGACCCTCGCGTCATGCAGAAGATGTTGCCATACTTTACGGAGCATTATGGCAACCCCTCTAGTCAGGCGCATATGTACGGGTGGGCGGCAAATACTGCCGTAGAGAAGGCACGCCTGCAGGTGGCGCAGTGTCTGGGTGCATCCAGACCAGGCGAAATCATCTTCACCAGCGGGGCAACGGAGGGGATTAATTCGGCGATTAAAGGCGTAGCCGAAGTATCTTCCCACAAGGGGAAGCACATGGTCACCGTCCGAACAGAGCACCATGCAGTGTCCCATGTCTGCCGGTACCTTGAACAGCGTGGATGGGAAATCACGTATGTCCCCGTCAACGAAGATGGACTCGTAGATCTTGACCGTTTACGTGACAGCCTTACGGACCGGACGGTTCTGGTTTGTGTGATGTGGGCCAATAATGAGACCGGGGTGATCCAGCCGATTGCTGAAATTGCAGAACTGGTGCGCGGCCGTGGTATCCCGTTTATGACCGATGCAACACAGGCAGTCGGGAAAATTCCCATATCTGTTGAGGATGTGGATATTCTAGTTTGCTGCGCACATAAGGTGTATGGCCCCAAGGGAGTGGGAGCGATGTTTGTGCGCAGCCGGATACGATGTGCTCCACTCATTGATGGCGGCGGGCAGGAACAGGGGAAGCGCAGTGGTACACACAATGTTCCGGGAATTGTTGGCATGGGAGAGTCGTTCCGGCTGGCAGAACTGGAACAGGCACAAGATGCAAAGCGCCTCTCCGATTTACGTGACAGGCTGGAACAGGCCCTTTTGAGGGCAGGATTGGAAATCCAGATTAATAGTGCAGGTGCCAATCGGCTCCCCCAGACAAGTAGCATATCGTTTCCCGGCTTGAATCTGGAAAGACTCCTCCTGGCCATTCGCACGCTGGCAGTAGGGACTGGAAGTGCCTGTGGATCCGGCAAGCGCACCCCTAGTGCGGTGCTCTCTGCAATGGGGATTCATAATGATGTTGCCGCACAGACTCTGCGAATCAGTTTGGGCCGTCCGACAACGGAAGGGGAGGTTCTTGAGGCCTCGGAATTACTTAGGAAGGCTTTGGACGGACTCTACAACAAGGCTGCATGACTTAGATGGAAATAGCTAATCGCGTTGCCCAGAGCGGGATCGAAGTGTATGATCTGGAGTCGCTCTGGGCAGGACATGACATCAGGGAATTGGATCTGTCCACGTTTCTGGACGGAGGATTTCTTTTGCGGGAGAAGCCGTTCCGTAATCAGGTTGCCGCATACGACTGGCAGGGGTTCAAGGGGATCCATGCAGCACTTTTTTGCAGTACCGATGCGCTGGTGCCGATGTGGGCGTATATGCTGGTTGCATCCAGGCTCGATCATGCACAGAGTGTTACAATGGGCAGGCGGGTTGATGTGATCCGGGAGCAGTTTATACTGGCATTAGAGCAGGAAGACTGGACAAAATTTTCGGATCGAATTGTGGTTGTGAAGGGTTGCGGATCGGGGATCGTTCCGGAAAGTGCTTATGCCCGGGCGATGAGGGAACTGCAGAAGGTGGCCCGGAAGGTTATGTTTGGTGAGCCATGTTCCAGTGTGCCTATATGGCGACGGCCGAAGCAGAAAGCAGTTCGGTCTGCGTAGAGAACAGGGAGATCAATAATCTTTGCGTACGGCCAGTCGTAACCCCGAACACTGACCGCTAATGCCGCCTCTACAGGTTTTCGGCGATCAATAAGGCCCAAGAATGTTTATCCGATCTCTAGATATCTTCATTTGTTTGTGGTTCCAAAATATGTGTTGCACTGTCTATACATGTTGAACGCCTAACTTGAAGATCTGTCTGAGAATATCACCTAACTCAAAATTTGGCATATTAAATGCAGGGTCAGATTAACACCCGTGACATGATGGCCCCAAGGTGCGTCATGACAGTGATGATGATCAGAAGTCAACGATAGTACAAAGCCCCAATGATATGAGTACCACCGTTTCGGTTACCAGGGTTTCCGCCTCTCCCACTCCACACAAGAGAAAATCCCCGGCAGGGAAAACGACCATCAATATAGTCCACAGTGCTCATATGGGTTCAAATGCTGAGATCTTCCGTATGGTGATGGATTTACACGTTCCCGATGGCGCAGGATCGGGAACAGTTGCGGAAGGCAGCGTAAGCGGCTCCCACTGCAATCCTTAAAATGCGGATCGGACTCCATTGACCGGAGGGCCCGATGTGTGTCCAATTGTAGTGAAAATGGTCGTAATGTCCCTTTTTCCTGCTCTTGAAGAGGCCAAATCTCCCGATTTTTAGACTCGCCAACCCACGCTGGGCCGCAAATCGACAAAAATCATCGGGAAATTGAATCCGAAATCTGCAAAAAATTCGTTCGTAAAAAAACACGTAGTTTTCAGCCTGACACTAGACAAGACAGCAGCCCGTGGATAAAGTATGATCACAGAGTTAGGCAGTACAACTGCGTGTCATAGATGGCCAAACTATCTATTTTTCGCATTTTTGAGACTCTAAAGGCCAAAAAATCTCTTCTATGACTATTTTGAGCAGTCTAATCCTCAAAAATCAACCCGAAAAGCGTTGTTCAGATTTTTTCCGGACTTTATCCCCGGGCTGCGAGACAGTGGTCGTTGGACAGTTTCCCTGATTGAATGAAAATAGAGCTCGCAGATAAGGTGGCATTAGTGACCGGTGCCAGCCGTGGCATTGGAAAAGCAGTTGCAAAAAGCTTTGCAGATGCAGGGGCAACGGTTGCCGTACATTATAACAGGAATGTCGCATACGCTGAGGCAGTCGCTTCCAGTCTGGGCAATCAGGCGGCAGTGTTCCAGGCGGATCTGGCACAGATTGAAGCATGTGAAGGACTTTTTCAAGAGGTGATCAAGGCATATGGGCGGCTGGATATCCTGATTAACAATGCAGGCATTGCACAACTCGTCAGTTCCTCCGATTCCACCGGCAAGTGGATTCGTGTATGGGAACAAACGATGGCGGTGAATGCCCGGGCGACTGCCCTCCTGTGTCGTTTGGCAATCCGCCAGTTTCAGGAACAGGGGGGAGGGCATATTATCAACATTGCATCAAGGGCGGCTTTCCGTGGAGATACCGCCGAGTACATGAGTTACGCAGCGTCGAAGGGGGCAGTTGTTTCGTTGACACGCAGCATTGCCCGTGCTTATGGCAAAGATGGGATTAAGGCCTTCGTTGTTGCACCTGGCTTTGTCCGTACAGATATGGCACAAGATGCCGTGAATTCCTACGGCGAGACGTTCATTCTGGGAGATCTTGCACTGGATCAGTTGACTGAACCAGAGGATATTGCCCCGATGGTAACCCTCCTGGCAAGTGGACTGGCAGATCACGCTACAGGAACATCAATTGATATAAACGCCGGAAGTTATGTCCATTAGTACTCCAGGAATTATCTTGGTACTCAAAGCGGATGGCAGCATTGATTTTTCCAGTAAGGGAATCGCAAAGGGGTACGATGGTAGAGAATTTGGGAGTCAGAATGCAGAGATTGATATGCAAAGCCGAATTCAAGAGAATTAACGTCCTGCACTGGTCTGTCTGCGTCTACGTTCTGCCAGATAACGTCTCAGTTTTGCTGCGTCCCGGTTGTGTCCCTGCAGGTCGACATTAAATGAATGCCCCCCATCAGGACTGGCTACAAAAAACATAAAATCATGATCTTCGGCAGCAGCAGTGGCCCGGAGCGAGGATGGCGAGGGATTGGTGATGGGGCCGGGGGGGAGCCCACGGTACAGGTAGGTGTTGTACGGGTGGCGAATACGGTAGTCACGATAGAAGAGCCGGCGCCGATTCCCCTCCAATTCAATCAGTGCATACTGCACGGTCGGGTCCGCCTGCAAAGGCCAGCGTTTTTGCAGACGATTCAGGTATACGCCGGCCACACGGGATTTTTCAGCATCTACGTTTGTCTCCCATTCCACAATTGCCGCCAGACTTACCACCTGATCATGGGTAAGATTTCGATCACTGGCTTCAGAGGCTAATTCACGTTCAAAGAATTGGTCAAACTCCTTTTTAATATGCCGAACAACATCATCTGCTTCGGTGAGCCAGTAGAATTGGTATGTTTCGGGGAGCATATAACTGAATAAGTGGAGCGTGTCCGTCGAAAGTTCGGATGCCAGCGCAGAGTCACGGAGTGAAGTAAGAAAGTCATCTGCCGTAAACGCCATGTTGGTCGCTGCACCGCGGGCGATCCAGTCACGGCGGGATCCGGCAGGAATTCGTACAGATACCGGAGTTTGTAACCCCTTCCGAAGGGTCTGCAGCAGATGGACATTTGAGGCCCCGGAAGAAAAAACATAGTGGCCGGCCTTCATTTGATCCTTCCAGCCGGTTGCCTGGCCGACTAAACGAAACGTCCATATGCGCTGGAGCAGTTGCCGGTTTTGAAGTGAATCCACAACGCTGCTGAAGGTGCTTCCCCGTGGAATGTGCAGAGCCCTGTTCCCCTCAAAAGAGAGCGTATTCGGGGACCATAACAGCCAGGTCGCTCCCGTCCCAAGCAGAATCCCCATGCTCAGTACAAAAAACAGAATCCTGTACATGGTTACGTTCTAGTCAGACTGATATTTCTGTCGTTCAAGTGCACGCGTCTCATCAATGATACGCTCAAAGAGCCGCCGCATGGCCTTTGCGGAGAGTGGACCCGGATTCATACGCATGACATTTTTCAGGATTTGCTTTTCCCGGGCAGGCATATAGATGGGGAGTCCCAACTGCTGCTTGATATGCCCAATATTGTTCGCCAGACTTGAGCGCTCGTTCAAAAGCTGTACAAGCTTCTGATCAATCTCATCAATCTGCTCCCTGAAGGGTTCAAGATCTTCTTCCGAAACTGCTTTTCGTGGTGATGCAGGTTTCATGGGGGTATGTGGTATGCGAGGACTTTACGTAATCGGTGCAAAAAGGAACCAAAATAAAATCAAAAGGTATTGATAGTTTGCGGAGTTCGCATTATCTTTCCTAAACAAGGATATGTTTTGATGATCTGTAGAAATTTGCTACTCATTGCTTTTATAGCGATTCTTGCTACACCCGCGGATGCGCAGTTTCGGGAAACGGTTCCCAATGCGTATCCGCAAACCAGATTGTATAGTCCATCGAACAAGGTCGGTGCACTGTTGAACAGGGTCTTTAACCCCAGTGTCTTTCAAATGAGCCATAGTTTTGAAATGACGGCCGGTTCTTTTGGCGGCAATGGGTATTCAATGGGCATGTATACCAACACCATGGCCTGGCAGTTTAGCCCTAAATTGTCCGCGCGGATGGACGTTGCAGTTGCCTATTCCCCTCAGAACCAGATTGCCCGGGAGTCTGGATTTGGACAGCAGCACCCGAAGGTTTTCTTGCGCAATGCGGAAGTAGCCTGGAAACCGTCTAAAAATGTGCAGTTCCATTTTCAGGTCAGACAGGATCCTTATGCATATCCCGGGATGATGGGATATAGACCTTATGGCTACGGGTATAACCGAAGACACATTGGGTATTCTGGAAGAGGTTTCTGGTTTTAGTGTCACACAGATTGAGTGTGCATGAACCGACTGAAGGTATTTGGTCTGGATGTTTTCTCGGCTTTGCTGGGGCTTGTTGTTGCGGTCCTGGTGGGGTCTCTGCTACTGAATATTCCGCTCGTAAAGGATGTGTTCTTTCCCGTTCAGATCGCTTCGTCCATTAAGTCTGTTACGGTTGAAACTCCGAGGGCGACGGATATTTACCAGGTTGAAATCCGTAATGGGGTGGGGGTCCGCGGTGTAGCCGAACGAATGCGGACCTATCTGCGCTCAAAGGGATATGATGTGGTGGGTGTAGGCAATCACCCGTCCTTTGATGTAGAGCAGACGATCATTGTAGATCGGATTGGAAATCTGGAAATCGCCCAGGAGGTCGCGGCCTCTCTGGGGCTGCCTCCCGACCGGATTCAGCAGGATGTGCGCAGTGAATTTCATCTGGATGTTTCCATCATTCTTGGGAAGGATTACGGGGTGATCCCTCCGTTCATCAATCTCCAAAGCAGTTCTCCCACACAAGATGCAGATCATGGTAACTGATTCTCCGCGATACGCTCCCTCTACCACACCGGACAGGAAGCGGTCAAGCCCAACTCCTGTACGGGTTCTTGCTCACGAAGCATTGACTGCAATACAGGAAAAGAAGGGATCGGATGTGGTCATTATGGACATGCGTGAGGCCAGTGGGGTATCCGATTATTTTATTCTGTGCTGTGGCACCTCAGATGTCCAGGTTCGGGCAATTGCAGAGGCAGTTGAAAAACGGCTCAAGAGTGAATGTCAGGAAGCCCCCTGGCATATTGAAGGCACAGAGCACCGTCAGTGGGTGCTAATGGATTATGTGGATCTCGTCGTTCACATATTCACGCCGGATCGGCGTGAATTCTATGATCTTGAGCGGCTCTGGAGTGATGCGCCGGTGGAAAAGGTGGATGGGAAGCCTGTAGGTTTACTGCATTCATGAAGGCGGGAGTTGCATCCCTCACGGCGCTCCTTTTAGCGTGTGTGACGGCTTGCAGCGGATCCAACACCGCACCGCCTGCAGATCCAGACCTGCGGTTTGGGCATCGTTACGAAGCCTCCCCGCCAGACGGGTATCGCACGCTCACGATTGACATTCCTGACGGGGAACATACATTCAGGTATTTTCCGGTGACCTTTGAACGTGTTGTGGTTCGACCTGATCTGCTTCACTTGGAAACCGATACGGTTGCTGTGGAGATTTTGGTCATGGGGCATTTGCCGGATACCTGCGTGGAAATGCACGCTTTTGATCAGAAAAGGGCTGGAAATATTATCACGGCTACATTGCAGATGCGTCGCCCTCAATCACAGTTCTGTGCAATTTCTCGCCCCTCCTATAGACTCTATCTGATGTTAGAGGGAGGCTTCACACAGGGGCACTATACACTCAAACTGAATGATACAATCGTACCATTCACGGTGCGACTGCTTGAGGATAATTGATCAGGTCACGGCCTTCAGAACGGTTGCGAGCCCACAGGTGTGCTCCACCATTTTCTTCAGACGCTGACTGTCTTCTGCCTCAAACCACTGAATCATTCTTGGAAAAGAGCGCAAAGTTGCTTAGTTTATGAATAAGTGATGACAGAATAATCTGTCCATTGCGGACAAGTTGCTGCGGCGACCTGGAAACTTAAATACCTGTTTGGGGGATATGAACCCTTAGATACTAACTCTAATCTACCAACAGAAATCTTGTTATTCGAATTTCTTATTGCGCTCGGAGGCTTTATTGTTACGGTGATTATTGCAGATTGGCGACGAAATCTTGCACATAACAGGCGTTTTGACCGGATGAACGAGCGTCTTGACCGGATAAATGAGCGTTTTGATCGACAAAATGAGCGTTTTGAAGAGATTGTTCAGTTAATCTTCAGCGAACACGGTAAACTGCGTGATGATTGGGTCAAACTACATGGCGTTGTCGTTCAGCAAGACAGCGAGTTACGTGATTTTTTCATTGCGGAGAACAAAGAAATACGTAGGGATATAAGAGAAGTCGACCGGCGCGTAGCAGGCCAGGAAGGGTACTTGCGGGCCATATGGTCCGGAGTCTATGGGGATGAAACGAAGAAGACGACTAAGCCAATTCGTACGGATTCCTTCGCTGGGGTGCCGGTTGCGCAGTAGAGAAATTTGTCTGTAAAGGGATCTTGCCGTGTGAGCGGATCTAAAATTTGCCTCGTATCCCCCGGCAACCTGATCGTAGTCCAACTTTGTATCCTGCGGTAATGGAAGTGTCCCGAAAATGTGCCACGATCGATTCCGCTCCGACAACAATCCCCGTGAGAAGATCCCCGTCCAGAAGTTCATTGAGAATCAAGGAGGATTCGGCTAACTCAGGTGGACACACTCATCTGAAGATACACGCGCCTTCATGTGAATGCCTCAGAGTTGAGTAAACTCACTGATTCGGATGATCGTTTTCAAAGATCACCCAAGACGCTCCCCGCAGGTCCAACCCCACTCTGAATGGTCGTTGACTGGATATTAGTTTTTTCTGGATAATTGGTCAGGGTCATTTTGAGGCATGGTCAGAGATGCCTGAAGTTGTTCCTGATTGGTCAGGTCCTCCAGATATGCGAATGCCTCAGAGTTGTGGAGGACCCGGGATTCTGCACCGAATACCTTGTCGAAATGGTGCACAACAAAGTTGGAGACCTCCGCCATGCTGCAGGATTGATTTAATTCCTGTACGATGGAGGTGACTCCCCGATCTGTGATTCCACAGGGCGTAATGCGGTTGAAGTAGTTCAGGTCGGGGTGTACATTCAAGGCGAGGCCGTGGGTGGTCACCCAGCGACTGGCATGGATCCCAAAGGCACAGATTTTTCGCTCAAGCCCCTCTGTGCCAACCCAGACTCCCGTACGCCCCGGTACACGAAATCCCTCAATCTCGTATTTTTGAAGCGTCTGGAGTACGACCTCCTCAAGGTCACGCATGAAGCGGTGCAGGTCGCGATAGAACCTGTCCAGATCCAATAAGAAATAGACCACAAGCTGCCCCGGGCCATGGTAGGTGACATCCCCGCCCCGGTCAATGTGCACGACCTCTGCATCCCCCGGTGCAACTAGATGCCGGTCATCCCCGCTCTTGCCCATCGTAAACACCGGGGGATGCTCCAGTAGAAGCAGCACATGAGGCAGGTGCATGTGACGCTTTTTTGCCTGAATCAGACGGCGTTTGATCGCCTCCTGAAGCGCCCATGTGGGCCGGTAGGCGACACGCCCTAAATGGCAGGCCACCGATAATTCTGACTGCAACCTTTTAATGGGAAAAATTCACACGTAAGTTAAAGCCGCCATTAATCGTAGTGTAAGGGAGCCTCCGGCTGTCCCCGATAAAATCTTCGTACTGTACAAAGATGTCCGCCGAAACCACATTACTGAACTGATAGGCAATTTTAGGCTGCGCCTGAATCCTTGCCGTACTCGTCAATACATCTACATAAGGCTCTTCAAGAACCTCGGATACATCAAACTCCGGATCAAGTGCAGCAACTTCCATCGCCCGCCGGATATAGAAACTCCGGTCATCATTGGCGATGCGTGACAGGGAAAGGGAGAAGTTGATGCGGTTATTGAGTGTGCGGCGGAAGAACGGGAGCCGCAATCCCGACTTGGCCCAAGATGCCGTGAATGAAATTTCATTACTCCGGTTCTCATTTACGACATTATTTGTGGTGCTGAGAGAATAGGAATTGCTCTTGTTCCAGGCAATGCTGGTCTGGATATTTCCGCGGAACGATAGATCCACGGCAATTAAGGGCTGAAACCGCTCATTGATCCGTACAGCATCCACCTCCTCCTGTGGAACTTCAAAAGAGATCGCAGGCCCCTCACCCAGACTAAACTGGTCCAGCTCCCCGCCACGAAGATTGGACCGGAAATCCGCCCCGAAAGTGCTGGTGTAGCTGTGGCGGAGTGTAGCATTCTGGAAAATTCTCCGAATGAGCGGCCAGTTTGCAATCCCGGAGTAACTGACATTCCAACTCGGCAGCGGCAGCGGCATATCTCCGTTCGATCCGAACACAAGATAGCTGGACTGGAAGTCCTGAAACACCAGGCGGTTGGTCAAAACCGTTGATTCCAGTTCTTCCGGCGGAGTCCCCTCCAACGAACACGCCTCCCCGCAGTCCGCACGGTATTGATCCAGTTGTGACTGAAATAAATCCCGATAGGAGGCACCAAAGCTCCAGGCAGAAACCGTAAGGTCACTAGTGCGTGTGGTATCCGCCCCGGGCAATCCGTCATCCAGAATCCGATAGGTGAGGTTTTCACGACCGGTCTCCTCCATGCGCCAGTTCAGTGTGATCCGCATTTGAGAGGACAGGTTCACCGATACCCGGCCCGACCACCGGTCGGCATCATTGAACGCATCGGTTACTTGAAAGCGCTCGTTAATGATACGTCCCTGATCTGGTGTAATGGTTCGGTCAAGTCCCAGACGATATCGAAGAGGTGGTCCCTGACCGTTGAAGACCGCATCGTACAGACTGTAATGGACCTGCACATCCCCAAGTTCGTCCAGAACCCCGACATTACTTGCGGACGTATTGCGTGTGCCGTTGTAGGTCAGGGCGACATCCTGAATACCTGTAATGGCAAGAAGCAGACGACGGGTGAGCGCTTTGGGGGTCAGGCTTGACGGGAGACGGAACCTGGAGGTACGCGTGGTGTCTTCTATCTGCAACACAGGGGGATCAGGGGCAGGTTGATCAACGGGGGGATCCGCAGCAGGCTCTTCATCCTCATCCCTTTCTTCACGCTCCTGTTCGCGTCGTCGCTCTTCGCGTCGCCGCTCCAGTTCGCGTCGCCGCTCTTCCCGCCGCCGTGTTCGCTCCCGCTCTCTTTCCTGACGGCGGGTCTGTGCGGCAGAGACCGCCTCACGCTGCGCCTCCTGAAGCCGTTGGTAGAAGCCAAATTTCTGAATGAGATCCTGCGGGCGCAGGGTGAGTCCTCCGCGAATGGTCGTAGTGATTCTGGTCTGAGCTCCGGTATTGCTGCCGACAGATCCATTAGACCAATTAAAATTCGCAGAATATCCAACGTCCTGAATCTGGATCCAGGATAATGCCTGATAGCGTTGAAGGCGTGGCCGGAAGGTGGCATTGAACCGGGAGGAGTAGCTCTCAGGGCGCATATTGGGAACACCAGGCTCCCGGCTGCCTCCAAGTGCCTGCCGGAATACCCGTCCAAATTTCCGATGCTGAAGGCCGGTAAGTGCAAACGCATTTTCGCCGACCTGCGATTCGTCAATCACCCCGTCCGCAACCAGATCCGAGAGTCTTGTGTTGTCCATTCGTGATTCAGTCCCGTCGGGATCAACCAGAATGACCGAATGAAGTGTATCCACCCCGATCGCATTCAAACTCTGATCCGTATTGGATTGCATCCCTAATTCCAGGAAACTGAATGGGTTGTACTGAAAACTGAAATTTCGGGAATGCGAGAACTGATGTTGTGCACGAACAGGGAACTGCACATCCATCGGCAGGTCGGAACTGCGTTGCCGAACGGGATCCGGGCGCTGCTTTGAAGAAGAAACCGCCCGGCTGGCCCCCAGACTGTAATCCATGGAAGACGGGAGATAATTGAGTCCAATGTCACTCAATACATTCAGAACCGGGACTCTCGCCAGCCAACTGAATAGCCGCAGAACCCGCGGGTTCCGGATCTGCATGCGGTAGCTTAACGAGGTGTTCCAGCGCCAGGAATTCCGGAAGGACTGGGTCGGTGCACGGCTTTTGGTGTCGGAATAGGAATAACTGAACGACAGGCCGTCAAGCGTATTGCGGATCAGGCGGGAACGGGCTCCGCTCTTGCTGACCCGTGTCGTATAGGAGGAGGTCTGTGAAAATGTTTGTGCTTCTTCACGGATCTGCTGCTGCCGGACCGCAATCTCCTCACTGGTCAGGTTCTCGTCCGCCGCAATGGCATTCTGGAGACTCGTGACGCGTATATCCCCCCGGTTCGGGTCAAACCTTGGAAGCCTGGAGTTTTCCTTCAGCTCCATGCTGACCGGCAGTGTCCAGCCGTATCGCTCGGGAATGAATTTGTCCATGCTCAACTGGGAGTTGATCGTCCAGTTCTGGATATTGACCTGCTCCCGGTCTGCGAGTGTACTGGCGAGCGTCCCGAATCCGTCTGACTGCGCCCGCAGAGACAGTTTAACGCGTGCTAAATCGGCCAGCTTGAGATCGGCGGTGCCATATGCGGCATAGCCAACATCCTGATCATAGCCGGACATGCGCAATTCATTGACCCACACATTCACCTCCTCCAAAACTTCTTCTTCGCCGGATACATTGCGAACGCCGATGACAATCGTCGTAATCCGGTCAAGGCTGGGCGTTCCGCGAACCCCGATTCGTGTGCCTGGAGGGGCAAATTCTTCAATATTTGACTGGAAATTTGCGTGTAGATCACTCCAGAATACCTCATTGGGATCAAACCCCGCACCGGATTCATCTTCATAGGAGTCCCGCAGAAACTTCATCTGGTTCAGTGAACTCAGAACGATATTGACCGAGTTGAGATCAATGAATGCATCTCCATCTTCCCCCGGGTCGGGGTTCGGCTGGTTCGTACGCCACAGATAGTCGGCCCGCTGTTCCGGCTCGGACGGGAGTTCACTGAGTGGGCTGGGGGTCAGGGACTGTTCATATTCATAGTAGTCCGAGTCTTCATTGCCTCCAAGCCGGATAAAGAATTTGAGTAATCCCCGGTCCTTTGCCTCAAGGGGGCGGCTGCCGGTCTGACCGTTGAGGTGTACGAACATGCGCAGGTTCTTGTAGCGGAGCAGGTCCTGCGCCGAAGTATAGGTATGGTAGACCGCTAGATGCCGGTTCGGTCGCAACTTGCTTGCGCGAAGAACCATTGCCTGCTCTCTGGCATCCCGGATAGAGCCGGACTGTGCTTCGCGGACGCGATTCCTGACGGCCCCTTTCGGAATTTCGTAGCTTGGACTCTCTTCATTGTTGACGCTCTCAATGCTGATGCGTGCCCCGGTAATCGGATCTTCCGGGGGAATCATCTCGCCATCTGCGTCGGTTGCATTGACGACTTCACTTGCCCGCCACTGACTGCCAACGAGTTCAAGGGTCGCAAAGCGTATCGTGATCGGAGAAGTATGCCCGGTAGTCCAGATGCGGATGGACTCCATGAGTGTGAAGTCCTGGATCTCTCCCACACGGCGGGTAAAGTTCTTGACCGGAATCCGAACCAGATACCACCCCGTCCCTGCACCGCCGGAAGAGGTAATCTCGTTGATCACATAATCGTCTGTATTCTCGGGCCGGGCAAGTTCATCAAGGGTCGCCAGATTGAGGGGAACCTCGTACTGAAAGTAGCTGTTTTCTGTATCCGAAGCAGAGTTCAGGTTGATATCTTCGGTGTCCGGCAGGCGCGAATTTCCATTGTCTTCGCCAGAGGGGCCCAGTTTGCTGTGAGCATCAAACGTATTCAGTTCGTGTCCAGGAAAAAAGCGGGTAAATCGTTCCTGTACCGATGCGCCGCCGGGAAAGAACTGATTATTGCCGAAGAAACTGCTGTTCAGGAAATAATAGTAGTCATCAGCAGAGGGGTCCAGGAGGGCTTTGGCCTTTTCTCGGGCCAGAAATTCAGGGTACCGGACACTGACGGTAGTCTCCAGCGATTCGAGGAATTCGACGAACACAAATTGTTCGGTTCCCGCTCCCCCTTCCTGCTCAAATTTGTTATCGGGGAAGGAGGGCAGCCCGTCTAGTCCGAGGTCCTCGGTAATGCGTTCATTGTCCCCGATTGGATTGATCTTCTGGTTCTGCTGCCCGGTAGACAGCCTCGCTAATGCACCGACGCTCCCCACCTCCGACAGCGAGAGGCCATCCTCGGTGTTGAGCTTATTATCGGGGATGATATCTTCACTGATCCGGCCAATATCAATCATCAGTTTTGCTTCCGGATCGGTCTGCCCAGATCCAGGGTAGGGTCGCATCACAAATTCAACAAATTCAATATTTTTTGAGGTGAAGTCGGTGTTCCCTTCGGTCAGACGCTGGGTCATCCCGCCCCAGGCTTCGCGCGGATTATCCAGAAATCGCCCCAGATCACGGTTATAGTTGTAGGGGCCGCGTCCGTGGGGTGTAAAATAGAGGTCAAGCGTGGTCAGAATCCGTTCACTTTGCAGGGTTTCCCGGTTTGGGAAGACCTGCTGGGGCGTGACAAGCTCAACGGCAGGGGTAGTGCTCCCTTCAAACTGCTTCAGGGAGGAGGCATTCAGCGTGTACCAGCCCAGAACGGCACGGCCGTCATTGCTCAGTTCGATTTCGGTTCCACCCATCTCATCGTGAACCCCGATGACGGGGGCGCTGCTGAGCAGCCAGGCACCCTGACGCGCAAGGGAGATCAGGTTTTCAAATCCCTCAAAATCATCCACATAAGAGATGCCCTGTGTTTCGTCGGGGTAAAAATCCCGTCCATCTTTTCGGAGTTCCCGCCGTTGATCCTTGAAGGCATTGGTCAGCACATGGCTGGGGCGCAGTTGGGCAAATTCACCGATAATTGCAATTGAACTAGGCTCTTTGGTTTGGACGAGTGGAAGCCAGTCAATGGCCCGTGTGAGCCATTGCGGATCCAGTTGAAGGCGGGAATCCACTCCCCAGATCATATTGGAGATGGGTTCATCACCAATACGAAATTTGTCGGTGAGTGATTTTTGGCTCAGCCGCATGATGGTTCCCCCGACCAGAATCTCATCCCTCGGAAGATATTCAAGCCGGGCTCCGAGGAGCGTTTTCTGCTGAAGGTTGATAAACGCATTTTCCTCATACTCAATTGCAATGTCCCGCCCGGCGACCAGATAGGAGGTGTTGATGATCGTCACCGTTCCGCCCAGATAGTCTACAATGAAGTCCGATCCCTCCACCAGCGCGTTGCCGCCCGAGGTGACACGCACCGATCCTTCTACAAGGCCGGAATAGGCCTTGAGGTCATAGAAAGAGGGGATCCCCCCCCGATGAGAGCCTTCAATCAGGTACACATTTTTTGCCGTATTCCGGGTGGCATTCAGTTGCTTTTGGGTATACAGTTCCTTGAATACATATGACTCCTTTGCCTCGGCTTTTTCCGGGTCACTGAGTGAACTGGCATCAATCAGATCCTCAATCCGCTGACCAAACGGCTCCAGATAGGGAAAAATCAATAACCCGTCTCCTGGAATGATGGTATAGTTTGGCAGGAAGTCAAACAGGTTATCCGGCTGCGGGGCCCCATCTTCATTGAGCCGGTCCAGCCCGAGTACCTGGATCAGAGTCTGCTGTCCGGTAACTCCTGGGAGGGTCTGGGTGGCCGCACGTCCAGGAGGCTCAAAACTGATATCCAGAACAAAGTCGGTGGGCAGCAGGCCGCGGGTGAGTTCATAGATGTTACGCATTTCCAGATGCCAGGCGGCCGGATTCAGTTCGTCTTGCTCACCCAGGTTTGCCGGCTGCTGGAGGTTTACCGGCTTGAGGAGTTTCAGGACGAGGCGGTCTCCAATCTGGCTGTTGTCCCCACCGCCGGTCTGGCTGGAAAAATCTCCCACCTGGATCTCGGTGCCGCCTGCGAGGTAGCGGAAGGAGACGGCCAGGGCCTCGCTTTCCTGGATCGTTTGTCGCAGCGTAATGTACCCTAGCCCCTCATCTAGATCGTAATCACGGCCAAGTTCAAGTTTTTTGAACTGTCCGACCTGATAGTCGACGGTTGTCAGGGGTTGTTCCATGGCTGCACTTTCAAGGTAGTCCTGGGGTACG
The DNA here is from genome assembly GCA_022822185.1 of Rhodothermales bacterium. GTDB lineage: Bacteria > Bacteroidota > Rhodothermia > Rhodothermales > Bin80 > Bin80. The sequence goes on along the minus strand of JAJECE010000068.1, from coordinate 31,781 downwards.
GCTTCGCCTGCACGCAGCTGGTTTTGCAGTTCTGCGGTGTCGTACTGGTCTAGATTACTGTTTGGGTGTCGCTCTTCGGTATAGCGATTGGCCTGTGTAATAATGTCTGCCGGTTCCCCCAGATCAACGACGGCGACCACCTGCCGAACATTCTGCTCCTCCGGGGACACCGGGGTTAATTTCCAGACCTCCAGATCGGTAATATGGGAGAAGACCGCATCCAGGATAATGTTGGGTGGATCACTGAGTGCCTCGTTCCAGCGGTTGCGGAAGTAGTAACTGAGGAAGTAATACTTTCGCTGGCTGTAATCGGTTGGTCTGCGGCTGAATTCGGAGGTCTCTGCGCCGCCGTCAAGCGAGAGTGAATTGGACTGCCCTTCCTGCTGACTGGCGACCGTCGTGAGCCGCAGTGCCCCGAGTTGAAATTCGGATTTAATTCCGAACAGGCTCTGTCCCCCCCGAATGAGGCTGGAAGGGGTTTGCAGGAAGACATTCCCGGCTTCAATACTTTGGATAATTTCATCCTCGTACCCGGTATAGACGAGTTCCAACTGGTTCTGAAAATCAAAGTCACGGTTGGTGTCCCAGTCAACATTGACTTTCATTTTGTCTCCGATGGTTCCGGTCACACCCAGCCGCAGATCCATTCGGAATTCGGGGGTCAGCTGGGATCCCCGGCCGATGACGGCCTGTTGCGCCGTCTTTTCATAGATGAATGCGGGCCGGATATCGGCACTTCCATTGACGCGCAGGTCCACCTCATTTTTGCCGAAAATGGTCGTAAAGCCGCTTTCGCGGCCTCCCGGCACCGAGATAGACAGGCCCAGCCCCCGTCGCCGTCGCTCCTCCAAGTCTCTTCGGCGCTGCAAAAGGGTTTTCCAGTTGCGGTCAAGGTTTTGCGAAAACCGCTCGGACTGATACTGTGACCGGGTAACCCGGAGGGCGTGCCGGACATCTTCGCCCGCGACACGCTCCCGGATCGTGTAAAAGGTTCCCGTACTGTCCAACTCCACATCATGGCGCCAGCCGGAAAACAGTCCTGCCCCCAGGGATCGCCGCTGGGTTGGCAGGATTGCGGCCGTACGTCGGGATGGCATCAGGCCGGCAAAATATCGTTTTGCCCGTTCGTTCGTATCCGGTGGAGGGGCAAGGGAATCAATTCGTACCAGCAGCAGGCTATCCAGCCCCAGATCCAGAACCATCTCCCGCACAGAGTCACGGCCGAGACGGGAAAGGAGTGCACGGAGGGAGTCCACCTGATGCAGTGTCACACTGTCGGTGTCCGCAACTGCAATATTCCACCACGACGGAATCCGGGAATGATCCCCCTGTGCGGCGGTATGTGCCAGGAGAAACCAAACCAACAGGGCTCCTGTGGAGTATACCACCAGTTGGCGTATGGCAGAAAGTCGTCGATTCAGGTGCATTTATCCTGTTGACGAGCCCGTACTTGATGAATGATGATTTGGCTTGTGCCTTTTATGCTCGTGTCAGTAAATGCAGATAGCAGGTACTTTTTTTATAGTTTGGGGAGATATACAATGATTCGTCATTATAACGCAGTGGTGATCTTCATGTTCAGATCCGTATTCTTTAAGGGAGCAATTTTCCTTGCAGGCGTACTTACAGGTTGTTCAACTACGCAGGAACGGGATGTTCAGCAGTTGCTGAACAGGCAGCAGAATGCGTGGAATGCCGGCGATATTGAGTCATTTATGCAGGGCTACCTGAACAGTGACCGTCTCCGCTTCGTGGGATCCGGGGGCGAGGTCCGGGGTTGGCAGCCCACACTGGACAGATACCGGAGGTCCTATCCCGACCGGGAATCGATGGGGACGCTGTTGTTTGATCTCCGAGAAATCCGAATGCTTGGTCGTCAACATGCAATGATTTTTGGTGCTTACACATTGGAACGTGTACATGATGAACCTACAGGCTTATTTACGTTGATTGCGGAATATACGGAAGACGGCTGGCGTATCATTCATGATCATACATCTGCGGATAGAATCCCGGAATTACAGGAGAATATAGAATGACCGATCCGTGTTCGGATCTACAGGATAAGGTGGTAGTGGTCACCGGCGCGGGTGGCCGCCTGGGGCGGCGGCTGGTTGTACGGTTTCGCGAAGCGGGGGCACGGGTGGTCTCGGTCGGTAATGAAGGGACCGAGGATCTGACTCCGGACTTGGCGAACGAGAAGGAAGTCGTGGATACGTTTGCACAGATTCATCGCGTGCAGGGGCGTATAGATGTTCTGGTCCACGCGGTGGGAACCTGGAATGAATGGCCGCTTCTGGATACGAAACTCAAAGACTGGGAGCACATGATACAGATTAATCTCACGACCAGTTTTTTATGCTTCCGGGAGGCTGCACGGTATATGGTTGAGAGGGGGGGAACTATTATTGGAATCTGCGCCAAGTCGGGTCTTGAAGCGGCGGTTGCCCGGGGAGGGGCCTATGCAGCAAGCAAGGCAGGGCTCATGCGTCTTGTGGAGGCAGTTGCGGCAGAGCACCCAACCCTGAATACTTACGCGCTTGCTCCGTCGGTCATCCTTTATCGGGATACGGCCGCCCCGGGGGTGCATGCAGAAGATCTGGTGCAACTGACTCTTCAACTGTGTTCGAAGTCTGCAGGAGCACTCCGCGGGACCGCATTACAGGCATACGGTACTCGTTAGGTACAATCTGATGGCCGAGTCTGATCAGGAATCCGGCACAACGTTTGTGCAAATACTGATCCGTGTTTTTGCGGTGCAGGGGGTGGTGATGCTGTTTCTGTGGCTTTTACATTCGTTATACAATTAGCCAATGCATCCGGTTAACTGGCTCATTGTTGCATGTTATCTTGCATATGTCTTGTGGGACGGGGTACGTCGTTCCAGGGATACGGATCGTCTCCGGGGGTATTTTCTGGCGAACCAAAGCCTGCCCTGGTGGGCGGTTGGCCTCTCGGTCATGGCGACGCAACTCTCTGCCGTGACCATGATCGGCACGACAGGGCAGGGGGCGACGGATGGAATCCGTTTCATTCAGTTTTATTTTGGCCTGCCGCTGGCGATGGTCATTCTCGGCGTTACACTGGTTCCCTTTCTGCACCGGAGCGGTGTCTATACGGCGTATGAGTATTTGGAGCGGCGATTTGGCGCGGGAACCCGTTCGCTCACCAGTTTTCTGTTTCTGATGTCACGTGGAATGAGTTGTGGAACGATTCTCGCAGCCCCGGCCGTGGTGATGGCGGCGGTATTTGGCTGGGACCTCACGTTAAGCGTTGCCGTGATCGGGGTTCCCACCGTTTTGTACACGATGTTTGGGGGGATTCAGGCAGTTGCATGGGCGGATGTCAAGCAGATGGTGCTGATCGTACTCTCGCTGGCGGTTGTCGTGGTGGTACTGCTGATCAAGATGCCGGTGAATCCTCACGATGCGCTTCAGATTGCAGGCGCAAGCGGCCGGTTGCAGGTGTTTGATTTTTCGTTTACTCTGAGCGAGACCTACACATTCTGGTCGGGGATTCTGGGAGGGACATTTCTGATGCTATCCTACTTCGGGACCGACCAGAGTCAGGTGCAGCGCTATTTGGCGGCCCGTTCGGTTACGGAGGCGCGGCGGTCTCTGCTCATGAGTGCCTACTGGAAGATCCCGCTTCAATCTCTCGTATTACTGATCGGGGTTCTGGTCTTCGTATTTTATCTCTTTCAGGCCCCGCCACTTCTGTATAATCCCGCCCATGAAGCATCGGTGCGCAGCTATGCTCCGGAAGCATATACCGAACTGGAGGGGCGGTACAGTGCCGAGTTCCGTGCGCGTGCGGAAGCAGCCGAGGCGGTGGCAGCCGGATTGCCGGGGGCATCTGAGCGTCTGGAGGTGCATGAGGACGCGGTCGGTCGTCTTCGCAGTGAAGCGCTGCAGCTTGCACAGGAGGCAACGGGGGATTCGTCGGTCCGGGATGTGAACTATATCATGCCCCGATTCGCACTGGATGTACTCCCATTGGGGCTGACGGGCCTTTTTATTGCAGCAATCATGGCAGCGGCGATGTCCAGTATCTCTTCGGAACTCAATTCGCTGTCTACCACCACGGTCATTGATTTTTACCGGAGATGGATTCGTCCCAATGCTGCCGAAGGGCATATGCTGCGGGTGAGTAAACTTGCGACGGGGTTCTGGGGGGTGTTTGCATGCGTTGTTGCCACGTTTGCGGCAACGCTCGGATCTCTGATTGAAGTGGTGAACCGGTTTGGCTCCTTTTTTTACGGATCAATTCTGGGGGTTTTTATTCTGGCGATGCTTCCAGCGGGGCGCGGGATCGGGGCTTTTTACGGGTTGATTGCAGGGATGAGCGCAGTTGCGGCAGTCAATTTTCTGGCTCCGGATGTGTCCTTTCTGTGGCACAATGTCGTTGGTGCACTGACGGTTGTATCCGTCGGTTTACTCCTCTCGTGGCTACGGGACGGTACTTCGTCCGGCAAGCGCTCTGGATAGGGTTGCCTCATCCGCATAGTTAAGCGTGAGGCCAACCGGGATCCCCCGTGCCAGACGGGTAATTTTGATCGGGAAGGGGTCCAGCAGCTGTGTCAGGTAGAGTGCTGTTGTATCGCCTTCCACGGTCGGACTGACGGCAAGGATCAATTCGGTGATACCGGAATCCACTGCCGCGACCCGCTCAAGCAGCGTGCGGATATTGAGATCATCCGGGCCGATCCCATCCAGGGGGGAGATGACCCCCCCTAGGACATGATAAGTGCCGCGGTACTCCCCCGTACGCTCCAGCGCAACAATATCCTCGGCATCCTGCACCACACAGACGATTCCGGTTTCCCGTTTTGTAGAACTGCAGATAATACAGACTTCGGTATCGGTTACATTCCCGCAGACGGTACATTCCTGTACCCGCTCTTTTACTTCCAGGAGAGCCGTTGCCAGCCGGGAGACTTCCTCTTTCGGCATCTTGAGCACATGTGCAGCGAGCCGCTGTGCGCTCTTGCGGCCGATAGTCGGGAGTTTCGAGAATTGCTCAATCAGAATTTCGACGGATTCCGAAGAGAAGTGCATGAATCAGAGGCCGAATTTTGAAAGATCCATGCCTTTCGGGATGATACTGTCGGCCTGATTGCGCAGTTCATTCTGTCCGGCTTCCGCCGCTTCATCAAGTGCTTTGTTCACGCCGGCAACGACAAGATCCGTGAGCATCTCCATATCATTGGTATCTATGATTTCGGGATCCACTTCAATCTTGATAATCCGCTGATTCCCGTTTGCGGTCACTTTGACCATGCCGCCTCCAACCTCTGCGGTGGCGGTGACGCGCTGCATGATTTCGCGCACTTTGCCGAGATGATTTTTCATGTCGGCGACTTGTTTGAGCATATTGATCATGGATTCTTCCAGTTTTGTGTTTAAAATGTGGGGGTATGGACAGGGCGAAGACTGAAGGCATCATCCAGTTGTTTCAGTGCCGGGATTTTTGCTTTGAGCTCCTGGAACTCGGTATTCGGATCTACATCTGTGGATGGAAACAGGTCCGGGCGTGCAGTGAATTTTACGCGCATATTCGATAGTCCGGGCAGGGACCGCATCGCTTCGGCAATGGCCTGTTGTACGGTTTCGTGATTTAGAAGTGCGATCTGAACTCCATCCCGTACTGCCACTTCCAGATATTGATCATGCACGCCGGTGACACGGGAATTTTGCAGCGCACTGCTTCCCTGCAGATCCGGACGTTGCAGGATGGCGTTTCGAACATGATTCCAGCTCTCTTCGAGGTTTACCTGAGGGGGAGCAGGTGCCGGGGGCATTTCCGGGGCTGGCATAGCCGGCTGGCGGTTTTTACGATTTTGTTTTCGTTGTTCAAGAGCCGATACTCCACTCATGGGTGCGGAGGTAGTGGATTTGCGAGGGGAGCGGTGCGGCGGTGTTCCTGATGGATCTGCAGTCTGGGGCTTTTGTGGCGGGATGGAATTCTGGGCGGGGGCGGGTACAGGTTGACCTGAGGCGGGAGCCGGAACTTGCTGGACGGGGATTGCCGGCTGCGGACTTGGCCCCGCGTGCTCCAGTCGGCGGATCTGTTCCAGAACTTCGGAGAGATCTACGCTCTCTCCCAGATGGGTCATCTTGGCGAGTGCCAGTTCGACGGCCAGTCGTGGTGATGAGGATATCGGGAGTCGGGTCTGGGTTTCATCAATCACCATCAAAAGCCGAAGGAGTGTGGTTTCGGTGAATGCATTTGCGGTCTCAGTATAGCGACTTCTAAGGTTTTTGCTCACATCCGCCAGCGCATGTTCTCCCAGGGTAAGCATAATTAACAGATTGCGCACATGTTCGGCCAGGCCGCCGAGAAATTCTCTGATATCGTATCCATCTGCAATAATTCGTTCTGCCAGGCCGAGGATGGCTCCCGTTGCCCGTTCGGCGATATACCGGGTTGCCTCAAAATACAGTTCTACATCCACGACTCGCAGGGCATCGGTCAGCGTGGAGTATTTTAAGTCGGATCCGCAGAGTGCAACGGCCTGATCAAAGACGCTGAGCGCATCCCGCAGGGCACCGTCTCCTTTATGGGCAATCAGATGGAGGGAGTCTTCATCTGCGGTAATTCCTTCGCCTTCGCAAATTCTGGCTAAATGCTGGACGATCTCATTGGTGGGGATTCGCCGGAAGTCAAAGCGCTGGCAGCGGGAGAGGATTGTGGGGAGCACTTTGTGCGGTTCTGTGGTCGCAAAAATGAACAGCACATGCGGGGGTGGCTCCTCCAGTGTCTTCAGCAGTGCATTAAAGGCTGCATTGCTGAGCATGTGCACTTCGTCAATGATATAAACCTTGCGGCGGCCTCCCTGCGGCAGGATCCGCACATTTTCCCGCAGATCCCGAATATCCTCCACTTTATTGTTGGAGGCGGCATCAATCTCAAAGATGCTCAGGCTCCGCTGTGTTTCAAAATCATCACACGATGGGCAATTCAGGCAGGGTTCGACTTCCCCGTCCGGGTTCCCCGTACAATTGATTGCTTTGGCAAGGATTCTGGCGGCGGTTGTTTTTCCAACCCCGCGCGGCCCTGTGAAGAGATAGGCATGCGCAATTCGCTCCAGTCGGAGAGCATTGATCAGTGCCTGTGCCACGTGTGCCTGTGCCACCAACTCTCTAAAGCGCTGTGGGCGATATTTGCGTGCAGTAACCAGATACTGGGACTTCGCCATAGATTTTTTCGGAGATCCGTACAAAACTGCGTTTTGCAATGCAACAAAGGTTTGTCCAAGGGGTTCAAGTTCAAAGTAAAGATATTATCGTATCTTTGGCAGGTGTTTGAGGGGGAGTGGTACAGAGCGTTTCGCTATTTTATCGGGGATTTTAGAACAACGAACTATTATGAGTCTTAACATAACATGGGAATTTGAAGATGGCATCAGGGTTTCGATGCTCAATGGTCGGATAGACAGTCGCAATGCCTTGCTGTTCAAGGAGACGGTTGTGGGGGGGCTTGAGGAGGGGGACCGTGCATTGATTCTGGATTTTACCGGTCTTGACTATATCAGCAGTGCGGGGCTGCGGGTGATACTTGAGTTGGCCAAGATGTACAGTGCCCCCAAGCAATTCTCAATCTGTGGTTTATCTTCTGCGGTGCAGGAGGTTTTCGAGATCAGTGGATTCACCCAGATCATCAAACTGCACAAGACGCTTCAGCAGGCCAGGGAGTCCCTGTAAGCCTCGCGATTTTTTGGGTGCACATGTTCTTATACGTAAGGCAGTGGAAGTATGGCTAGATCTGAACCGAAGTCGACCGCAGTTTCGCTGGATGACCGTTCCTCGGTGTTACATCCGTTTACGCCGCTCGGTACCTACGAGCCTATGGTGTTTACGCATGGGCGGGGAGCGTGGGTCTATGATGAGTATGGCAACCGCCTTTTGGAGGGAGTTGCCGGGTTGTGGTCGGCTTCGCTTGGTTTTAGTGAGCAGCGTCTGGTAGATGCGGCCTACCGGCAGTTCCGTAAACTGCCATTTATGCACATGTTTGCCTCGGCGAGTCACCCGCCCGGTGTGGCCTTGGCAAAGGAATTGCTCCGATTGGCACCGGTTCCCATGTCCAGAGTGTTCTTTGCGAACTCCGGTTCGGAGGCCATTGATTCGGCGGTGAAGATGATCTGGTTCCTTAACAACGCACTTGGTCGCTCGCAGAAGAAAAAAATGATTGCCCGGCGGGATGCCTATCATGGTTCGCTGATTGCCTCTTCAAGTCTGACGGGATTGCCCAAGAACCACAAGTTGTTTGATCTGCCACTTCCCGGTTTCCTGCACACCGCGAAGCCGCATCATTACCGGTTCGCGCATGAGGGCGAATCGGAGCGGGAATTCAGTTCCCGATTAGCTTCGGAACTGGATGCACAGATTATGGAGGAGGGGCCGGAAACGGTAGCGGCATTTTTTGCGGAACCCATCATGGGCGTTGGCGGGGTGATCCTTCCGCCGGAGGGGTATTTTAAAGAGATTCAGCGTGTGCTGAAGAAGCATGATGTACTTCTGGTTGCCGATGAGGTGATCTGCGGGTTTGGCCGGACGGGGAATATGTGGGGGAGTCAGACGGTTGGCATGCAGCCGGATATGCTGATCACCGCGAAGGCGCTCTCTGCCTCGTATCTGCCGATCTCGGCGGTGATGGTAAATCAGAAGGTGTATGATGCATTAGAGTCGGGTAGTGATCGGGTGGGGATGTTTGCGCATGGTATGACGTATACGGGGCATCCTGTGTCTGCGGCGGTGGCTCTGGAATGTATAAAAATCTACGAGCGGGATAAGATCCTGTCGCATGTGCGCAAGGTTGGTCCTTTGCTTCAGAAGGGGTTGCGGAAGCGAGTGGCTCCGCATCCGCTTGTCGGAGAGGTGCGCGGCATCGGGATGGTTGCAGGAGTGGAACTGGTTGCGGATAAGGCGACTCGTCGGTCCTTTCCGGCTTCGGATCAGATGGGCATCAGGCTTCGTGCGGAAGCGATCCGCCGGGGTTTAATTTTGCGTGCGATGGGGGATACGATTGGGATTTCGCCGCCGCTGATCCTCACGGAGAGGGAGATTGAGTTCCTGGTGGACACGCTTTGCGCCTCACTGGACGCATTATATGCGTCCCTGAGCGAATGATTTCTTAATGTCCGCTGATCCTGAGCGGCGGCGCGGTTTTCTGTAATGATATAGGTTGTATGCGCTGGCTTTATTCGTTCAGTTGTCGTTAGACAGCGTGCAACTCGTACAAACCCTGGACGGGGGATCCAATTGGCTTTCTTCTCTATTCTTTGGAGGGATTTGTTGATGGCCTGCGGGAGCACTTTGTTTACAGTGACTCCGAAGGTACGCACCGTAGGCCATGCGTCTGTCTATCGACAACTTGTACCCCTAGATCAGATTCATTGACCGCACAGGAGGACGGGGACTGGAGTCCACACCCAAAACAACATCTTGAACAACTTACTGATGCTAAACTCTTCACTTCACTCGGTGTTGCCGATCAATAGTGGGGCATCAAATTACATGGGACCTTGTCTTTACTCTTGGTGACAAAATCAAATTCCCTCAGATCAGCGGATATATCGTTGGCGACTAGCCAGCAATGAATGTGCCGTAGGTGAGGATGAAGGTAAGTATGCCGCCGACACCTGCGATCAGCCAGATCAGGAGTCGATACCGGCTGTCCAAGAGTTTTCCGAGCGCCTGATTGGACTCCTTAAGTGCCTCCAGTTGCGCCTGATTGGACTCCTTAAGCGCCTCCAGTTGCGCCTGATTAGTTGCGGCGAGGGATGCAAACTGTGTTTGCGTCGTCTCGGCGAGAGATGCGAGTTGAGCCTGCAATGCATCCAGCTGTGCACCGAACCGGGCGATAGTATTAATTCCAGCCATGTTAAAAATCTCGTTACCGAGTTCGTTGGTCTCGTGGGATCTCAGCCCCTCCTTCTGCAGTTTCCTCAGCAGTTCGTGGAGTCGGTTTGTGTTCGTTGATAGTTCAGACATAATTGCTTAAACAAGATATAATGTTTTTGGTTCATTTGTGTCTAGGGACAACTAAGATGGCGTTGATGACAACTGAGATAAGGGTTGGGGAATTAAAATTTACAATGGAGAATTGTTGCATTGAGGTGAAGCAGCTAGCTGCGAAGCCGAGATGCAACAATTTGGTTCCACGATTTTCAGCTCATATCGGATTTCTCTGTCGGCCTGCCGGACATGAGCAACAGCAGGCAGACCTGTCTCAAGCAAGTCTCCATGATTTTAATGGTCTGTTTTAGTCTGCGGAGGATCCCATATTTGAACTTTCCTGGAGGGCTGCCTGGCGGTGCTGTGCAGACTCCAGCCGGTAACTGGGAAGATTGGAGTTCCAGAACCACGCAATGATGCACCAGTCGGTCGACTGGTGCCGAGGCTGTGCATGGGCTTTTCGGTGCGAGTGAAAAAGATAGGGTGCACAGGGAACCCTCAAAACTCGCCCAGAATGCTTGCGTTCACATATCCCTGGACCCCGTTAGGGAGGCGGACTTCAATGCCCGTCACGGTTTCATCAATGAGCATGACTTTGATTCCCGCAGGTATATCAATACTCCCGGTTTCCGTGGTCATGGTCGTCGCCTCCAGAATGGATGCCCCCTGAATGGAGTTCCGACCACTGGAAATCACTACCGCTATCAAAAGCAGAACCAGTCCCGAAGCAAGTGCACTCGCACGTGCCCGGCGATGCCAGTTATTTCGTGTTCGTGACCAGAGCAGTTGCGCATACAGCAGGCAGGCAATCAGATAGAGACTGATCCCGGCAATCAGGAAGGGGGTTGCTGAGTACTGCCCGAAGAACCGGTTCCACCATGTTTGCCAGAACGGTTTTGGAAGTTCAGAAAACGGACTCTGAACGCGGGACTCTACAATCTGAATGTTGTGCAGGAGCTGGGGATCGTCTCCAAGTAAGCGGCGGGCCCGCTCATAATAGCGTACCGATTCTCCGAGTTCATCCAGACGGTAGTAGGCACCTGCGAGATTATGGTAGAGAGCACCACTCTCATAGTCGGTTTCCAGTACAGCATGATATTGCTCAATTGCCGCTTCGTAATTGCCAGATTCAACAAAACGGTTCGCTTCATCAAAAAGACGGAGCGCATCCTCTAACTGCTGTGTCTGTGCAAGTCCGGAGCCGGCCGCAAAAATCAAAAAGAAGATCAGAACAGATTTCATGGAGCAGCCGTCTCCAGTTCATCCGCAATCGAACTCAGAATGCGGCTCGCCTGCATTAGCTGCTCTTCCATTTGCGAAGGTTCAGGGGGCACAGGGGCAAACCTTGCGGCATCACAGGCATCAAGGAATGCAACCAGTTCCTGCTGCCGATCTGCCGAAAGTCCCGCATCAGACAGTAAGCTGGCAAGTTGTGGCCTGGTTAAACCTCGCTCAGAAATGTTCAGACGATTCCCCAGAAATCCCAGGACCGCCTGCTCCAGCGCTACGTAAAATTCATCCGGGCTGCCCTCTCCAAGAAGTTTCCTGGCATTCTTGAGATGTTTGCGGGCAAGGGGATGGGCCCTGCGGTTTCGGGCCCAGGCTGTGTCCGTGGCAAGACGCGTGACCCGGCGTCTCAGCAGGGCGGTGGCACTGAGGCCAAGTACAGGAAGCAGTACAACAAGATAAAACCAAGGGTGATGATGAAGGGGCGTACGGTTTACGGCGCTCCACCGGGGATCCCGTTTGAGCAGTGCAAGGTCATCTACCGGAAATCCCGATGCTGTAGAGGTAACAGCAATGGGGCCGGAAGCGGTCCCTGTAATGGTGATCGGATCCAGATCAGCGGTGCGAATAATGTACTCTTCCCGGGAGGGATCAAAGAATGCAAACTGAATCGATGGAATCTGGAAGGTCCCATTTGAGCGGGGAATGATCAGCCAGGTGAAGGTTTTTCGTCCCTGGATCATGTTTCCATTTTCATACTTTGAAGTATTTACTTCAGGATCATAAATCTCAAAGATGCCGGGGAAGTCCGGCTGCGGCGCTTCAATCAGTGCGATATTCCCGCGCCCCTCAATCGTTACCGTGAGTTGGACAGCTTCCCCGACTTCCAGTTCGCTGCGGCTGAGTTCAGCACTGAGCGAGTAACGTCCCACCGCTCCCGTAAAACCATCTGGTGCATCCGCAGGAAGGGGTTTGGAGGTGATATTTACGGCAGGGGAGGCACGCTCAACTGTGGAATAGGTGCGTGTAAACAGGGGATTACTGAATGGATCCGCATCGGGAGACTGTACATCTGCTGCAATTTTAAGAGGATCAATGGAAAGTTCCCCCGGACGCGTGGGGAAGACCGCAACCCGCCGGATCGAAACCATCTGATAGCGAATTCCATTTTCGACAACGAGTTCGGCCGTCTGGTTGTCAGGAAGATCCAGTTCCTCCCGCCAGAAACCCTCTGCATCCCAGGAATCAGACTGGCGGCTGTTTCGGGGCAGCGTCCCCGGCCGAAAATATAACTGGTAATCCAGTGTGACCTGTTCATTCATATAAGCCTCTCGGCTACTTTGACGGGTGCGAATGAAGATGTCCCGTTCGGTGATTTCCGGGGGAGGTTGGTTGGGGACCGGATCATCAAATAAATTTCCAAAGGGAGAGCGCCGCTGGGGACGCCTCGGTCGCTGTGACTGCGGCACGACCGTGATTGATACGGAAGATGCACGGTAGGTTTGATTGCCCACGGTAATATTCGCTTCCAGGATGCGGGCAGCTCCCTCCTGTTCAGGGCGGTAATGCCATGTATAACTCACGCTGCGGGAAACGCGCCCGTTCGTGATGGAGATATTGGTTCCGCGAGATGCAGAGGTCGAAACTAGCACCAGCCCCTCAGCCTCCGGGGGACTGGGAGGGACGATGTCCGAGCCGTCTGTGCCAGAAATCTCCAGTGTATAGGAGACTGTCTCCTCAGTGCCAATCGTAGAAGAAGAAACGGTCCCGGTGACCGTTTGCGCACTGGAGGCCTGACATGGAATGACCAGTCCGGTCAAGATGAGCAACCACCGCATAGATGCTACCAGTCTTTCGCTACACGTCTGGGGCGGCCTTCCATTTTTTGCACTTCGCGCAGGAGTTGTTCCTCCTCATTTGCGAGTGCTTCCAAAATACGTTCCGCCTGTTCCCGTGTCAGAGGGGGTTCGCCCGGTTCATCCTGCCCGCCGGACTGCTCGGGTTCTTTCTCGGACTGCTCTTCTTCGGTTTGCCCCTGATCATTCTGATCTAGATCTTCATCCCGTTCACCTTGCTGCTCTTCATTTTGCTCATTATCCGGCTCGTTTTCCTGCTCCTGATTTTGTTCATTTTCCTCCTGCTCTTCGTCGTCCGAATCCTGTTGTTGTTGCTGCTGCTCCTCCTGCTCTTGCAGCTGCCTGGTTACAAATTCAAAATTGAACTTGGCATCTTCATTATCCGGATCCGCCATCAAGGCGGTTTGATAATGTTGCAGTGCACGTTCCAGCTGCTGGCTGGTGAATGCATTATTTCCTGCATTGAATGCAGCCCTGGCGGTTGCATCACTGTCGGGAGCATAGGAGAGTGCTTCTTCAAATGCACGGCCCGCCGCTTCAAAATTTTCTTGTCGATGCAGACTCAGCCCCAGATTATTCTGGAGCCCATAATATGTCTGATCCGTTCCTTCGGGAGGCCGATATGTCGAAAGCCCATCCTGATAAGCCGTTGCTGCTTCTTCGTATTCTTCCTGTTTGAGATGGTCATTGCCAACTCTGCCCTGCTGTTTTGGGATAGATCCAGGGATGATCTGGATCATTGCCATAAATACTCCCAGGATTGCTGCAAATGTCATTGGATTAGATTCTCCTGTTTCTTAACGCGGGATCGGCGGACCGTGATCAGTCCGTCTATCCCCAATAACAATAATGCCAGTGCCAGAGGCCACTGGTATTTAAGATCGTAGTCTTCAAATTCTTCTTCGGCAAAATTGGCCTTGTTCAGTTGTTCAAGTGCAGGGATCAGTTGAGAGAGTGAACTGGATGTACGCGCAACCTGAAAATACGCCCCGTCTATACTCAATGCTTTCAGGCCCGCCTCCTCAAGCCTTGAATGGACAATCTCCCCTTGGAGATCCCGTTTGTACCCGGTACGTCGCCCGGATGCATTGTAGACAGGGATCGGGGCCCCACCGGTATCTCCAACTCCGGTAGCGAATACGGTGATCCCTTCCTCTTGTGCGGTGGTCAGGATTTCGTTCAGATCCGCAACGTGATTTTCTCCATCAGATACGATCAGGAGGGCTTTTGATTGTGTAGCCTCCGGGTCAATGCTGGCGGATGGTGCATCAAAGGCCTTTACAGCGATCTGCATGGCCGCACCAAAGTCCGTTCCAGGGGTCGGCAGCAGGTCCGGGCCTGCAACATCAAGAAAAAGACGCACCGCACTGTAATCGGTGGTAAGCGGGCACTGAATAAAGGCATCTCCGGCAAAGATAACCAGTCCGACACGGTCTCCCCGGAGGTCGCTCAGCAGACGTTTGATTTCATTGCGTGCCCGGCCCAGCCGGTTGGGGGCCACATCTTCGGCCAGCATGGAGGCCGATACATCAAGTGCAATGACTAGGTCAATCCCTTCCCGCTTGATCTCACGTAACTGTGTGCCGACCTGAGGGCCCGCAAGCGCAAGACAGAGCAGTGCAACGGCGGTCACCATGATGGATGTTTTGTAGCGCCGTCTCCGCCCGCTGACACTTCTGGAGAGTCTGCGCACCAGTGCAATGTCGCCAAATCGAATTTGCAGGATGCGCCGTCTCCAGGCTGCATAAAGACTGAGGGCAATCACAATGGGCACCGCCCAGAGAATCCAGAGATATGACTCATAAAGCCAGGCCATCAGGGAAAGCGTCGAAGCAGGGTTGTGGTCAGAAAAATTTCAATCAGGACAAGAAGCAGTCCAGGCAATAGAAAACGAATATAACGTTCCTCGTAGTCTGTATAGATGCGTGTTTCGATCTCAGTTTTTTCCAATTCACCGATCTGTCCATAAATTTCACGGAGTGCTTCCTCATTTGTGGCGCGGAAGTATTGCCCGCCGGTTCCCTGTGCAATAGAACGCAGCATATCCTCATCAATCTCTACGGGCACCATCTGGCGCTGTCTTCCTCCGAAGGGACGATCCACAACAAAGGGGGCCTCTCCATAGGCTCCCACCCCGACTGCATAGATACGGACTCCCAGGGTTGCCGCCACCTCGGATGCCGTGACCGGGTCAATCTCTCCCCGGTTATTCTGCCCGTCAGTCAGAAGGATGATGACCTTGCTCTCGGCAACGGTATCCTTCAGCCGGTTCACGGCCGTTGCTAAAGCAGTGCCGATTGCAGTGCCATCCTGAATGACCCCAACCTCTACCTCGGACAGCATCCGCTGAAGGAATTGATAGTCCAGTGTGAGCGGGGCCTGCGTGTAGGCTTTGGCCGCAAAGACGATCAGTCCAATGCGGTCGGACATCCGCCCGTCAATAAATTCAGATGCAACCTCACGGGCCGCCTCAAATCGATTCGGATGAAAATCCTCCGCACGCATACTTGTGGATGTATCCAGAACCAGAACAATATCCACCCCTTCCGCATAACGCTCCTGCGTCACCTCCCGAATCTGGGGGCGTGCCAGGGCCAGTATGCACAGTGTCATGGCTCCCATACGAAGCAGTGGAGGCAGGATAGAGGCGTATACACGAATTCCAGGTGGAGTGTTTTGGGCGGCTCTGGTATTACTGAAAACAAGCCCTGGCGTACGTTTCCTCCGGAACCAGACCAAGAGTCCGTAGGCAGGAACCAGAATCAACAGATAAAACCACTGTGGCTGTGCAAATTCCATAATCACTCTCCGGCTTTTGCAAACGTTTCACTTGCCGCGCGTTGATCAAACTTGATTTCAACACGCTGGATAACGGTAACGGCTTCCTCCAATGCAGATCGGCCTTCAGGGATGGATGGGGTTACATCTGCGAACTTGACTAAATCGGCAAGAGACAGGATTTGCTCCAGTTGTTCAGGAATGCCGGCAGGAATTTGGTGTTGCACATTTGGGTGGACCAGGTCCCGAACGAGTTCAGTCGTTGTGGATTCCAGTGCAGGAATAAAAAGCCGGTCTTCGATATAGGTGCGCAGGATGTCGGAGAGTTCGACATAAAAGGTTTCCACCTGCACGCGCTCGGCGAGTGGGGTATTCTCGAGTGCACGCAGGCGCCGCAGGGCAGTCTCTGCAGGGGATGGGAGATCCTCTCCGATGAAGTCTGTCACGGGAGGAGGATCGGGTTGTTGCCGCCGCCAGATCATATACCAGATGAGGGCGGCCACAATCAGGGCGGCAAGTCCGAGAAGCACATATGGCAACGCAGGACGCCCAAACTCAACGGGAGGGGCCATGTCGCGGATCCCTTCGGTATCCTCCGGAACGATAGAGGACACAAGTAATTCCTGTGCGGCAGTGGTGGCGGTGACCGAATTTCCATCGAAGCCAATGACCATTGGTGCCAAGCGGGCGGTGTCCAGAGCAAACGTCGTTACTTCATAGACGGCGCTGTCCAGACGTACATCCGTATCCATAAACCGTGTCCCCGCAGAGATCAGATCAACGGGGATGATATCTCCAAACGCAGAATCGGTACTCGGGAAGGAAGGCACCTCGGCAAAGCCGTGCATCGCAATGAGTGTGAGGGTAAAACGATCTCCCACATAGACACGGTCCTCCGACAGGTAAGCATCTACGCGCTGCGCCCGTGCGGCATCCGGGCCGGTCACAAGGGCGATGGAAATCGTCAGCAGAACATACAGGCAGGATCGTCTCATCAGGTAATCTGGGCGCGTGCACGAAAAAACTTTGCCAGCGGGTCTACGAAATCTTCCCCGCATTTGATTTCAACGTGATCTACACGCGCTCTGCGAAAGAGCGCCTTGAGTTGTTCGTGCTTTCGGGACGAGGATTGCTGAAAGGCTTCCCGGACCGCGTGACTTCCTGTGTCCAGAGATCGGGATTGACTGGTTTCGGGATCAAACAGGGTCACAAGGCCCAGAGGTGGAAGCATATCCTCACGGGGATCGGTCAGGTGTACGGCCACGGTGTCATGCCGGCGTGAAACCATCCGCAGAGGGCGTTCAAATCCCTCATCAAAAAAATCACTCACCAGCAGCACAATAGAGCGGCGGCGAATGACGCGGAGGATATGATCCAGTGCGCTTTGCAGGGCGGTCCCGGAAGACTGCGGCGTATGGGCAAACAGGTCACGCACAAGGCGCAGCACATGTCGGCGTCCGCTCTTCGGCGGTACGAAGAGTTCAACCTGATCTGAGAATAACAGGAGGCCAACCTTATCATTGTTCCGGATGGCACTAAACCCCAGAATCGCACAGATCTCTGCCGCAATCTCCCGCTTAAATTTGTCTCGACTGCCAAAATCACTGGATCCTGATATGTCGACCACCAGCAGGAGGGTCTGCTCCCGCTCCTCTTCAAAGATTTTTACAAAGGCCTCCCCGGTCCTTGCGGTTACGTTCCAGTCAATGCTGCGAATATCATCGCCAAACTGATAGGAGCGGACCTCCGAAAATTCAATACCCCGTCCTTTGAAGGCAGAATGATATTCTCCCCCAAAAACGTTATTGACGAGTCCTTTTGTACGTATTTCAATTCGCCGGATTTTAGCGAACAACTCGCGTGGGATCATAGATAATAAGCGTGAATTCACAAAGAACGATTTTACGCGCAAAATGTTGAGTCGGTGGATCGGGAATCCTAATTGCAGGTAATAAGTTACAGTGGGCTGTTAACCATTTCTTTCTTCCTGATGAAAACACGTTTATTGCTTTTTGCCCCGCTGCTACTGGCAGCCTTCGCCATCCCCATGGAGAATCCGACTTCCTGGTCCATTGATGCAGCCCATTCCAGTATTTCGTTCAAGGTGCGCCATTTGGGGATCTCAAATGTTCGCGGTGAGTTTCTTGCCTACGATGCCGAAATTCTCATGGATGGTGCTGATTTGAGCACACTCTCGGTGAATGCCAACATTGAGACTGCAAGTATTGACACGGGGAATGAGCGCCGGGATGGTCATCTGCGTTCAGATGACTTCTTTGCGGCGGAAGAATTTCCCAACATGACCTTCACCAGCATGGGAGTCACCGAAGTTGAGGGGAATAAATTCCAGTTATCCGGAGATCTGACGATCCGGGATGTCACCCAGACGATTGTCCTCGAAGGCGAGTTTCTTGGAACGGCCAGCATGGGGGATTCGGAACGCGCTGGATTTGAGGCCACCACCACCATCAACCGGACCGAGTTCAATCTATCCTGGGATCGTCTGACGGAAGCCGGAGGACTGGTCGTAGGTCATGACGTGGAGATCATCCTTGAACTGGAATTGATCAAAGATCAGTAAGAGGATTATTCAAAGCCGATGCGTGTAGGTGTCATTGTCTTTCCAGGTTCGAATTGTGACCACGATGCCTACCACGCTACGCGGCATGTGTTTGGTCTGGAGACCACCTTTATCTGGCACAAAGAACGTGAGTTGCCGGCGGTCGATCTGGTGATTGTACCGGGGGGGTTCTCTTACGGGGACTACCTCCGTGCCGGGGCGGTCGCGAGATTTTCGTTCATTATGGACAGTGTCGTTCGTTTTGCAGAGAATGGCGGCCATGTCCTCGGTATCTGTAACGGGTTCCAGATCCTGTGTGAATGCGGGCTTTTACCCGGTGTTCTGCTTAGGAACGCCTCGGTCAGGTTTGTTTGCAAGTGGGTTTATCTTCGTACGGACAATGTGGGGGTTCCCTTTACCAGAGAGGCAAAGATCGGACAGATCCTGAGAATTCCGGTTGCGCATGGTGAGGGAAACTATTTTGCAGAGGCATCGGAACTGGTTGAACTGGAGCGGAATGGACAGGTGGTATTCCGGTACACGACATCCGAGGGTGCGGTTACATCAGAGGCGAATCCCAATGGATCCTCCAACAATATTGCGGGGATTGTCAATCGGGAAGGGAATGTTCTGGGTATGATGCCGCACCCGGAGCGTGCAGCGGAGCACGCTCTGGGGGGGGATGACGGCTCGGTATTGTTTCAGAGTCTCATCGGTGGATCCGTCTGATGCTGTACGGATTCGATGCCCCCATCACTGTTCTGCTATTGATATCTATGATCATGGTGAGCGGGTTTGCTCTCTTTGGAAACCCGCTTTTGATGGATCGGCTAGGGTTCCGGCCAACCCGGATTACCCGGGAACCTTATCGGTATATCACGGGAGGCTTTGTGCATGTATCGCTGACGCACCTTCTGTTGAATGCGGTGACCCTGTATTTCTTTGGCCCCCTCCTTGAACTCCGGTTAGGAAGCACAAAATATTTGATCCTGTATTTTGGGTCATTGTTGTGTGCGCATGTGCTGACCCACATTCAACATCGGAATAATGCTGGATACAATGCCGTCGGAGCAAGTGGGGCCATTAGCGGCGTGCTATTTGCGTTCGTGTTATTTGCTCCGTATGAGTTAATCTATTTTTTCGGGATCGTGCCCATTCCGGCAATTCTGTTTGCGGTTTTGTTTATAGGGGGCAGTATCTATGCAATGAAAACGGGCAGATCCTTCGGGATCGCCCACGAGGCGCATTTGGGGGGTGCAGCTGGGGGCGTGCTATTGACCGTATTTCTTGAGCCGCGTGCGCTTTCTATCTTCTTGAATCAACTCCTCTAAGCCATTGAGTGAAGGGATACGCTGGTTGTGAAGCCGGGCGACTGGAGTTGCGACCATCTTTGTGATGAATGGTGATGGGACTTTGGACTGCGAAGGTTCCACCGCTGGAAAGTACCAGCTGGATGGGGGAGTTGCAGATGCGGTGAAATGTTATGAATAACCGAAGGATGTACTAGATGAGGCCTGCGACCACACGTGAGCGGTGTTTGTGGGTGGTAACGGTATTTACCGTACTTACCATTTACTTCACATTAGGGTTCGCCGTAAAGTGGTTTCGCTTCTTGCAGGCCAGCGGCTGGGGGAACGGCATATTTTTGCTTGGCTGCGGTCTGATTCTGGTATTCATTGTTACACGCGGGATGACGGTAATTCCGAATTGGAAAGAGATGGTGGTTGCACTGGGAATCGCGGTGGTCTATTCCGTAACGCTTGCATACATCCGGTATCCGGAAGAACGGATCCACGTGATTATGTACGGAGTTGTGGCGTTGTTAATCTATGCGGCATTACTTGAACGCTCTGCCCATGGCGGGCGGATCACGACGATTTCCATCGTAGTGATTGCGGTGACGACTGCTCTAGGGGCAATGGACGAACTGCTACAGTTAGTTCTGCCGAACCGTGTCTTTGATGTGCATGATATCCTCTACAACACCTTGGCTTCGGTGATGGCGGTGATCTCAAACGGAACACTCAGGTGGGTGAGGGGGCAATCCGTTTGAGAGGGGACGGGTAAGGGGAAAATCATGTGTTCGTATGTCTGGATACGATAGGCCGGAAAAGGACACTGCTGGAGCGCCGGGATAGTGCAGTCTCCATGCAATAAGGGAGATCTACACACGAAATGCCCACATTCATTAGCACATCGTGATTCAACATTTTCTCGTGAGCGCAAACATAAGTAATAAAATAATAGTATTATTAAGAAATAAATCAGAGTAAATCACATTATGTTCGTACTAACGACACCTGCAAAGGTAAAGGCAGCGCTCGCCGCGAATATGAGGGAGCGTCGTCTGGCGGTCAATCTCACGCAAGCCGGTCTTAGCAAACGTTCAGGAGTTACTCTGGGCACACTGCGAAGATTTGAGCAGAGCGGTGACATCTCCATTGATAATTTACTAAAGCTCATGCTGGTCGTTGGCGGGCTAAGAAAAATCGTAGATGCAAGCGCACCAGACCGGAGACAATACTCCTCTATGGATGAAGTTTTGTCCAGTCAATCCCGTCCGAAACGCAGGTATGGTTCCTCTTCATGAACTACAGGTCGACAGGACACATAAAAGTGGGGCTGGATTTTGGGAGTGGCGCAATGCCAGTAGGGGACCTAGCCCTTTTGGAGCGGCAAATTTATTTCGAATACGATGCAGATTTTATACGTAGTGGCCTTGCACTGTCTCCTTTCCGGCTGCCATTGAAATCTGGATTACAATCCTTCCAGGCCACACTTTTTGATGGACTGCCAGGTGTATTCCATGATAGTTTGCCGGATGGCTGGGGAAGACTTCTGTTTGACCGGGTCATGCGTAAGCAGGGGCTTTTACCGCAGATGCTGGGGCCGCTTGACCGGTTGGCACATGTTGGTGAATTTGGTATGGGGGCACTGGTCTACAAGCCGGATCACTCTGATGCTGCAGCGGGTGCCGGAATAGATTTAGACTGGATTGCCCAGCAGTCGCAGGATGTTCTGGAAGGTGAAGCTGAAGGTGTTCTGAGAGAACTTATCGCACTCAATGGATCCTCTGCGGGTGCACGGCCGAAAGCACTTGTCGGGTTTCATCAGGAGAGCGGGCGCATCATCTATGGGAGTCAGGATTTACCGGAAGGCTATGCACCATGGATTGTCAAATTTGCAAATTCACAGGATGGACCGGATGCGGGAGCCGTAGAATTTGTGTACTCAAAAATGGCCCGGCAGGCCGGACTTGCGATTCCTGATACACATTTGTTTTTGGCAAAACGGGGTGCAGGGTATTTTGCAGTCAAGCGCTTTGACCGAAATGAAAACAAACGCCTGCATGTGCACAGCGCTTGCGGGTTGCTGCATTCGGATCACAGGACACCTGCACTGGATTATCAGGACTTACTGGAACTCACGATGATTTTGACGCGTGATGTCCGGGAATCAGAAAAAATGTTTCGGCTTGCGGTGTTCAATACGATGGCGCATAACCGTGATGATCATGCCAGGAATTTTTCATTTCTCATGGATCAAACGGGAGAGTGGAAACTTGCCCCCGCCTATGATCTGACGTTTTCCTATGGTCTGGGTGGGGAGCAGAGCACGATGGTGATGGGCGAGGGCAGATCGCCGGATATGGATCATCTTCGCGCACTAGGGCGGCATGCTGCCATCAGAGATGCCAGAATTGAGGAAATCCTCAAACAGACGACAGATGCACTTGGACAGTGGAGTGAACTGGCAAAAGCCCACGGTGTGAAGATGGGAACTCACGACCTGGTCCGTACGCAGATAGCTAGGTTTCTAAGGTAGAATCAAGTTGGCCGCAATAGACTGTCACATGCCTTCGGCAGACCCGACTCCGTGCGCCGGCTGCTCACGGTCAGATATGTTCACTGCGGTATGGTGTGCGCACGCATGGTGGTTAAGGGGAGGATGGCTTCTTTTTCGCAGGGGCTTCAAGGATGGCATATTCCTTGTCTACGACAGCAAGGATAGAGTCTAAAAGGTTCTTCATGACATGATTAGCATCTAAAACCCAGCTTGTTTCGCACGCGTGGTAGCCATATTCGGTGGATTTTTCAATGGTTTCCAGCACAGGAAGAACATCCAGAGCATGGCCCTGATAGGCTTTACGTATCCCCATGAGGGGCATACGTAATTCTCTCACGTTTGCAAATTTGGTCAGGATCAATAATTTTGCCAGACCAAAAGGGAAAAGTCGACCGTCTGGCAGTCGTTGCAGTGCAGGATTGAGGTCCGGAAGTGTAATGGTGAATCCGACCGGCTGGCCGTCTATTTCTACAAAGAAACACATCCTCGGATCTACGATCTGCTTCATGGCTTTTGCCAGATGCGCAAACTCACGATCCGTCGCCGGCACAAAGCCCCAGTTGTCCGCCCATGCCTCATTAAAAATCTCCCGTATGGTCGAGACCTCTTCGTCAAAGCGTGACAGATCCAAGGTGCGCAGTGATACGCCGGGGGTTCGGCGGCGGACAATCGCGGCCCCGCGCCGCAGGCGTTCAATGGTGACATGTTTCCGGTGAATATAGTAGGCCCACATGGTCATGACACGGGTAAACCCCCAGCGGAGGAGATAATCCTCGTAGTATGGCGGATTATAGGTCATCATGATGGCGGGAACCCGGTCAAATCCGCTGACCAGAAGACCGGAGGAATCATTCATGGATGGGTTCACGGGGCCTCGAATGGTTCGTATCCCCTGCTGATGGAGCCAGAACGCTGCCGCCCCCAAGAGGGCTTCTGCAGTCTCAAAGCATTCTTCGGTTTCAAAGAATCCAAAAAAACCGGCATCATCGGCATAGGTTTTTAAGTGCATGCCGTTGATGATTCCTGCAATTCTTCCTACCACGCGCCCATTGGCATCCAGGGCAAGGAAGAGCTGCATCCGCCCATGCTCAAAGAAGGGATTTTTTTTCGGGTTGAGGGTCTCAAACTGATCCACGCGAAGCGGGGGCACCCAGAATAAACTGCCCCGGTAGAAATCATATGGAAACTGAACAAACCGGCGCAGATCCCGTCGTGACTGAACAGTCCGAATCACGCACGAAGGGGAACCCGGCATAGACTAGACCGCGTGGTTGTCCAGCACGCCATGCTTTCGTCCCACAAGATAGAAGGCCTCCAGGATCCGGTCCAGATCTTCATCGGTGTGCGTCGCCATGTAGGAGGTACGCATAATGCTGAGCCCGCGAGGTACAGCGCCCCGCCAGGGCACCACCGGGTTGACGAAGATTCCTTCTTCAAGAAGATCGGTCCAGAATTGAAACGCGGACATCATTTCGTTGCCGACCACGACGGGAATGATGGGGGCTTCACTGGTCCATACATCAAAGCCCGCACTGCGGAATCCCTCCCGCATATAGTTTGAGATTTTCCACAGGCGGTCAAGCCGCCAGGTTTCTTCCTCAAGAATGTCCAGACATTTCAGCACCGTAGCGACCGTACTAGGAGGCATGGATGCACTGAAAATATGTGCACGGGACATGTGCCGGATGTACTCAATGACATCATTATCTCCCGTCAAAAAACCGCCAAGTGAGGAGAAACTCTTTGAGAAGGTGCCTGTTGTCAGGGGGACTTCGTGTTCTAGACCGAAGTAGGCAGCGGATCCTCGTCCACCGGGGCCAATGACCCCTACTGCGTGTGCGTCATCTAGCATCAGGGCAGCCCCAAATTCGTCGGCGAGTTTGATCAGTTCGGGGACCGGGGCAATACGGCCGCTCATAGAAAACACACCATCGGTAACGATGAGTTTATCTGCCTCGGGCTGTTCCAGTTCGGCTTTCTCAAGAAGGCGTCGCAGATGGTTCATGTCAAAATGGCGGTAGCGCCAGCAGTTTGCTTCGCTTACCTGCGTCCCGGCGACGATGCAGGCGTGATTATCCTTATCAGAAAAAATCAGATCATTTTTGGATGTAATCCCCTGGATCACCCCCAGGTTTGTCATGTACCCGGTCGAAAAGAGAACACAGGCCTCTTTCTGCATGAAGGCCGCCAGGCGTTCTTCGAGTTGCAGGTGAATATCCAGGGTGCCATTCAAAAAACGGCTGCCGGTGCAGCCGGTGCCGTATTTGGCAATTGCCTGATTTGCAGCCTGCTTGACTCTCGGATCACTGGTCAATCCGAGATAGTTATTGGATCCTGCCATGATGAGTTCACGGCCATCAATAAATGCCCGTGTCCCCTCACTTCGTGAAATTGCGCGAAAGTAGGGATAGAGACCTGCGTCTTTCGCCTCGTTGATCAGGGCACCAGGTGCCATGAACGCTCGTGTTTTCTCAAATATTGCAGGCTCTGTGGCGAGGATTTCGTTTGAATCAATCATATGCAGTGAAAGCAGATCAGGAATCCAGGATGGATGGAATTTGGTTGTACGTTAAGGGATGATATCCGCAGACAGGACAGCGACCGGTACCGGGGGGGGAGAGATTACCATGGCACATGATGCCGGATCGTGATGGCTGTCGGGGACAGACAGGTCTGAAATTGAAGTTCGTGAATGACAGGGCATATCCTATATCGGGGCAGATCTACCAGGTTAGTAGGAGTCCAAACTGCTGCGGGCCGCCTGTTATCTGAACCGCCAGAGATTCGCTGACATCGAATTCTGCCAGATGCGCACTCACATAGGCATCAATCACCGTGAACCCATACCAGGCAAGGGTGCCAAAGTACAATAGATCCCGGTTCCGTCGAAGCACATCTCGCTGTGCACGGAATTGGGGTTGGAGTCGGGCACGACGTGCTGCGACTTCGTCAGGCATAAGAATCGATTCAGAACTTAACTCTAAGACGCGTAGAAGTTCAGAATAGTCACTTTCATATTCAGGAAATACTGGAGTGCCGTCTGGATTGGTTCGTGCGGTAAACAGATAGGCGTGCCGATACAGACGATATCGGCGGTTTACCAGTAGGGCAGAACCCACAAAAGCCACCAGCCCGACGTATACAACAGGGACCTTATAGTACTCACGATTATACAGTTGTCCCCATCCTGGCACGAATGCACGGCGCAGGGCAGAACGCGGGTCTGGTTGATAAACATCAGGGGCGGTCACCGTTGTATCCGCTTGTGCGTTTGTCTGCACCGGTCCGGTCATCCACAGAAACAGATACAAAAAGAGCGTTGCTTTCAGGAACGGGTGCGCCATAAATCAACCGGCCCCTTCAAGTAACTCAACGATTCGGGACAGATCTTCTTCCGAGTAGTAGTGGATTTCAATACGGCCGTCTCCTTTCGTCTTCCCAATGATTTGCACCTTCGTGCCTAGATGGGTCCGGAGTTGTTTTTCAAATTGCTTGAAGTATACATTGGGAGGGGAGGTCACGGGTTTTGGTTTCGAATTTTTCTGAAGGAGGAGTTTTACGCGCTGCTCAACTTCACGGACACTGAGATTCTTTCTTCGGATTTCTCCAAAGAGCCGATTAATGGTACGATCATCACGGAGTGAAAGCAGTGCACGGGCATGTCCCGGTGTGACGAGACCTTCCCGAAGACCAATCTGTACTTTTGGAGGAAGATGAAGCAGCCGCAAAAAATTCGTGATTGTGGAGCGATTTTTACCGACCCGCTGCGCGACCTCCTCCTGTGTTAAGCCATATTCATCGATAAGCCTTCGGTAGCCTAGAGCAACCTCGATGGGATTCAGTTCTTCACGCTGGACATTCTCAATCAGGGCCATCTCCAGCATTCGGACATCCTTGGCAGGTCGGATATAGGCCGGAATTTCTTCCATACCGGCCAATTTTGCCGCCCTGAGCCGTCTCTCACCACTGATGATCTCAAATTCGCCTCCTTTGGTTGCCCGGACGGTAATAGGCTGAATGATCCCCAGTTGTGCAATGGACCGTGACAGAGAGTCCAGCGCCTGTTCATTGAATTCCTGCCGGGGCTGAAATGGGTTTGGTTTGATGGAACCGATGGGGATGTCAAAGATACCGCCGACAAGGGAACGCGCATGTTCTTCGGAGCGTAATTGCCCGTCATTACTGAGGATTGCATCTAGTCCACGCCCAAGGACCGAATTCGGATTTGTCATCTGCAAACAGGAATAGCTTGATACTCTGAGCACACTGACGATATAGGTCAGCGCAACGGTTGTAATTTAATGAATGGAAGTTTGTCCGAGGAGGTCATGACTGATTTTTGAGGCGCAATCGGGGGTTGTGTGAGTGAATTCTCCACTTCCGGCGGCGCAGGTGCAATGAAAAGTACAGCCCCGTTCCACGGATCCGTTCAGGCACAGGGTGGAACGCCTGACCCATTTCATTTCCCCATGCAGAAAATAATCTTTTCCCGGCAGGCATAACATCGGATCAGGTATTTGACGGAGAAGCAAAGTCAGGGGGTTTCGTATTGATGGCGGAGATGCGTTGCATCATCTCCCGGGCAAGGGCCAGATAATTACGGGCACCGGTGCTGGTTGCACTGTGAAGCAGAACGGGTTTCCCGAAACTGGGAGCTTCGGCAACCGTCACATTCCGATGAATAATGGTTTTGAACACCTGATTGCCGAAATAACGCTTTACCTCTGCAGCAACCTGTTTCGAGAGTCGCAGACGTGAATCATAGAGCGTCAGGAGTACTCCCGAAATTTCAAGATCCGGATTGAGTCCACCTCGTACGATTTTGATTGTATTGAGCAGCAGCCCCAGCCCTTCAAGTGCAAAGTATTCCACTTGTACGGGAATAATTACGCTGTCGGCAGCAGTCAGAGCATTGACGGTTAAGAGTCCAAGCGACGGCGGGCAGTCAATAATAACATAGTCGTAGTTGTCGGTCAGTCCAATAAGCGATTTTTTCAGAAGCTGTTCGCGATCCCGAATACTGATCAGTTCAACTTCTGCACCTACCAGATTGATATTCGCGGGAAGCAGATCCAGATGGGGGACTTCTTCGTTCTTGCACAGGATATCCTCGGGTCTGCTCTTACCAATGATGACCTCATAGACAGATGGGCGTACCTCTCTGGCATTGTACCCCAGGCTTGAAGTACAATTTGCCTGGGGATCCAGATCTACTACCAGGGTAGAGTTTTCCAGTACCGCAAGCGATACGGCGAGATTTACAGCAGTGGTGGTTTTGCCTACACCACCTTTTTGGTTTGCAATTGCAATGATCTGGCCCATCGGTCAATGTACTCTGATCAGACTCTACGAACAGAATCTGATGATGCAGCAGTGCAGTTTAGAATAGGGAGTAGATAAAGGGAGCCAGTGCTGACCCTTGCGTCAGAACAATCAGAATGCTCAGGAGCAACAAAACGACCACAATGGGGGTTAGCCAGTATTTCCTGCGCATCTGTAAAAATCGCAGGAACTCAATCGAAATTCGTAGTTTGTTCATCGGGAAACACTCAGAAATAAGTTCTGCTTCTACGCATTGGATACATCAAATGTCCAAAGTTCTCGCCAGCCTGGATCCAAATATATAGGAATCCGGCGTTTTCGCAACCCGATTGCCCGAACTGCGTAGGCACTGACATGAGAGAAAACACGAGGCGTTAGTTTTGATCCGTTTTTTCATAGAAACCTGGGAGAGTCTGCTTATTGCGTTGCGTTCGCTGGGCACGAACCGCCTGCGCAGTGGGTTGACCATGCTGGGAATTATCATTGGAATTGTGACGGTGACCGCAATGATTACGGTCATTAATGGTCTGGAGAACGCTATGGATAACTCGCTGGCGATGTTGGGGACCAACGCAATCTACGTTGAGAAAACCAGTTGGTTTACCGAGCCAGGCGAACGTGCACGTCACCGGTCGCGACCTGACCTGCGGGCAGATTTGGCCGAGCGCATTCGCGAACGTTCAGAATATGCAGTCGCGGTGGCCCCGTTAGCGCAGACAGGGCGGCCCATACGTTATCGTGACCGTGCATTGTATGGTGTATTTATTCAGGGATCAACTCCGGAGATTGCCAGTGTGGATGATGTGGAGCTTTTGGAAGGACGCTGGTACAATGACCTTGATAATCTGGTGGGTCGCAGTGTGGTTGTGATTGGGCATGCGGTAAATGAGTCTCTGTTTCCCAGTGAGCGGGCCATCGGGAAGGTAATCAGAATTGGCGGGAAACGATTTGAGGTGATCGGAGTGCTGAAGGAGCAGGGCAAATTCATGGGGTTGTTTTCGTTCGACGAGCAGGCTCAGATTCCAATTAAAACGTTTGAGCGACACTTTGGACGTTTTCGGAGTGTTGTAATAAAGGTGAATGCTGCATCCGATGAAACGGTCCCTCTGCTTGAAGAAGAATTGACGGGGATTGTCAGGGCGGCCAGAGGACTGGATGCAATGGAGGAAGATAATTTCGAAATTAACAAAACTGAAGCTTTCCGGGAGCAGTTGGCAGGGGTCAAGGCGGTGGTCTATGCGATTGGCATATTTCTGACGGGGCTGGCACTGATTGTAGGCGGAATTGGAGTGATGAACATTATGTTTGTAACCGTGAAGGAACGCACCAAGGAGATCGGAGTGCGAAAGGCGGTGGGTGCCAGTCGCCGGGCGGTACTCTCGCAGTTTCTGATTGAGGCGGTATTGGTGTGCATTGCGGCCGGTTCCGTTGGCATCCTGCTTTCTCTGGGCGTGACGGCCATTGTTAATCAGTTTGTTCCGGCAACATTTGCCCTCGGAACGGTTCTCCTTGCGTTTGGAATCTGTGTGGGAGTTGGTGTGATCTTTGGCGTTGTGCCTGCCTGGAATGCCGCACGAATGGATCCCATCGAAGCATTACGACACAGTTAAGTGATGGTCAACCTTGAATTTGTACGTTTGGCCTGGGATGTAATACGCAGTCATAAGTTGCGTTCCTTGCTCACTTTATTAGGAATTGTCATTGGTGTTTTTGCAATTATCGTGGCAGTCACTGCCGTTCAGGTTGTAGAGACAAGACTGATAAATGCAGTGGAGTCTTTTGGTGCAACAACCTTTACCATCACCAGAATGGACGGATTCAGTCAATCCGGTTCCAGATATCGAGCACGGCGGAGTCTTACATATGATGACATGCTTAGATATGTGGAAAGGGCAACATTACCTTCCGCTGTCAGCCCAACGATGCAAGTGTATCGTGAACTGGAAGCTCGTTATGAAGATCGAAAGACAGAGAATGTCGTTACAAAACTGGGAGTGAATGAGTCCTGGATTTCGACCAACGGATTTGATATTGCTCAGGGGCGAAATATGACCGAACTTGATGTAGAACTAGGACGGGATGTTGCGGTGATTGGACACGATGTCGGGGATCGGCTTTTTCCGAATATTAATCCGGTAGGGAAGCCCATTTTTGTGCGGGGAGAGCGTTACCAGATTATTGGTGTGATGGCGAAAAAAGGAGATGTCTTTGGTGAGAATATGGATCTGCTTACACTGGTTCCCATCACGAACATGATTCAGACGTACAGTGCGGCACAGCGTGATATACAGATCAAAGTGGAGACGCGCAGTATGGATACGATAGAGGAGGCCATGGAGGAAGCGATCGGGATTTTCAGAGTTATCCGCAATGTAGAGCCGGGTCAGGAAAATAATTTCGAAATTCAGAGTTCGGAGGCGTTCCTGGATCAGGTTACCGGATTTACAGGTCAGGTAAAGTTGGGCGGAGCCGTGGTTGGTTTGATTACGCTGCTTTCCGCCGGCATTGGGGTCATGAATATTATGCTCGTTTCGGTTGCGGAGCGTACGAGGGAAATCGGCGTGCGGAAAGCGGTTGGAGCCCGGCGGCGGGATGTGCTGAGTCAGTTTCTGTATGAAGCTATCTTTTTGTGCCAGATTGGTGGGCTTACCGGCATCCTCGTGGGAGTTCTTGGGGGGAACGCGGTGGGATATTTCTTTGATGTATCCTTTGTCTTTCCTTGGAATTGGGCCATCGGTGCGGTGCTCGGAGTCACCCTGATTGCGATGATTTTTGGGGTCTACCCTGCCTATAAGGCGGCAAGTCTGGATCCGATAGAGTCTCTGCGTCACGAATAATGGATCAGGATCTTGCCAAGAGCCGGGCAGGTGCAGAAGCCGCCCGGCATGTAAAGCATGGCATGACGATTGGGCTTGGCACCGGCTCAACCACCGCGTTTGCGATTGCTGCCATCGGAAGGCGGATTCATGAAGAGGGTTTACAGATCCGAGGAATCCCCACCTCCAGTTCGGCGGAACTGGAGGCGCGGAGGCATGGGGTTCCTCTATGTACTTTTGACGAAGTGCAGGGGAAACTGGATATTGCTTTTGATGGTGCAGACGAGGTAAGTCCAGCACTTGATTTAATCAAGGGGAGGGGGGCGGCCCATACACGCGAAAAAATCATTGCCAGTCACTCCAGACGATTCGCGGTCTTAGTGGATCCGTCCAAACTGGTAAAGAAGTTGGGTACGAAGGCCCCGGTGCCGATTGAGGTCATTCCGCTTGCGGCACCGGTTATTCTGCGCACGCTACAGCAGATGGGGGCCCGCGCTTCGTTACGTTTAGGCCTGCGCAAAGATGGCCCTGTCGTCACAGACCAGGGGTTTTGGGTCATTGATGCAGAGTTTCCCCCAATTGATCATCCAGCGGCATTGAGCCGTGAATTACTTAACCTGCCGGGGGTTTTGGATCACGGTCTGTTTGTGGGGCTGGCCACCGAAGTAATTGTAGGTACGGAGTCGGGCGTGGATGTGATACAGCGCCCGATTGATCTGCCGACGTAATCTATGAGCCGCCGGCCTTGTTCCCTGACAAAGGAGGCACAGATTGCGTATTTCTGTTCTGCTTTCGTAGCCTAATACTGAAGTGCTCCTCTGAGATTCACGCCGAGATTGTCCGGCCCGGATTGGTGGCCATGGTGTCTGGACACATGGGCTAGTCCGTAGGCAGAGAGGGTGAGTCGTTCCCACGGGCGCAGTTCGCCGCCGAGCCGGTACATCATGCCCTGCGGCAGTTGTGTAATGCCCAGGATGGATCGTGCAGATCCTTTGCGCCATGGGGCTCCGTAGCCCAGTTCCAGTTCGGTCCGGTGCGCCGCATCCCGGACGGGCACCGCATCCAGGATTGTCTGCTGCCGAATCATGGACATGCCCGGACTGCGTCCCCACGATGGGCGCAGGCGCATCATCATCCCCTCAGATCCACTGCCCACCTGCAGTGCACCTGATATTCCCCATTCGGTAAACCCGTCTGCGGTATGCATGACCAGTCCCTGAGTGCGCACCTCTGCTTTCAGGCGCCATGCCGGATAGGTCCCCCGCACGCCGCCCCCTATTTCCAGTCCGGTTCCGGTCTCCGCACTGCCGCCATCCTGTCGCACATTCACTTCGACATAGGGATGAATGGTCCCGGCAATCCGGGTGTTCAGTTCCAGGCCTGCCCGGATCCGATAGACATCCGCGGTGATGCCATGCTC
>JAJECE010000076.1 GCA_022822185.1 Rhodothermales bacterium | reverse complement strand
ACATCAGTGCAAGACTGGGAACCAGATATAAGACCCGGCCGCCAACCCCCGCCAGATCCTCGGCAATCCGAAGTGAGGTGAAGGTCTTGCCGGTTCCGCAGGCCATCAAGAGTTTGCCCCGGGATCCCGGTTCCTGAAGCCACCTGACCACATTGCGGATCGCTTCCTCTTGATGCGGACGCGGGGTCTTCTGCGGGGCTTTCTCCTTCACCTTCCCCGCGCCAACATACGCGGCCCAGTCAATTGGACTTTGTTTAAGGTCATGAAGGCCAATACGGAGGACGGGAACGGCCTGGTCACGAATCGTGTCCTCGGCCTGCTTACTCCAATTCTTCCCCGTCGTATCAATGATGACGCGGCGTTCAAAATGCTTCTTGCCTGACACCGCCAGAAAGGAATCCAGATCGTCCTTCCGCAGCGTCTTCCCTTTTGCAAAGAACTTGCACTGGATCGCACACCAGCCTCCCGTATCCCGGATCTTTGCCACCAGATCTACACCGATGTCCTGCTCCGACACTCTCTGGCCGGATGCCCACGCAGCATACGTCACGGGCGGCTCATACTGCGCTTTCTGGACCGGGTCATGCGTCAGAAATGCAATGCAGAGCCTCTCAAACGCGGTTCCTTTGATGCGTTCCTGATTGTGGCCGGATGCCGCGGCTTCTTTGCGCCAGACATCAAGGATGTGGTCTAATGGGGATTCAGGTACAGGCATGATGGATGGTTTTGTCTCGTTGAACTTTTCAAAATGAGTGAATGAAGGTAGCACAGAAACTGCTAATATCGTGAATTTATCATCCTGAGCACATACGGGTGGTAAGATAGTAAGATTCCCGATTCTGATCATACAGGAATAATACCGAAACCCTGTTCTGCTCTCAACATCATATCTCGAAATATTTGCATGGGCTTATGGACTGTCCTCAACGAATTCCGACTTATGCTGTTACATAACGTCTGGTTTCGTGTGGGCAAAGGCGGTCACTCTGCAGCCAGATCTTAGTTGAACATACACTAATGGTGGTTTTCGGCGTTCCATTTTATCTGAATTAAGGGGATTGTCAGAACCTAATCCTATCATCCCATTTCGATCAGTTTAAAATGATGACCATGATAAATATCTTTTCAAAGCGTTCCAAACAGTTAAAGGGTGATGTTCTCGATGTTTACCAGTATGACACATTACCCCAGCCATTTCGGGTGCAGGTTGTACATATCTTAAATGGGATGTTTGGAAAGTTCGAGGGGAGTTGCCGTGCAACTCCTGGGCAAGAGGATTTGTTTAACACAATTCACCACCCTCTAGCCAAGGAATACGGTGTTTTTGAACTTGTCCAAGACTCTTCACATGTTCATGAATCGGTTCTGAAATTCATCCTCGAAGCTGAAACTGAGCATGTCCTGGATACAATAGAGTTATCATTTCGTTTGGCTGAAGGTATTGGAACTGATCAACTTTGTAGAATTCGCCCAAGATCACAACCAAGAGAGCAACTGCTATATATATCCGTAGAAAACGCTTTGGTCGAACTAAATCACCGTTTCCTTGAACATGGTATCGGTTATCAATACGATTCGGGGCAGATCATTGCAATCAACTCAGAATTCCTGCACCACGAAGTCACTAAGCCAGCACTAAACCTTCTGCAAGATCGTTGTTTCGCTGGTGCGCAAACCGAATTCTTAAACGCACACAAACGGTATCGAAATCAACAGTACGAAGACGCAATCAGCAATAGTTTCAAGGCATTTGAGAGCACACTCAAAGTAATCTGTTCCCAAAAGGGATGGCGTTATAGCGACAAAGATGGGGTCAATAAATTGATTGATATAGTTTTCAGGAAGGGCTTGATCCCGCAATATTTGCAAAGTGAATTCACCAGTCTAATATCCATTTTAAAGAGCGGAATCCCCACAATACGTAATCGTGAAGGTGGGCATGGCAGGGGAAGCAAGCCTCGCCATATTCCTCAATATCTTGCGGGATACATATTGCACCTAACAGCATCTACCATCGTCTTCCTGATAAATGCGTACAAAGAATAGTGAATAACTGATATTCTCTTATACCGGCCGACAAGATTGTTCTAAATCGTTACGTACTTCACAGATTTTTTAACGTTGAAACATCATTGGTAGTCTGGACATATTCGCTTTGAGGCTTTCAATGAAAGACGAATTCAAATGCCAAACCACATTAAAATTGTTACCGATCATTTCTCTATGACCACCATCAATTCGAAATCACACAAGCCTAGATCATCAACGGAAGCGGAGCACTTGTAGCGGCAGGATTCGGGATGCAGTGCGTGCAGGGAAATAAGAAGCGCCCAGACAGAGCAATAGCGATACCACCGCAACCAGCACAAAATCCCACACATGCATCGCAACCGGTGCAGTATCCATATAGTAGGCCTCTGCAGGCAGACCAATAATGCCGTAATGCATTTGCAGGGTCCCAAGCCCCCAGGCAAGAATCAGCCCGATCAACGTTCCCAATCCTCCTACGAAAAAACCCACATGCAGATAGAGTCGGCGAATATCACGCCGGGATGCTCCCATACTGGCAAGTATCCCGATCTCCCGGGTTTTTTCTAGAACAATCATTAAAAGCGTCCCCATTACATTGAAGGCCGCAACAAGGATGAGGACACCGATGACCAACGGAATGATTGCCTCCTGGAGTTCAACCCATGCAAAGAGTCCACGGTAAATTTCAAAAATGCTGCGGACCAGAACCCCCACCCCTAATGACTCCTCAAAATGCAATGCCACGGATTGGGCAGCAGTCACATCCTGAAGCATCACATCAAAACGTGATACCTGATCAGATGTATAGTCAAGCAGTTGCCGCGCTGTATGAATGTCGGTGAATACATAAGTTTCGTCAAAGTCCGTCAGAGCGGTTTCATAGATCCCGGCGATCTCAAACTGCTTTAAGCGTGGTCTGGCCGTAAAGAGTGTCGCGGTATTGCCCAGATTTCTGGTGGAAAGCAGCGTCACATGATCGCCAATTTTAAGTCCCATATTCTCGGCAAGGAGATTGCCAACGATAAGTCGAGACATTGTGGCCGGAGCAAAATCACCGGAACCGCGAATGACGTTCTCGTCCAGATAAACAGGAAGGTGATCTGTCCCCCATATTCCAACTCCATCAATATCCTGGCTGGATCCGCGAAGCAATACAAACTCAGTCACGACAGGCTGTACCGAAATGACCGCCTCATGCGATCTAATCTGATGCATAAGTTTGGATGCTTCATTCAGCGGAGCACGCCGGATGCTCTCAACCTGCACATGGGCACCGAACCCTGTAATCTTGGTTTCAATTTCTTCACTGAAGCCGCGTACAACAGCAAGGGCGAGTAGAAGGGTTGCAACACCAAGTGAGACTCCTCCAATGGCTATATAGGAGATGAAGCGCAAAAACTTGCTTCCGCTCTCTCCTCCTTGCGCTCCACGCAAATATCGCCAGGCTACGAAATTTTTAAATGACACGGTCGGCGGGGTGGTTGTTTTGTAGTACGGGAAATGATGCCGTCAAGCCGAATATCGAAGGGATCAAGTGCAACGCATGCAGGAAAGGTAAGGATCAGATACAAATGCGTCTAGTGATCATGTCCTCCTTATCTTGGCATACTGAGTTTTACTTCAAACCACAGGACTCATTCCACTGAAAATATTCCTGCTGACCAAATGTATCTGAGAGTTTTCAATTTCTCGTTAAGGCCAAACTCTGTATCGAATATCAGCGCATTGCGCTACCAGTGCTTATGGCCATAACTATAACATGCCAGATACAAACAGAGATCAAAAACATCTCAATGTTAACAAGCTGGGCCAGACTCCCCCTCCCCTTCCGCAACACTCTCACCAGATGACGACTTTATGTCAGCGGAGACAGTGAAGACATTCATGACAGCAAATCTAGTACTTGAGATGACAATTGATGAAGTCCGATCAGGTAGCATTTATAGGATATTCAGAATATCGATAGATGCTATAAGAATGCTTGACCAAACGAAGGACTCAACATTCCTTCATGTTAGTTGAATGAGTGCCTGAATAATCCCCAGAGCTGCACCCGTACCAACCACCCAACGCACCAGCCGAGTTTCGGTAGCACTGATCTTCGCATCCATGTCACTCATTTTAACATTCATGTCACTCCGCAACTCACTTATTCCCTCATGAACCGAAGCGATTTTGATGGCGACATCATTTCGCAACTCACCTATTTCCTCACGAACCAAAGCGATTTTGTTGTCCAAATCACTCCGCAACTCACTTATTTCCACACGAACCGAAGAGATTTTGATGGCGTTATCATTTCGCAACTCACTTATTTCCATACGAACCGAAGAGATTTTGTTGTCCAGATCACTCCGAAACTCACTTATTTCCACACGAATCGAAGAGATCTTGCTGTCCAGATCACTCCGAAACTCACTTATTTCCACACGAAACGAAGAGATTTTGCTGTCCAGATCACTCCGCAACTCACTTATTTCCACACGAAACGAAGAAATTTTGCTATCCAGATCACTCCGAAACTCACTTATTTCCACACGAAACGAAGAGATTTTGCTGTCCAGATCACTCCGAAACTCACTTATTTCAACACGAAACTCACCAACATCCACACGTAAAGCATCTATCTTGTCATTCGTGTCTTTCTGCGCCTCACCAATATGGGTACGTACAAATTCCGTGCTTGCAAGCGTTCCGTTTTGATGGGTAACGGCTTTTGCAACGATATCTGCAATAGCCTCAGCCTGCTCTCGTTTAATTCCTGCTTTGGAGAGTTCCTGGGAGATTGAGAGTGTATTTATCATATTCCTACAGACAGTCCACACTCTGCTACACTCCCGTGTAGACATGGTTCCATTTTATCTCGACTACAATGAAATATAGCAATTCCCCCATTTTGTGTATACAGGGAATGATTTTTTTGAACTGATTTCCCAGATGGATGTTTTTCGCCCATAAACCATGCCATGGTGTATCCCCCACAGAGAAACAGACATTCATCTGAACTGCAAAAGAATAACGTACCACCTCATGACAACCCAAATGGAGATGCAGGGACATCTTGATCCATCACGATGCCTGCACCTTTCAGCAAAAGTGCAGAGATGGGCAAATTTCGTAATCCCGGTGCATCAAATCATACATACGGTTGAGGCGGCATGAAACCTGTCCTGAGAATGTTCGTTGCACACCCGGCGGAGTTATCTGGATTCCAGAGATTTCAAAATCTAAACAGTATAGAGACCATTTTCCCGGTTCTCCATTCAGTCCGTTAACCTAAAATCGTTAAATGAACAACAGTAAACCCCTTATTCCTGCAACAGTAAACGAACCAGTTTTGGATTATGCTCCGGGTTCCCCCGAACGCGCATCCCTTCAGGCAACGCTGCGGGACTTCAAACAAAGTTACACAGAAATCCCGGCCTTCATTCACGGGAATGCCGTCTACACCGGAGACACCGAAGAAATCCGGCCCCCCCACGAATTGAACCATCTGTTAGGTACCGTCCATAAATGCGGAGCCAAGGAAGTCAGCCAGGCCATTGACTCGGCACTTAAAGCCCGTAAGGAATGGTCAAATATGGACTTTACGGACCGGGCTGCAATCTTTCTGAAAGCCGCCGAACTCCTTGCCGGCCCCTGGAGAGATAAACTCAACGCCTCCACCATGCTTGGACAAAGCAAAAATGCGTATCAGGCCGAAATTGATGCAGCCTGCGAACTCATTGACTTCTTTCGATTCAATGTGGAGTATGCTTCAGAAATCTATGAAGCACAGCCCCACTCCTCGGCAGGGGTGTGGAATCGTCTGGAATACCGCCCCCTTGAAGGATTCGTATTTGCAGTGACTCCCTTTAACTTCACCTCCATTACCGGAAACCTCCCCGCTGCTCCGGCAATCATGGGAAACACCGTCATCTGGAAGCCAGCCTCGACCTCCATCTATTCAGCATACTTCATCTATCAGTTACTTGAAGATGCAGGCCTGCCTCCAGGTGTGATTAACATGGTGCCGGGTTCCGGCCCAGCGATTGGGGATCCCGTACTTGCATCTCCAAGTTTCTCCGGACTGCATTTTACCGGTTCAACCGGAACATTTCAGCATATGTGGAGGACCATTGGAGCCAATATTTCTAACTACGATACCTATCCCCGCATTGTCGGCGAAACCGGCGGGAAAGATTTCATTCTCGCACACGCATCCGCAGATCCAGATGCGGTCGCCACTGCCATCGTGCGCGGTGCATTTGAATATCAGGGGCAAAAATGCTCCGCCGCCTCACGCGTCTACCTTCCTCAATCCCGATGGGAGTTGATCCAGGAGGCTTTAATTGGGCAACTTAACGAAGTTAAAATGGGGACCGTTGAAG
Organism: Rhodothermales bacterium; assembly: GCA_022822185.1. Lineage (GTDB taxonomy): Bacteria > Bacteroidota > Rhodothermia > Rhodothermales > Bin80 > Bin80. Next base: position 28,074 of record JAJECE010000076.1, on the reverse strand, counting down.
ATTTCTCTAACTTTGTAAATGCCGTCATTGACCAAAAATCCTACCAGAATATCTCGAACTACATTGAGCATGCAAAAAAATCACCGGATGCCGAGATCCTTGCCGGCGGCCGGTGCAGCCGTTCAGAGGGATACTTCATTGAACCCACGGTTATCGTCGCCACCGACCCGCACTACCGAACGATGTGTGAAGAGATTTTCGGACCGGTGGTGACAATTTACGTCTATAAGGACAGTGCTTTTGAAAAAACCCTTGAACTGGTTGATCAGACATCACCGTATGCGTTGACCGGTGCCGTCTTTGCCCGGGATAGGCGTGTTATTGTTCAAGCAAGCGAGGCGCTGCGCAACGCGGCTGGGAATTTTTACATCAATGACAAGCCGACTGGTGCAGTGGTCGGTCAACAGCCATTTGGCGGAGCACGTGCATCCGGCACCAACGATAAAGCGGGAGCACCACCAAATCTGATGCGCTGGGTTTCCGTGCGCACCATCAAAGAGACCTTTAATCCTCCTACCCATTTTGGGTATCCATTTAATCAACCAGACCATTCATGAGCATTGGAGAAAATCGTTACATACGAGTCGTCCAGTATGGATTAGGACCCATCGGCCAGGGAGCCGCAAAGTTAATCCTGGAGAAAGCCCAATCTGGGCAGTTAGAGTTAGTGGGGGCCATTGACATTGATCCTGAAAAAGCCAACAAGACGCTGGGATCCCTCGTCGATGCTTCCTCGGATGTAATCATCTCTTCCGACGCAGAAGCCGTCCTTGCCAAAACCCAACCGGATGTTGTTGTTCATACCACGAGTTCCTTTATGCCGCAAGTGGAGCAGCAACTACTGCAATGCATTCGTTCTGGAGCAGCAGTTGTCTCCAGTACAGAGGAATTACCCTACCCCTTTGATCGGTATCCGGCAATTACGAGAACGCTGGACTCTGCGGCCAAAGAGAATGGAGTTGCGATTCTTGGCACTGGAGTGAATCCCGGCTATGCGATGGATGTGCTTTCGCTAGTGGCAACGGGGGTCTGTACCCGCGTTCGGTCAGTAACGGTGCAGCGGCGGGTGGATGCCGGCCTCAGACGTGAACCACTCCAAAAGAAAGTGGGTGCCGGAATCACGGTAGATGCATTCCAGGAACGACAGGCAAAGGGAGGGTTCGGGCATATCGGCCTAGTAGAATCCCTGCGTCTGGTCATGCATGGCCTCGGCTGGCCCATTGAACGATTTACGGAAGAACTTGAACCGGTGATTTCTGAGCGGAAGATTGAGACTCCCTATCTGACCGTGCAATCTGGACGCGTAGCAGGAATTAAGCATACGGCCCAGGCTTTTATGAATCACAAAGCCGTTGTGTCGTTAGACCTGCGCATGTATGTAGGGGCCAATCAACCCGAAGACCGGGTTATCGTGGATGGTGATCCCCCGATTAATCTAGTGGTAGAGGATGGGATTTTTGGAGATACGGCAACCGTTGCCGCTCTGGTCAATGCAATCCCGCAGGTGCTGAGCGCCTCACCAGGCCTGCGAACTGTAGCAGATCTGCCTGTCCCCAGATGCTTTTTACCGGAAGCGTAGTCTGAAAAATGCTCCTGCACTGTGACCTCCTGTGGACAAAATCCCAAAATTCCTGAGTGGTCTTGCCGGGTTGTTTTTTCAGAACGATGACCGGAATCCGGAGGAGAATAAAGGATCCTGATGTTCAGGATACATGAATACCATTCTCTCGCCTTTTCCACGAATAAGACCCTATCTGCGGCCGACTACGAGTTGATGACATCCGGGTAGCTGACTCGTACATGATGGATTGCAAGAAGCTGCTCGAGGAGCACTTTCTTGATACGAGGGATATCTCTGAAGGTCAGGCCCGTATCATCTAGTTGACCACTGGTGACTTTGCGGGTAATCAGATTATCAACCAATCTTTCAAGTTTCTCCCCGGTCACATCCTTCATTGTACGACTTGCTGCTTCTACGGTATCGGTTAACATCAGAATGCCTGCCTCCTTTGAATTTGGTCGCGGTCCAGGATATGTAAATACAGCATCATCCAGAACGGTGCCACTGGCTTTATTCTGTTCAACGGCCTTCTGATAAAAATATTCGGTGCGTGTAGTGCCGTGATGTGAGGCAATTAAATGTAATACTTTCGCAGGCAGACGGTAGCGCTCGCCAAATTTGAGACCTTTGGTCACATGACTGATAATGATCTGTGCACTTTCCTCTGGAGGTAACTGGTCATGGAGATTCACGGTACCTGCCTGATTCTCAATGAAATACTCAGGCGAGGAAAGTTTGCCTACATCATGGTATAGTGCGCCCACTCGTGTAAGGAGCGTATTGGCCCCTACGGCATCTGCAACAGATCCCGCCAGGCTGGACACCTGAATGGAATGATTGAGCGTGCCTGGAGCCCGCTGCATTAACTCCCTGAGTAATGGATGATTGGTATCTGAAAGCTCCAGGAGACGCAAGTCCGTCGTGATATCAAATACGCGTTCCAGTATCCAGACGAAAGGATAGGCCGTGACCAGTAAAAATGAACTAATCCCCGCAAACAACAGAAACTCCTGAAGTTGCGACCAGGCAATCCCTTCATAGAGCCAGACTGTAAAGAGTGCAAGCGCATAGCCTCCAAATGCAAACGCAGCGGTAAGAAAAAGCTGTCCCCGATTTCGTAGCCCCCGGGCACTGAAGGTGGCAACGGCTCCCCCGACAAGCGTTGCCCAGGTATACGTAAAGTCCGAATGAAGCAGAAACCCTCCCACAAAAGCCAGTGCAAGTGTCCCCAAAAGTGCCAGACGTGAATCAAAAATCACCGTTAACAGCACCGAAACAATCACAACCGGCACAGCATACATGAATTCGATGGTTGGTGCAAACCGAATCACAGCACCAAATGTAACCACCGTCCCCGCATAAAGCAGCGAAAGGAGAATCAGAGATTTATTGCTGGAATAGACATTCGGCCGGGCATTCCTCAAAAAGAGTGTAAAAATTCCAATCGTGGTTAACGCTAAAAGTATCTGCCCCAATAACTGTAATCGCCGCTGGCCTGCCGGCAATTCGCTCCCCCGTTCCCGCTCCAAAGAATCCAATTTCTGCTTAATCTCTGCAGTGATCAATTCCCCATTGCGCACAATCTCCTCTCCGTCTGCAACCATACCCCGCACAGGAAGGATTTGGGATTCCGCTTCCCTTCGCCTCAGTTCGGTTGGGGTGGACTGATAAATTAATGACGGCGTGAAGACGGCTTCTATGAACTGGGCAATTGCGATAGACGTGAGTGGAGAATCCTCTTGAAGTACGGTTTCTTCAAGCCATACTTGAATGCGTTCACGGGCTTCATGCTGCCCCACAACCCCCGTGAGTAACCTTCGGTCAAATGTCTGTTCCAGTGTATCTCTTACCGTCAGATAAGGTGCGCGGATAGAATCTAGCGGAATATCCAGAACTCCCTGAAGTTGCAGCCGCTGACTCCGGTCTGCAATTGCGTTCAGGATACGCTCAAAGAGCGGTGGATCCATCGAGGTTGAGCGGGTTGCGGTTGGGATCGCAGGATTCCGTCGTGCATAATCCCATCCCAACATGCGCCATACCGGATCACTGAGCCGAATAGGGACATGAAGACGTAAGTTCATAAACCGCAGAGAATCCTCAATTGTGCTCGCGGATAAATCCACCGATGCAGGATCACTCCCCGCTGCAATCGTATCCCGCCTCGCCCCAATCAGATAACTTGTGTACGCGTCAAATGCCGTATCCAGCAGTGCCGAAATAGAATCAACGGCGATACGCGTCTGCTGCCGGGCATCCGGATAGGTATAGAATATCGGTTCAACCGAATCCCGTATACGTTGACGCTCTGCCTGCAAAGAGTCCGCAGATTTATAGAGTGGGAATTCAAACTCGGCAACCAGAGTTTCCTTCTGCCACCGGTCCCCTACTGAAGAAAATGTCTCAGATCGGATTCCCTGCTTGAAGGCCAGTGTAGTCAAGACCACCAGCACCACAAAGAGGCCGAGTTTTACTGTAATAAACTTCCGAAGAGTTGCCCAAAGATGCAAGTTGTCAACTTTCTGTGACAGGCTCATGAAGGTCGGCGATCCATGTATCTATAACGAAGAGAGAGCAGGAATCCCACAAATACGCACAAGACACTCCCAATCAATGTGTACCATGGCCAGGCGATTTGACGTAGTCCAGACATTTCAATGATGGAATCCGATGGATTCATTATAAAAATCCAACCCTCTGCCGGGTTGTGCCATACCCCAAAAATAACCAGTACCATCGTTACAATCGTCAGCAGGAATGCAATTACCGCATCCCATTCCCGCGCCTGTTTGACAATAATTCCAAGAAGGAAACCGCCCAGAAGTCCCCCATAGGTAAATGACGCAATGGCGAGTCCAAGTTCAACAACCGGGTTTTCGGTGTTCTCAAACAGGCTTGCAAATACAATAAAGAGGCCAGCCCAAAACAGTGTTAAACCCCGCGAAAATAAAAGTCTCTGCACCTCGCTGATGGATTTCTTCATTGATCGTTCAACCAGATCCAACATGGAGGACGAGGCCAGTGAATTCAGTGACGAAGACAGTGTGCTCATGGCGGCCGCCAAAATTCCAGCCAGAAGTAACCCCGATAATCCTGCAGGCAAGCCTTCAATGATGTAACGCGGAAATACCTCATCCCCGCGGCTTAAGCCCAATTCTTGAGGAGTTACCCCGCCATAGTGAATCCAAAGCAATACCCCTACAATGAGGAACAATGCAAACTGCAGAGCAACCAGAACAGCGCTGCCAATCAATGCTCGCTGACTGTCCTTGAGATTTCGGCAGGTGAGTAACCGCTGTACGATGAGTTGATCCGTACCGTGTGAAGCCATAGAGAAGACCCCTCCCCCAATCACCGCGGTCAAGGCAACATACGGCTGGGTAATCCAATCGGTAAACGAGCCGTCCATCCCAAAATCAATCACGGTAAACTTGCCTTCCTGTACGGCCATTTGAACCCAATTGTCCGGCAAGCCATTGACCAGAAGAATCGCACAGAGCACCCCTCCCAAAAGATAGAGTCCCATCTGCACCACATCAATCCAGATCACCGCTCGAATGCCGCCCACCATGGTATAAATCGCGGTGATCACACCAAGAACAAGAATAATCTGGAAGTAGGAAATCGGCTCCCCCATAAAACTCATCCCAGCAGAATCCGTAATCACCTTGATCGGGATGGCCGTCGCAAACAGGCGTACGCCATCCGCCAGAAGTCGGGTCACCATAAACGTCAGCGATGCCGTAGAACGCATACGGTTACCAAAGCGTTTGCCGAGATAGGCGTAAGCCGTATTCATCTCTCCCTTAAAGTAACGTGGCAGGAAGAGCAAACTGACCGCAATACGCCCCACAAGGTATCCGCCTGTAAGTTGCAGGAAGGTCATCGTCCCTCCGTAGGCAACAGCAGGGACCCCAATGATCGTTAAGGTGCTGGTTTCCGTCGCAACAACCGAAAAACAGACGGCCCACCAGGGAAGATCTCTCCCTCCCAGAAAGTAATCCTCGGTGGAACGCTGGCGCCCTCCCAATCGGATACCCAGAACCGCAATCCCGACGAGATAAACGATAATTACAACAAAGTCGAGTAGAGAAAGCATTTTGCGGCTACTTGATCCCTAATTTCTTGTTCATTTCTTCAAGGGGAATTCCTTTCGTTTCCGGCATCACAAAAATGACCCACAGTAGCTGCCCTATCATGCAGACTGCGTAGAAAGCAAAAATATGCGCCCCGGATATTTCGGCAATCATCGGAAAAGTCAGCGAAATAATTGCCGCCATAATCCAGTGTACAAAGCTGCCAAGGCTTTGCCCCCGTGCCCGGATACTGTTGGGGAAAATCTCCCCGATAAATACCCAGATCACGGCCCCCTGCCCAAATGCGTGAGATGCGATAAATACAATGAGACTTGCCAGAACTACGGGGCCCGTTGTATCCGTATAAAAAGCAATTGCAGTGGCCCCTAGGCTTACAATATATCCAATAGATCCCACGAGCATCAGTCTCTTGCGACCCAGTTTATCAATGACCATGAGCGCCGCTGCCGTCATCAACAGGTTCACCCCGCCAATAATCACCGACTGGAGCAGTGCAGATGTACCGGATGCCCCGGCCATTTCAAAGATCCTGCGGGTATAATAGATGAGTGCATTGATTCCAGAGAGTTGGTTGAACGCTGCAATTGCGATTGCAAGAAGAATCGGTTTGAGATACTTCTTCTGAAAAAATTTTTCCCTGAGGTGGTCACGCGTCTCCATCAGCGATGTGCGGATTGCACTGAGTTCTTTGGTCACATTGAACCCGCTTCCTCCGATCTCCTGCAGTACGCCCTCGGCTTCATCATCACGCCCCTGTGCCACCAGCCATCTCGGACTCCGGGGATTGGTGAAGAGTAACAGTGTGAAGGCAAGTGCAGGAACCGCTTCCACGCCAAACATCCAGCGCCATTCTGCCACGCCCAGTGCAAAGGATGCAATGATATAGTTGGACAGGTATGCGATCAGGATTCCCAGTACAATATTGAGTTGGACCATCGCAACAAGTCGTCCCCGCATGCGGGCGGGAGCAATTTCGGCAACATACATGGGGGCAACCACCGATGCTCCGCCAACCCCCAATCCCCCAACTAGACGAAAAAGGGTAAACGATTCAGCATTCCAGGCAATTGCGCTCCCGAGTGCCGATACGAGATACAGGAGCCCCATAACCATCAGCATCGGACGGCGTCCGTAGCGATCTGCAGGTTTCGCAAAAGCCAGTGATCCGATAATCGTCCCCACCAGTGCGCTCGCAACCAGCGCACCGTGCCAGAAGGTCGGGCTTCCGAAAACGGAACTGAGACGCTGATAGGTCGGATCGTACAAATTCCGAAGCGCCCCCTCCGCTCCCGAGATTACAGCTGTATCAAAGCCAAAGAGTAAGCCGCCGAGTGCAGCGACAATGGAAGCCCAAATCACGCGAGTCATCGTATTTACGGTTGTTAATGCTTCACAAATTGCATCAATCTGGACAGAGTTACCAGATGGAATGCCTCAAAAGATAACGGTTGCCGTGAATAAACCTAGCATATCTCAGGGGAAAGGCTTCATTTTTCATCAGAAAAGCAGAAAAAAGCCGATCCGGCCCGCCTCATATATTATTTTTTTCACAAAAACAGAGAGAGGCTCACGGCATATAATTAAAGAGGGGATGCAGGCATGATTATATGTTTTGCGGAATTTCCGAATTGTAGTCTAGGGATCCTATATAATCTGGTCTGGGCCCTGACGAATCCAGTCCTTAATCATACAGCAGATGCCGGCGCGTTACGGTACTTTTTTCCTGGCCGGATATATCAGACTGATTCCCTCATGATTCAGATCCCTCGTAAAATATCCTGAAATAGAAATTTGTCATGCAGTCAGCTCCTGCCAAATAACCGGATGAGATTGTTCTGCGAAATATATACCTCAGAAAAAAAGCCTGGAAAATATATAACAGGATTGGAAGTGTAAACTCGACTATATGTTGATGGATGTCATGCAGGTTTTTCGTTCCATATCGCTGGGCACTCTCATGTATATAAGCCCCCGCTGATCTGCGGCAATTAACCAGACAAGTGTCAAACCGTCCAGTCTCTTTGATATTTATTGACCTAAGGGGAGAGGCAGGAAATTAATCCCGCCTGCCGATCCGGCCAATTGTGCCTTAAAACCGCCGGAGAATAGGATCCAATATTTCCATTTATCGGAACCTATTTTCTTCTGAGTGCGTACATTCAGTTAGTTGAGAAGTTTCCGTCCGATGAGTAAATCACGGGAAAAACCTATTGTGAAGCCTGCTACACGGGAGCGAGGCGAGGCACGCTATTTTCACGGGAGAGTGAAAATCCTGGATGATTTCAAGGAACTGCTGGGCAGGGCAAAGAAAGGAAATTCCGGTACCTCTATGCTAATTCAAGCAGCCCCTGGAGCGGGCAAGACCGCCTTGCTCCATGAATGTGCACGCTTGGCAGAGGGACAGCGATGGCAGACCGCCCGCATCAAACTGCGCGACCTCTGGCATACAAACACACTACTCCAGTCGCTGAGACGAGAGAAAGAGACAAGGCACAAGGAGGTTACGCGCGGGGGCAATCTTGGCATATCCGGAGGAATCGGAGATGTGGGGCAGGTGTCGATCAGCGGCGGCCGTTCCTCCACTTCGACCTATGCGGAGCGCACCACGCTGGAGGTACTGAGGGATCAAAAGGGGAGTTTACTCCTTGTCCTGGACGAAGCGCAAAAGCTTGCGCTCACTCAGCCTGAACATACTGAGATGATATCTGATCTCCTTGATACCATTCATAATGGCTACATAGGCAGATCCGTGATTCTGATCGCCGCCGGCCTGGGGGCCACCGCGGCGATCTTTGATTCCCTGGGAATATCAAGATTTGACCCCGGCTGCCACATCAATCTGAGCCCGCTGAAAGAGGAAGCGGAGCGGGAGGTGATCAAGGACTGGCTCAAGAAGGAGGGGCGGGCGAAGGGAGATTCCACGCCCTGGATTGACGCGATTGCCCATGAGACGCATGGCTGGCCGCAACACATCATGGCGTATGTGTGGCCTGCCTTGAAGCAGTTGAAGTTGACCGGGGGGGGGTGACTCCAGAGGGACTGAAAACGGTGCTGAAAGAAGGGCGGAAAGGACAGATTGAATTTTATGAGGCACGGGTGGCTAAATTCGAGAGCAAGGAACTCCGTTGTATCGCAAGTGCCGTTGCAGATGTTAAGCCAGGGGAGCGTATCAGCAAGGAGAACGTAATGGATTCTCTCTTGCAGACCTTCAATAAGGATGAAGCCGAGGTGATCTTCAAGCGAGCCCTGCACAAGGGGCTACTGGATAAACGGAAGAACGACTATGTGATCCCGATCCCCTCCATGCACAATTGGTTGGTGTCCAATTATGCCATTGAACTGAAGCGTCCCCTAGATTTAACTGGTACCTCGTAACCCGCCTACCCGACTCAGAGATAAAGCCGCGGACCGGTGATGGCACTTTCAACGAAGATCCTGAAATCCTGCTCCCCCAGCTCGCTTCCAATGCCCTGAAGCGGCTGCCTTCGCCCATCGGTGGGCAGAAATGGGCTTTTGACGCGGTGGATGTAGACACGGAGGATGTGATCTATACCGTTGCCGGCACAACAAGACCATGGGGCGCTCGGCTTCCTCCTTTGATCAGGGGATATCCACCCCGCCACTTGGACAGCACCCCGATCCCGACCATGGGTTGGATCGGTAGTAGCCTGTGGATAAAGTCCAGAAAAATCTGAGGAACGCTTTTCGGGTTGGTCTTTGGAGATTAGACTGCTCAAAATAGCCATAGAAGAGAGATTTTTCGCCCCTTGGAGTCTCAAAAAGAGCGAAAAATAGATGGTTTGGCCATCTACGACACGCAGCAGTTGTGCTGTCTAATTCTGTGATCATACTTTATCCACGGGCTGTTAGATCAGTCAGGTTTGGTAAATCCTTTAAGTCGTTCTTGTAGTACTTCAGTATTGTTTCGTTAGGAATAGGAACCTCCCGAATCACTTGGCCGAGAAAATTTCTTTTGACCTCCTGATCCCAGGGAGTTCCTTTCTGATGCGTCAGCGTAATTAATCGCCCACCATCAATCCCTTTGTACACATACCAGACCACATCTAACAATTTGAATAATTCAGGATCTTCCCTTCTAAGATCAGCAAGCTTATTTGCAAAAAACTCCTTGAGGCCATCGCCAAAGTGCGAACAGAAGGAGTTATAGGTGATTTCATGTGATCCCCAGTGTTTCAGATGGTGGTATACCTTCTGGACAACCGGGCCATATTTCCAAGCCTGTATTTCACCGGAATGATTCTCAATCAATGGGCGATCAAGCATCCCTAATGCCCACCCGTGACAGATGTATACGAGTTTGTTTATCTGTAGGGGGGTCAATCCCATTCTATCCTCCTCCGCCTTCTTGAGCAGATAAGCGATGACAAAAAAGTCATCAATCGTTGAGTTCGCAGAACTCATAGCGTGGATATGTTGATTGTTTCAGGTAACGGACAACCTAACATTCAATTTAAGATTCCGCCCCCCAACATACTGAACAAAACTCAAATACCGATTGGAATTACATAACGCGCCCATTGAAGATGATGATGCCTCCTGTTTGTCAAGTTCTATCAAGGTCATCCCCTCTTTCTTCGCGTCTGACTTGAATGAGTGTGTCTTCCGATTGTTTCATTGTACAGCACAGGTTGTAGATTCAGATTGAATTTGTGTCTAGCGTCGGTCTAGATAGATTTTCGGACAGATGCATAGAAGGAGAATGCAAAAGTTCTGACTCCATCTTTGCCAAGTGTTGGTTGCAGGGCACAACTGCAAAATACAGGAGGCGGGGTTATCAGGATGGCCGCTTCCACAAGGTTGGTTGCATGTATCTTGGTTGAGCAATCTGTCGTGCTGTTATTGTTTTCTCCTTCTAATACTGAAGCGTCCCCCGTATATTCAGTCCAAGATCATCCAGTGCAACTGCGCGGCCATGCGCTAGACCGAAGGCCGAGAAAGAGAGTCGTTCCCATGTGCGAAATTCCCCACCTAACCGGTACATCATTCCCTGCGGTAGCTGAGTCATTCCCATGATGGACCGTGCGGTGCCATCTCCCCACGGAATTCCATACCCCAGTTCCAGTTCAGTCCGTTGCATTGCCGTTCCGAGCGGAATTACATCCAGTATTGTTTGCTGATGGTACACAGACATTCGGTTTGTCCGTCCCCATGATGGACGTACACGCACCATCCATCCTTCCGATCTGTTGCCGATCTGCAATGCTCCCGAGATTCCCCATTCAGTAAGTCCATCTGCGGTGTGCATGATCAGCCCCTGGGTGCGCACCTCGCCTCGAATACGCACCGCCGGATGCGCAAACCTTATTCCGCCGCCTAGTTCCAGACCTGTGCCCGTTTCTGCACTCCCGCCATCCTGACGCACATTTGCTTCCACATAGGGACGGATTCGATCTGTGATTCGTGTGGTCACTTCCAGACCTGCACGGATCCGATACATCTCTGACGAGATATTATGATCGTTAATTTCTGTATCGGTCACCAAAATATCGCCATGATAACTGAGTCGGGTTGCACTGCCGGATGCCAGTGCAGCCCACATTCCTACTGCGCCAAAGCGGGAGGTTAGGTCTCCCTTTAAATCGGACATCTCAGCATTACCATGTCCTAGGCCCACACTCAGCCATACATCCCAGCCCATATGTGTATAGGATATGTACGGATAGAAGCCCGTTAGCGCGGAGGAGATTTCTCCGGATTCATCAGATATCTCAAACGATCCGTCTCCCTGACTATGTGCCATAAGTGCTCCTGCCCGCCATGCTCTGTTCCACTGGTAGTCCGCGCCCAGCATTCCCGTTGTTACCTCACCAGAGACTGTTAAGTCATCTTCTGCCTGACCATTAAACTGCCGGAACGCACCCTGTCCCCATATGCTGAATGATCCGCTGGACACGGGCATACTCCGGGACATACGGCAGCCTGCCAGAAGTTCGCCCGGAGATGGATCCCACAAAGAGGACGAGTACCAGAACCGCGCCATTTCTGCCCGCTCTGCAACTGCGCATGCTGCCTGATCTGCTGCGAAGCGGAACCGGTCACTGAGCGCATCGATTACCTGCACGGACGCAGTCCGCACAAACCGCGCCGCATAGGCTTCCATGATTCCCTCACCGGCCGTCTTCTCTCTTTGAATCGTTGCCACGCCGACCGCTTTCCTGATTTCTGCATGCCTTGACGCTAGCAGATGTACACTGAATGTCTCCTCTTTCCAGTCTAGTCCGCCGTTTAAGAGTGCGACTGCAATCGTGGCTTCAGTCGTTCCGGGTGCAAGTGTTACAATCCCTGAGTTGGCTTCATAATCTTCGCCTGCTCTGGCGGTTCCGTCCTGAGTCTGGTACATTGCGGTTACCAGTTCATCTTGCGGATCTGACAGTGATACACGGAACCGAACGACTTCCTCTTCTTTCAGGATGATTACATCGTCGATCCAGATATTTGCACTCTTAAGATTGTCCAGAATTGTGCCGATGCCGATCCCGTCCATGATGTCTGCATTTCGCGGATTTGACAACATTACCTCAAACTCTTCTGCTTCCTCTGGAATGCCATCGCTGGCGATCTCAATCTCAACGACACCGCGGGTTGAACCTGGATCAAAGATCACAATTCCACGTGATGCGGTATAGTCGTCCCCTGCAAGTGCACTGCGGTCTTTGGTTTCATATTGTACGGTCACGATATCGTCCGAAGGTCGACTGAGCAGGATTGGCAGTTGCAGGCTTTGTGTATTTTCGGATCCCTCAGCATCACGGATAGAGATCATTGAGGGGCCCAGATCAAGGATCGTAACATTGGTGGTATGGGATTCGTCGTAGCCGCCACCCGTTGCAGTGAGAACGAGATCAATGAAAGTATCCTCAAATATAGAGTTATCCTCGTTTGCGGTCAGCGTCACCGGTTGTTCAATTTGCCAGTTCAAGGGTGTGAAGGAGAGGGAGGAAGTGCTCAGAATTAGTTGCGTGCCTGTATGTTCGGTAAGGTCCACGGTTACGGGGGCCGACGGCTCCGCGGCTAGGCTGACCATGAATGCTTTGGTTGTCCCCGCTTGAATCGTGATCTCCACCGGAGCCTTGATCCCTGCTTCGTCAATATCTCTGATCGTCACCTCAATCGGATGTATTACCCCCGCATAGTCCCCTCCGTCTGCGGTCAGGATGAGCGTTTCCTGAGCATCCCAAAAATTATCATCTTTGATGGCGTTCAGGATAATCTTCTGTGAAGTGTTCCAGTTGTCCGGTGTAAAGGTTAGCGAGGCGGGATTGAATTCCAGGTATGTCCCTGTGTCCCCGGTAATGGTTACGGTCACTGGACTGGAAGATGTTGCGGTCAGTCGGATCGTGAAACTCTCTGAACTCCCCTCGGTAACGTTTACGAATGCAGGCGCTATAATGGACGGCACATCCTGATCAATAATCGTGACGGATATCGTTTTCGATGCGTTGTAAGCGCTTCCAGTAGAGGTCAAGGTCAGGACGACGATATTGGATTCGGAATCAGAATCCTTCACGGCCGCCAGCGTCACCTCCTGTCTTTGATTCCAGTTATCCGGTGTGAAGATTCGAGTTGCAGGTGTCACATCAAGTTGATTCGTTTCCCAGGGCCAAGTGATCGTTACGGTCACTTCGCCGAATGGCTCCGAAGCCAACCAGATTGCAAACGTATTTTCTCCCCCTTCCCGCACAGACACGGATTCCGGCGCGTTTATTCCTGCATCCTCATCATCAATGATCGTCACTTCCACGGCGGACGGGTTCCCCTCCACTAACTCAGGTGGAAGCGTTCCAAGTTTGACCGTGAAGGTTTCATCCCCCTCCATGATTCCATCCTGCACGGTTGAGATCTGATAGGTTCTGCTTCTTACTCCAGCTTCCATCTCCAGTTGAGGCGGTGCATGATAATCCTCTATGCCCGCACTGCCGTTGACCACTAGCAGTGGAATCATGACATCGGTGGGGAGTTTTTCGGATAGTTCTATCGTTAGCGTAACAAAGTCCCCTTCAATGACCCTGTCTGAACTTACGGACAGCGTCACTTCCACTGGTGTCGGCGGACCGTCGTCTATGATCGTGAGTTCTATTTCAGAGGGACTTCCACCTATGATTCCAGACGGCAGCTGATCCGTATGCAGGGCGACTTTGAACTTCTCGTTTCCCTCGGATTCCTCATCCTCGTTGATGTAGATATGTCCCGATCCAAACTGTGTTCTCTCAGGAATTGTGATATGTTTGATGGGGATGTAGTCTCCAGGCTCCGTTGTTCCAGGGAGATTTGTTAAGGCAATCGTCACCTCGTTGGCCATTGTTTCGGAAAGGATTGCCGTTACGGTGACGGTGCCTCCCTCGTCAGCTGAATCTGGATCTGCTGCCAAGTGGACGGTTACCGGATCAATTGCGGAGTTATCGTTAATGATGATCTGGATCGAACTTGGCGATCCTGCGATTACATCCGGCGGCAGGGTGCTGAGGGCCACCGTAAAGGTTTCATCCTCGGTATCGGCATCGGCAGTAGTCGAAATCATTCCTGTATTTCTCTGTGCACCTTTAGGGATGGTGATGGAAGGTAATGTCTGGTAGTCGCCGGTCTCTGCCGTACCGGCGGTCAGCGTCAGAGGAATCGTCACGGTCCTTGACAGTTCTCTGGAAAGGGTTGCGGTTACGGTCACGGCATTTCCCTCATCTACCGGATTTGGAGATGCGGACAGGCGCACGGTTGGTCTCTCCGCAATCGTGATTCGAACCGAACCTGGTGATCCTGCAACGACTTTTGGCGGCAGGGTATCGAATGCTGCCATGAAGGTCTCATCCTCTGTATCTATATCGGTGACGGTTGTAATCGTTCCTGTGCCCGTTGTAGCATTCACGGGGATTGTGATCAGAGCCAGTTGACGATAGTCACCCGTCTCTGCTGTTTCATTTGTATAGCTTAATGGAAACGTTAGATCACCTGCCGGGGCTATCGAAATGGTTGCCGTAATTGTGACCGATTGGCCTTCAAGTATCGGGTTTGGAGATGCCGACAGTGTGACCGTTGCCTTATCATCATCAATAATCGTGAGGGGGACCGATTTTGGGTTCCCTGCAAGCACATTGGGGGGAAGATCATGTTCATCTATTGCCACGACGAACGCCTCATCATACCAGTCGGATCTATCCGTTTCCTGAGGAATCAGGATTGTAGCTGTTGCTGTAGTCGCACTTCCTGCTCCAGGAATTGTAACATGTGAAGGACCGATGTAATCGCTGGATTCAGACGTTCTATTCGTATAGACCAGCGGGACCATGATGTCAAACAGAGGATCTTCTGCAATCGTCATGGTCAGAGTTATTCCTGAACGTTCTCCTTCCAATATCGAGTCGGGGGATGCCGTTAGGGTTACGGCTGGTTTATCGTCGTCAATAATTGTCACATCTACGGAATGGGGCTGCCCATAAAGCAAAGTAGGCGGAAGTTGCGCTTGCTCAATCTCCACTCGAAATGTCTCGTCAAACCAGTCGGAAGCATCTTCTTCTTGTGGAATCTGGATGATACCCGTTCCAGAAGTGACATTTCCTTTGCCTGGAATCAGAATTCGTTCAGGTCCAGAATAGTCGCCATAGTCTGCTGAGATATCTCTATACAACAATGGGATGAAGATATCGTGATCCAGATCTTTCGTAATGGTTGCAGTGATCTCTACGGATCTCCCTTCGTCCACAGGATTCGGAGATGCTGTGAGTGATGAAATATATGGTCGATGGTCCCCAAGGAAGTAGATACAGAATACCTTAGAATGTATATTTGGATTATCATGCGAAAACACATCAATATGCAGTGTTGTTTTTATGGGGGGAGATTCTTTTCCTGAATAGGATACAGAGACGGTCTGAGGCGAATTCCAGTTTGAGGAATTAAATTCCAGAGATTTATGGCTGATTTCAAAATCAATAATATTTTGTTCATTTGGTTCAACCGTTAAAATTACCGTACTATCCGGAGGGAATTGTCGGTTTAGGCGGATGCTGAACTGTTCCTGAAAATCCCCTAGATAGCCACTGTGTATAACTAATTCGGGCTCCATGACGACACCGAGTATATTGTGATCCTTCACGAAGAGAGTCACATATTTGGGGGTTTCATCAGCTCCCCCACCTTCAGGAGACAGTTTGAGAGCAAATGTACGATCCTGATAGTTTCCTGTATGATCTTCGGGGACGGTTACAGTCACGACCTGTTGTTTCCACCAATTTGCAGCATCAAAGGTCAGTTCAGATGGGGTTATCTCCAAGTGCAGAGGTTCATTGTCCAACCGTGTAATTGTTACCAGAACATTTCCATTGATGGGTGCCCCATCTAAATAAGCATTAAAGCGAATCGTTTCACCTTCGTAGAGTGAATACCGATCTTCGTCCACAATTAATTTCGGCGGCTTTCGTTCGTTTGTTGCCGTCAGGGGTGTTTCCGTGAGCACCAAAGTCCCATTCTGATTATCCACTCCACTTACGGCAAGTGAGAGAAGAAAGATGAAAAGCCCCCCAGAGAAGAGAATCCATTTGCGGGCAGGGATCCAGGATGAAAAAAATGATGCTGACATCTGACAAATGGCATCTAGTTGAAGGTGTTCTCCCCTGAATTCAGGGAGTTTCTGGTCACTCTTCCATGGCAATCTGCTGTTTTGTATTCTTTTTTGGTCACGAATTGCAGCGCAGGCCGGTTTATGGCGTTAGCGGGAACTTTGATAGAGCCCCCCGTCAAGTTTTTACCTGTGGGAACGGTAGTAATGGGGGAGTTCTCACACGAAGGTTGGCTCTCCGAATTATGTGTAAAGGTGAATGGATTCGATTTGGGGCATACAATTGAATTTGAGAGAGTTTTTCTGCGGGGATAAGAATATGAAAAGGTTTTCAAAAAAGATCCAGCAAGACATGTGAATGATTTTGTATCACAGATCATTGAATTCCCGGTGAGCAGGATCGGCGAATAATGGGAGCGGGGATTCAAATTTTTCTGGCAGGGCTGCACTTCTTTGTGTGGCGTGCCCTGGGGCACGGCCACATTCACAAATGGAGAATGTGATCTGCGCGGGGGATCAATAATGACCATACCGCCCCCCGAAGTTTCCAGTCTATTTTTCCTGGAAGTTTCAGTGGGCGGAGTTTTTAAGGGTTTGAGATTTGAAACAGAACCGGCCCGTAATGGGGTTTGTCCTAGGAAAATAGCAGGCAATAAAAGCGGCGGGAGCGGGTCAACCTGCAAGACCCACTCTAGAAAAGACACAAGGCGATTGTACTCTTGGTCGCATGGAGTAAATGGAACTACCCCTTACTCATTTGAATGACTAGGCTTGGTAACCCACGATAAGGAATTAATTTGACAAAATCAACACTTATGGCAAAAAATATCCCCGCATAGAAAAAAGTCAAAAAACCTGTTTTTAGTACAATTGCGCCGCCTTTAGAGGACATTCTGCTTTCTTCGATGATAATTTTCCATATATGGCGGATCTGTTGGAGAGGTATTGATCTGATGGAAAGCGTGTGTCAGGAGATGCCGTTTTGAGCGGAATTTAAACGCCTGCGGTGGTTCAAATTCTTCAAGTATCACAGGTAAGGAGAAGAAGTTACTGATGCTATGGCTTGCCTGTTTATACGGGTTCAAGGAGCGGCCCTCCAACTGATGGGCAGTCATTATGTGATCAGTACCGAAGTGATCCTTGTAGATTCAAGCCCATATCTCCTGGTGTCGTTTCGTTACGGTGTGCTAGGCCGAAGACAGAAAAGGACAGCTGTTCCCATGGGCGAAGTTCACCGCCCAGCCGGTACATGATCCCCTGCGGTAATCTAGTAATGCCTCCCAGCGGCCGGGCACTGCCATTTTTCCACGGAATGCCATACCCCAGTTCTATTTCGGTTCGATACATATCTGGCCCGATCGGCACCGTATCCAGGATTGTCTGCTGCCGGTACATGGACATCCCCTGACTGCGCCCCCACGATGGATACAGACGCATCATTAACCCCTCGGAACGATTCCCCAGTTGCAGCGATCCGGATATCCCCCATTCTGTAAATCCGTTTGCGGTATGAATCACCAGTCCCTGTGTCCGCACTTCTGCCTGCAAGCGCCATGCCGGGCTTGTGAATCGCACACCGCCGCCGAGTTCCAGTCCGGTACCTGTTTCTGCACTGCCGCCATCCCGTCGCACATTTGCCTCAATGTAGGGACGAATCCCCTCAAGGATCAGTACACTGGCTTCCAGACCTGTCCGGATCCGATATACCTCTGCCGTTATGCCGTGATCTGGAATCTCTGCATCGGTTACTAGAATATCTCCATGGTAATGAAGCCCGGCAAAACCGGCGGATGCCAGCGTACCCCGTATTCCTGCTGCCCCCAGGCGGGATGTGAGATCGCCTTCTATCCCGGGCACTTCGGCGCGTCCTCTCCCCGCACCTGCGGTCAGCCAAACATCCCATTCTGCACGCGTATAGGACACATACGGATAGATGCCCGTCAAGCCGGATGTAATCTGTCCGGAATTTTCACCCACTTCAAAGGATCCCTCCCCCTGACTGCGGGCCAGAAGCACGCCCGTCAGCCATCCTCCGCGCCAGTGGTAGTCCGCTCCCAGCATCCCCGCAGTTACCTCTCCCCGGAGCGTCAGTGCATCCTCGTCTCGTCCATGAAACTGCCGGAATGCACCCTGTCCCCATATACGGAATGTCCCACCGGACATGGGCATGCTTTGAGACATGCGGCAGCCTGCCAGGAGTTCCCCTAAAGACGGATCCCATGAAGAGGCCGAATACCAGAGCTGCGCCGCTTCGGCACGCTCCGCAGCAGCACACAGGGCCCCGTCTGCTGCTGCGCGGAACCGATTGCTCAGGGCATCTGCTACCTGAACGGATGCCGTACGCACAAACCGGGCGGCATACGCTTCCATGACCCTCTCATGGACCGCAGGCGACTCCTGGATCGTTGCTATGCCTACCGCCTTTTCAATTCCGGCATGCTTTGAGGAGGTAAGATGCACACTAAATGTTTCCTCTCTCCAATCCAGATTATCTCTCAGGAGTGGAACCGCAATGAGGGCATCTGTTGTTCCTGGTGGGATGGTTAGCATGCCGGCAGTGGCTTTATAGTCTTCACCTGCTTTTGCCGTCCCGTCTTGCGTCTGGTACGCTGCCGTTACGATCTCCCGCTGCGGATGTGACAGCGACACACGGAATTGTACCACGCTCTCTTCTTTCTGGACCAGTGCATCGTCAACCCGAAGGCTTGCACGCCCGTCATTATCTATGATCGTGCCTGTCCCGGTATCCTGCAGGATGCGCACATGATCACTCACATTGGAAAGAGTGATCATGAATGTCTCGTTTTCTTCGGGCAGATCGTCATCGTTCAGCTCTATTTCAACGACACCGCGGGTCGCCCCCGGATCAAAGATGACAATCCCGCGTGATGCCGTATAGTCCTCTCCTGCCAGTGCAGTTCCATCCGAACTCGTATACTGTACAGTCACGGTCTGATCTGAGGGACGGCTGAGCGCAATGGGAAGTTGGATGCTTTCGGCATTTTCCAATTCCTGTTGACTCCAGACAGAGACCGTGAGCGGTCCCGGCGGTTCATCGTTATCAAGGATGGTTACCCGGATCATATGTGTCGTATTGCTGTAGCCGCCCCCTGACGCAGAGAGTTTCAGGTGTACTTGGTCGTCATCATAATTCGTGTCATCTTCCGATGCAGTCAGGGTCACCTTCTGGGGAGTCTGCCAGTCAGTAGTTGTAAACGTGAGTGAACTTTTCGCTAAGCCCAGCCCTGTTTCCTCGTGCCCGGTGAAACGTATCGTTACCGGACTTGAAGGCTCTGTCAACAGGCGGACCGTGAACATTTCTGTCTCGGTGCTCCCTTCTTCCATCGTAATCTGTGCCGGCGCTACAATTCCTGCCCGATCCATATCCCGGATGATTACCTGAACAGTCTGCTCCACATCATAGTTCGCACCGGCGGCTCGTAAAATCAAGGTTTCCTGATCATCCTCAATATCCGCGTCTCGCACTGCATTGAGGGTGATTTTCTGCGCCTCATTCCAGTTACTCGACGAAAAGGTTAGATTGACGGGAGACGCGGTGAGATCATTCAGCAGGCCGGGAATCGTTACCCTTACAATGCTGGAGGGTTTCTGTGCAAGCGAAATGGTGAACGTTTCTGAATCCCCCTCCAGAACCGTTACAATCGCTGGTGCATGAATCCCCGGCCGGTCACTTTCAATGATGGTTATCGGGATGATTTTCGAGATTCCAGTGTAGCCACCTCCGGTAGCATTCAAGGCCATCGTGACAACTGGATCCGTCTCGATATCTGGATCATTTGCTGCACGAAGCGTGACCTGCTGTGACCGGCTCCAGTTGGCGGGCGTGAAGAGCAGTGTCACGGGAACTACGGTTAAATCGGTATTTGAGGGCCAGTTGATGCTCACTGTCACTTCGCTGAGAGGATTGGAGGTCAGGGAGAGATTCAATGATGCCTGACTTCCCTCCAGCACCGATACGGCTGGCGGTGCATGAATCCCGGCTTCATCGTCATCAAGGATCGTCACTTTGACCGATCTTGGATCACGCCCCTCTGCACCTGATGGCAGTGTCCCAAACTCGACCGTAAAGATTTCGTCTGGTTCTGCGGTGTCATCCTGAAGCGTGGAAATCACATACGTTTCGTGGACCGATCCTGCTTCAATTACCACCTCGGTTAACGCCGGCACCTGGTAATCTTTATGATCTGCGGTGCCATCAACCACCGTTAAGGGGATGGTCACATCAGCAGGTAATTCTTCAGACAACGCTACCGTTATCGTGACCTCTTCCCCTTCCTCAACAGATTGGGAAGCTGCAGAGAACTGTACACCTACATCCCTTGGAGGAATCTTGTCTATAATGGTTACCAACTGCGAAGAGGGGGTTCCCCGGCTTAACAAAGCCGGGTCAAGGGATCCCAAGGCAACGAGAAAGGTCTCGTCGTCTGTATCCGAATCCGGAAGCGTTAGAATCTGGCCTGAGCCCTCTCTCGCTCCACGGCGAATCCTCACATGATCAACCGGCGTGTAGGATCCGGTTGGCGGGGTGTAGTAGACATATCTCAAGGGAACCTCCACATCGATTTCCAGCGCCCCTGCCAGTTTTGCTGTCACGGTCACCGGATCCCCCTCATGTACTTCGTTTTGATCCACAAATAGTGTCACCTCCACCGGTGGAGCCGTGTCATTATCGGTGATCGTGAGTTCTACCGAGGATGGAGTACCCTTTACCATCTCTGTGGGCAATTCTCCCAGTGCTACAATAAATGTCTCATCGCCCTCAAGAATGGCATCATTTTTTGTGGGGATCTTGTCCGACCCGTTTCTTTCGCCAGCGGGAATCGTGATCCTTTGGAGTTGGTCATAGTCATTCGGTTCGGTTGGGCCGGGGTCCCCCAGAATATAGATCAGTGGAATCGTGATCGGGCTCGGGAGCATTTTCGACAGCGTCGCTGTGACCGTAAAGTCGCCCCCTTCAATGACTGAGGGAGGGCTTGCCGACAGACTCACAGTGACTGGAACATCATCGGGATCCTCAATGGTTACCATTATAGTACCTTTCAAACCGTCATATTCTGCTCCTGATGCCGTTAAGGTCAGCGGCACGGTTTCATCGTTCGTATCCTGATCCTTGGATGCTGTTAAGATGATTGACTTCGGGGTATTCCAGCTTGTGTCATCAAAGGTGAGTATCCGTGGATTGGGCGGTGTCGCTCCCAGATCCGTCCCTGCATATCCCTCAACGGTGACAGTTACTTTCTCCGAAGGTTCGGAAGAAAGCGAAACATCAAATGAATTTGAACTTCCCTCTGCAACGGTGACCGTTTCAGGCGCTCTGATTCCGGGAGTGTCGTTTTCCTTGATGGTGACCCTGACCGTATGGGTTGCCGAGTAGCCGCTTCCCGAAGAGTTCAGGGTCAGTGGTACGGTATCATCTTGTGTATCCTCATCATCCGATGCGGTTAAGGTAATGGATTGCGGGGTTTTCCAGTTTGTGTCATCAAACGATAGCGTGAGTGGATTGGGCGGTGTCGCTTCCAGATCCGTCCCTGCATGCCCCTCAATCGTGACGGTTACCTTCCCGGAAGGTGCAGACACAAGGGCAACACTGAACGAATTTGAACCGCCTTCGGGAACGTTCAAGGTCTCGGCAGCCGCAAGGCCCCGGATATCGTTGTCCACAATGATCACCGTTACCGTGCTCTTCAAACCTTCATATTCTGCTCCGGATGCCTTTAATGACAGCGGGATCTTTTCGCTTATAATGTTTGCATCTCTGGATGCTGTCAGAGTGACTGATTTTGGGGTGTTCCAGTTTGTATGGTCAAAGGTGAGCGTATGCGGATTTGGCGGCGCAGCTTCCAAACTCGTGCCCATATGCCCTTCGATAACAACTGTCACCTCCCTGGAGGGGGCGGAAGAAAGTGTAATCTCAAATGAATTTGCATTCCCTTCCACAACGGTTACCGTAGCGGGCACTCGAATGCCTGCACGATCATTTTCCAGGATCGTTACTTTGATTGTATGTGTTGCCGTGTAACTGCTTCCCGAAGATTTCAAGGTCAGCATGACCGGAGCATCCTCTACCGCGTCATCATCTTCGGATGCCGTCAGGGTAATTGGTTTGGGGGTGTTCCAGTTTGTATCATCAAACTTGAGTGGCTTTGGCGGGATCGCTTCCAGATCCGTCCCTGCATATCCTTCAATCGTGACAGTTACTTCGCCCGGGGGTGCAGACGAGAGGGCAACATCAAACGAGTTTGAATGGCCCTCTGGAATCCTTATTGTTCCATTCGCCACAATACCCGTCACATCACTGTCCTTGACGGTCACCGTGACGACACTTGTGACATCTTGATATTCTGCGCCAGAGGCGATCAGGGTCAACGGGAAAGTGTGATCAATAACATCCGGGTCATCCGACGCGGTTAAGGTGATTGAAGTGGGGATGTTCCAGTTCGTATGATCAAACTTTAGCGTCGGTGGTTTTGGTGGAGTCGCTTCTAAAGCCGTTCCCACATAACCTGTAACCGCGATGACCACCTCACTGGAAGGTGCAGAAGAAAGCATAATGTCAAACGAATGTGCGCCGCCTTCCGGCACAGTTACGGTGGTGGGTGCATGAATGCCTGCACGATCATTCTCCCTGATCGTGACCTCAACTGTACGTGTCGCGACGTAGCCATTGCCCGATGATTCCAGAGTCAGTGTGACCGGATCATCCAGTGCATCATCATCTTCGGATGCTGTCAGGGTGATTGTTACCGGGACGTTCCAGTTTTTGTCATCAAAGGTCAGTGTCAGTGGCTTTGGCGGTGTCGATTCCAGATCCGTCCCCGCATGTCCCTCAATCAAGACGGTTACTTCGCCTGGAGGTGCAGACGAAAGAGCAACTTCAAACGAGTTTGAAGCACCTTCCGGAACCTCGACGGCTTGATTCGCCAGAATCCCAGCCGTATCCACATCGTCAATCTTCACGGTCACGATCTGCTGCAGGCCTTCGTATTCTGCCCCGGATGCGCTTAAGGTTAGCGGAACCTCCTCATTTACAACATCATCATCCCTTTCCGCGGTCAAGGTTACCTCTTTCGGAACGTTCCAGTTTTTGTCATCAAAGGTCAGTGTCAGCGGTTTCGGCGGCGTGATTGCCAGGTCTGTTCCGGCATAGTTGCCAATGGTTATGGTCACCTCGGAAGAGGGGGCGTCACTAAGGGATACCTCAAAGGTTTTGGTGCTCCCTTCCTGAATGTCTACAACAGCAGGAGCATGGATAGAGCCTGTGTCTTTATCCTTGATGGTTACGAGTACATTGTGTTGCAGGCCTTGGTATTCAGCTGCCCCTGATGTGGTTAAGGTGAGCCTCGCCTCGTTATCCGTGATATCATTGTCCTCCGATGCAGTTAAGGTCACGGTCTGCGGGGGCTTCCAGTTTTTCGGATTAAATTTGAGGGTTGACGGCTTCGGTGGTTCAGTCTCCAGAGCGGTCCCCGTATATCCGAAAATCGTGACCGTAACCTCCCTTGAAGGTTCAGACAAAAGTTCAACAGTGAATGAATTGGTACCGCCTTCGGGAACCGTCACTGCGGCAGGTGCACGGATTGCCGGCTTATCCTTGATTGTGATTTCAACCGAGCTTGGTGAGCCCAATTCGACATCTGGTGTCAGGGGGGGGCCGAGCGCGACCAAGAATGTCTCATCCCCCTCAATCTTATCATCTTCGGTAAGGTTGATCCTCAGGGTGCCTTCTTCACGGTTTGCTTTAATCGTGATCTTCGTCAATGTGTTATCATAGTCCCCCAGTTCGGCGGTGAAAGGGGGAGTATGACTATAGGTTAAGGGGATGACTACATCGCTGGGATGCATCTTGGAAATCGTAGCCGTGATCGCCACCGATGTGCCCTCATAAGCGGACTTATCAGGTGCGGACAGTGTGACGACCGGCTTGCTGACTGCAGGTTTATCTTTGATCGTAATGAGTTTAAACTGATCTTCGGGATCAATAGCAGGTCTGAGCTGCCGTGGCAATGTTGATATCCCGTACGCCACCATAAACTCCTCATCTTTTTCGATGATATGATCTGTCAGAATGGAAATTGTATCTCTTCCTGCCGTCTGGTTTGCTCTGATTCGGATGTATTGATCACCATGGATCAATCCCTGAAAATCCCACCCCGGCGTGGCAGCATTGGCATTCGTTGTGCCGACCCCGACCAGGGTAATCCGAACATCTGTATCTGTATCCAGTGCACCCGACAGTGTAAGCACCACTGCCACAGAATCGCCTTCATTTACCGTCGTCGGAGAGGCATCTAAGGTTACGGTTTTTTTCGTCTTGATCGTGATTTCTTCCGATGTCGAAGGTCCCGCGGTCAGTACGGGCGGCAACTGGGATTCGTTAAGTGCCACCGTAAATGTTTCATCTCCCGAATCATAATCCTCGGTTGCCGTGATTTTTCCGGTTGCGGTCAGGCTGCCAGCAGGGATCTCAATCCCGGTTAAATCGCTGTAGTCGTTCGCATCAGCGGGGGGATTGGGGGTTAATTCTACGGGAATCTTTACCGACCCCGCAATCCCTTGGGAGAGTTCGGCCGTTACGGTTATCGATTCGCCCTCAAAGATCTCGTTTGAAGAAACCAGTAAATTCACCGTGGGCGGTTTTTCTCTGATCGTTATCGTAACCCGATTCGGTGATCCCTCACGAACTTCAGACGGCAGCTTGTTGGTGTTCATCAACACCCGGAATGTTTCCTCCTCGGGCTTCCCGGATGGCTCCTGTACATCCGTATCTGAGGTTGTATGAATCGTGCCTGTACCACTTTGGCTGCCAGCGGGGATCGTGATCTCATTTAAGCTGCTGAAATCACCATCTTCTGCGGTGCATTGTTGTCCACATTTATTGGTCGCTCTCACGGGAATCACGATGTTCTTTTGCAGCGCGTAGGAAAGTTCAGCGGTAATTGTCACGTCGTCTCCCTCAAGAACGGAAACGGAGCGGGGGGAGAGTTTCACCTGAGGGCGATCCTTAACATCGAATGTGACGGAGTTGGGGGTGCCCTCAACCACTTTGGGCGGCAGGGGCTTTTCCAGTAAAATCTCATATTTTGCATCCTTACTGTTACGGTCTGTCAGATCGGGAGAGTACATGTGATACAACTCTCCCGCTTGGATCGTGACATATGCCTGTTCAACCGTGAGCGGGGCCGGTTTGAGTCGTCTCAGCAGCAGTGGAATCGTCGCATCTGTCTGCAGTCTTCCCGAAAGCTTTACCTTTACTCTCGCATCTTCGCCTTCAGGCAGGGGATCAGGGGACAGCAGTTCCAGACTTACATCGGGCATCTTTGTCCAGAATGTGACGGAGTTCGGTGTACCTTCAATCACTTCCGGGGGTAAGGGGGACTTCAGCGAGACCGTATACTGTTCCTTCCTTTTCCTTCGATTTCCCAGCGGGGGAGAGTATACGGTGGATAATTTCCCGGCATGGATCGTAATCGATGTCGTTTCAATGGTCTTTGGATCTGGTTGGTCCCGGGTCAGG
This sequence comes from Rhodothermales bacterium, assembly GCA_022822185.1. GTDB lineage: Bacteria > Bacteroidota > Rhodothermia > Rhodothermales > Bin80 > Bin80. Next base: position 2,314 of record JAJECE010000076.1, on the reverse strand, counting down.
GACAGCGGAATTGATACATCTACCGGCAGCATCCCCGAAAGTTTTACCTTGATGTGTGCATCGTCGCCTTCAGACAGATAGGTTGGTGAAAGCAGTTGCAGACTCACATTCGGCGTTTTGCCCTGGATGATAAGTGTGAATTCACAATGTGCAGGTTCACAGTCTGCCCATGGCCAGCTATAATCTGCTTTTTTGAAGATTACATGCTCATTTTCTTCATTGGCATCCGTATCAGTCTTGATATAGATATCTATACCAAATCTTTTTTGGCCACTAGCATAAAGACGTAATACATTTGGACTATTAGCAACCCCATCCCGAACCTCATAATCATGATCACCGGCTCTATGTCCACCCAGTCTGAGAAAGACGAGTTGATGGGTCCAATTGTAATATGTTGATCTCTGATCAAGCATCAATTTCACGGTCTCTCCCTCGGAGACCATGATTGGTTTTGATGGGTCCAAAATCAGAGTTAGATTCCTGTGTGCACCATCTCGGATCACCATCATTGCTCCGGCATCCGTTGTGTCCTTTCTGTCTTTGGCAGCAGGGTCAGGTGAGTAATAGTTCACCGTGATACTGGCGGCAGGGGCCGTTTCAACCGGCATTAATACATCTTCGGGCCGCAACCTCACCGAAATTTCTGGATCCAGGTTAAATACATCCGGCTTGATGTTGAAGCCACGGGGCCATTTTCCATAATCCCCCATCCTGATGATAGCAGGATCATGTCCGTTTACGGTTTTCAGATGACGGGCGGTTATCTGATATCTATCCTCTGGGGTTGCTTGCTGCAAGGCTGCAGACGGTTTCCGGTTTGTGCCCGAAAATACTTGACTAGCCCTTACTAGAGGGAGATCAGGGAGATTATCGGCTTGTACTATTTGGGGAAGATTCTTCTGAGACAATAACGGGAGTTCAAGGTCACTTGTGTTCAGATGATTTTCAGATCCCTCCGAGGTGAAGGCGGTAAAGAAGGAAAAGAAAAGCAGGAGTCCCAGAATCAGGGGGATACAAGGTCTCGGAGACGGGGCAGCAAGAAATCGGTGGAGGGCATACCCGTCAAGCGCTGGCCGTGACGAACGATTTTGTGTCTGCCGGGAAGATGCACGCATCTTAATGAGTGGGTACAACCTTGTACAGGCTTCCATTCTGGTTGAGGTTCTCAAACTATGAACAAAGCAGGCCCGGAAAGCGACCGTTCCCGTTATACTCCATTTACATTGCAAGTTTCCTGCAATCGCAACTTCACTGTTAGAAGGGGGCGTTCATTTTTCTGCAGATGATACGTAGCGGTTTCAGGGACAAACTCAACCCAAATGTGCATCGGATGGCTGCGATGTCACGCATCTCGCTCCCCTTTCGTGTGGCAACGGATGTCTGCGCACCGGACAGCAGGAGAGGTTCAGCGGTCTTCTGGATTCAGCCAGTCAAGCTTATCTGGGAGAGATAAATGCCGTATCCCAAAATACAAGTTCGGAGATATCCAGAAAAATAGTCCAATTGAAAAGGGAACCATATTGATTACACCGGTTCCGAAGGCAATGAGTGTTCGACAAATCTCAACAGTTACGCTATGCGGATTTGAGAAGGTATCATGCTTTATGTACACATCCTCCCGCACTCAGAGCATGGCCCTGTTCCGTAAAAAGCCGGCGTATATTGCGTATTTCCGTTCTGCTTTCGGAGTCTAATACTGAAGTGCTCCTCTGAGATTCACGCCGATATTGCCCGGTGCGGATTGGCGGCCAGGGTGTTTAGACACATGGGCTAGTGTGTAGGCTGAGAGGGTAAATTGTTTCCACGGGCGCAGTTCGCCGCCGAGCCGGTACATCACGCCCTGCGGCAGTCGTGTAATTCCCAGGATGGATCGTGCGGACCCTTCCCGCCACGGGACTCCGTAGCCCAGTTCCAGTTCGGTCCGGTGCGTCGCATCCCGGATGGGTGCCGCATCCAGAATTGTCTGCTGCCGAATCATGGACATGCCCGGACTGCGTCCCCACGATGGGCGCAGGCGCATCATCATCCCTTCGGATCCACTGCCCACCTGCAGTGCCCCCGAGATTCCCCATTCGGTAAACCCGTCTGCGGTATGCATGACCAGTCCCTGCGTGCGCACCTCCCCTTTCAGGCGCCATGCCGGATAGGTCCCCCGCACGCCGCCCCCTACTTCCAGTCCGGTTCCGGTCTCCGCACTGCCGCCATCCTGTCGCACATTCACTTCGACATAGGGATGAATGGTCCCGGCAATCCGGGTGTTCAGTTCCAGGCCTGCCCGGATCCGATAGACATCCGCGGTGATGCCATGCTC
>JAJECE010000026.1 GCA_022822185.1 Rhodothermales bacterium | reverse complement strand
CGCGGGGCACCTGTTTGGTTTTATGTCCACCTTCAATACCGATGCGATCAACAGTGCTGAGTTGTTCAAAGGAGGTTTTCCTGCCCGGTATGGAGGACGCTTGGCGGGCGTACTGGATATCACCATGCGGGAGGGAAACCGAAAAGAGTTTGAGGGACGGGGAGCGGCGGGACTGCTGGCCTCACGGATCACGGTGGAAGGACCGCTTATAAGGGACAAAAGTTCATTTATTGTTTCCGCTCGCCGGACCTATCTGGATTTGATCACCTGGGTGATCCAAAAGGGACGCGGATCAGACGCAATACTGGGATACTATTTTTATGATGTAAATGCAAAGTGGAATCTGGACATCTCCAAGCGGGACCGGATTTATATGAGTTTCTATGCGGGCAGAGACAAGGGATATGCACATGGAGAGGAAGACGTTGCGATTGGGGAAGACAGATTTCGATATCAGCAAGCGTGGAGTAATGCAACGTTAACGTTTCGGTGGAACCGGGTCGTTAACGCGCGGATGTTTTCGAATACAACGCTTCTTTTTAGCCGTTTTCGATCCACTATTCTCAATGGGGACACCTATATCTTCCAGGATAACCTTGCTCAATCGGAAGGAAGTTATGCGAGCGGACTGATGGATGTGAGTGCGAAGACGGATGTGGAATATTTTCCTCACCGGGACCATGAGATCCGTTTTGGTGCAATGATGACAAGACATCTGTTTACGCCAAGCTTTCAGCGGTTTCTGGATCGGGATACAGAATTCGATATTGATACAACCGTGTCCATGTCCTTTAACGTACCCACCTACGAGGGATCTGTATACGCGGAAGACGAAATCACCCTGAGCCGTCGACTGAAGAGTAACGTAGGTGTACATGTATCCGGGTACCATGCAGACGGTACGATTTACTCCTCCGTGCAGCCCCGCGTATCCGCCTCATTCTTACTTCCACGGGAATGGGCACTCAAGTTTTCCTTCGCACAAATGAAACAGTACATCCAGCTGCTGTCCAACAGCGGGATCGGGCTTCCCACAGATCTATGGCTGCCGAGTACTTCCCGAGTTCCTCCACAGAAGGCTTGGCAGATCGCTACAGGAGTTGCACATACCATAGATGCACGGGCTCTGGACATCAGCCTGGAGGCATATTACAAAGAGATGAACGGGGTTATCGCCTACAGGGAAGGTGCTGGTTTTGTCGGATCAAGCCGGAAATGGGAAGATGAAGTAACCGTCGGTCGAGGTTGGACTTACGGTGCCGAGATGTACGTTCGCAGAAAACGGGGACGTACAAAGGGCTGGATCGGCTATACCATCTCATGGTCCAAACGACGTTTTGCAGATCTGAATGCAGGAGAAGTATTTCCTCACCGATATGATCGCAGACACGACATCTCGGTTGCATTGATCCGTGACTGGGGAGTCAGGGAGGTATCCCTGATCTGGGTATATAGCACAGGACACGCGCTGACCCTTGCACACTCACGATACAGGCAGCATGGAATTCTAATTGACATATACGGTGAAAGAAACAGCTACAGAACGCCGTCCTATCACCGACTGGATCTATCTGTACGTCGCCCCAGCGGGCCGGGTAAGCGTTCAGAAGTTATCTTCAGCCTGTATAATGCGTACAGTCGACGTAATACATTTTTCATATTTGAAGAGGAGTCCAGTTCGATTGAGCCAGCCCGTAATTATTTGGTCGAAGAGAGAACAATCAAAAGGTTTACGCTCCTGCCGATTGTTCCATCCGTAAGCTACCGTTTCTACTTTTGAACATGCACCGCTTACTAGGTTTGATTCTTCTGGTCACGCTACTGGGGTGTGAGAATGTCCTGGAGATTGATTTGGAACGGGTCACCCCGGAAATGGTTGTTACCAGCACCTTTACGGAAAATGAGCCCTGGCAGGTATTGGTTCATCGTACGGTCGGAATACAGGAAGAAGAGGCAACCCTCCCCTCAATCGTAGGTCATGCCGCTGTGACCATCCAGGGGAACGATGGCTCCTTTGTGCAATTGACACACAAAGGAGGTGGATTTTATTACGGGGATACGTCCCTGCCGCAATCAGGTGTGATGTATACACTAAAGATTGAAGCCGACGGGTTCAGGGGTGTGGAAGCTGCCGATCAAATTCCCGGTAAAGCAAAGATTTTGGATGTACAATACACAGGTGGAGATATTGATAGCGGGATTGGGATCAAACTCACTCTGGACGATGAAGCAGAGGTAGAAAATTATTATGCGGTTTCCCTGTTTTCATCCCGAAAGATCTATAAACGATACTTTAGCGTGCTTAACGCCCAACTCACCGAGCAAATAAATCAACTTGTAGCCCAGGATCCGTTCTTTCCATATACGGATGAACCAATCATTCGGGAAGCACTATTGCATGATCGCCCATTTGATGGGAAGCAGTTTGATCTATCACTGTCAACGAGATTCTTGAATTCAATTCCAAGTACCTATGTCCGGTCTGTCAGCAAAGCCTACTACGATTATTATCTTTCGAGGATTGTGCAGGAGAATGCGGAGGAATTATGGTATGGTGAACCTGCACCTTTAAAGTCAAATATTCGCGGGGGACATGGGATATTTGCAGGATATAGCCTCCATGTCGTTGGGGACATCTCTCCAGTAAAAGTAAAGAGTCAAATTTTGGGGATGTACTATCTGAGCAGCATGTCTGTTTACCCCATTGAGTCCAACGTCCAACAAATTAAAAATGAATTCACACTTCATCCAGATCACTCTGTCACAGGATTCATTCAATACCCTTCGGATGGCAATTCAGGGATCGTCTCCGTGGACGGAGGGTTTACAATAACAGATGCTGGTGCATCTGACTATCTCGTCCAGTTGCACCATGACGCAGACACATTCTTTAGAAATGCCGAACTTAAAATAGACTATACCGGTACATACGACGACCCAATATTAGTTCTAACAAGCAGTCAGGTCATGGACAACAATCAAAGAACTGTACACATTCAACGCACATTCCACAAAAAAGAGGATGGTGGAAAAGAATAATCTGAACTTATACACATGAGTGCCCCGCCTTGATATGGTGAATGAATGAGATCCTCGGGTATTGTCCGCCGTCCGGTGCCTTATCTTGAATGAACATTGACCTCCCCGGCAGTTACCGCCATACATCATATTACAACCCCAATAAGGCATCCCCGTCGACCGTGCCGGAAACCATGCACAGCACGATTCGCCTCTCTCGCCGCGGGGCACTGACTTCCTCTCGCCTGTCTGCGTGTGAACCTTATGGGCCCCAAATTAGAAAAACACAGCAGAGATAATCCGGGATACGGAGTCCGTAACACTTCGCACTGCTTTACCGCAATGGATCCCTGTCCTGAACTGCAAGTTCATTATTTTTGATGCGTAGTATACATCTTTCATCTTTCGCATGTACTCTCTAACATCCTGATGTCAAAACCCTCCCCCATTACTGCTGCTCAAGATTCATCTACGGTTCTGGTCGTGGATGATGAAGATGACATTCTTGACCTCCTGCGATACAACCTTGAACGCCACGGGATACAGACCATTACCGCCCGAAACGGTGTCGAAGCACTTGATATCGTGGAAACCCACGAACTGGATCTCATTGTACTCGACATCATGATGCCCCGTATGAACGGACTAGATGTCTGTCAGCATATCCGCCGGTACTCCCGGTTAAAATCCGTCCCCATTTTATTCCTCACCGCACGTTCTGAAGAGGAAGATTATATTCAGGGACTCAATGTCGGAGCCGACAGTTATCTCTCCAAAACCTTTGGCATTGATGTGATTATCTCCCAGATCAAAGCTCTGCTTCGCGGAACGCAGCGTATCCTTCCCGGTGCCTCCACCCTAAGCATCCATGATCTAGACATTGATCGGGATCGATACTGGGTATTTCGGACCAAAGCTGGGGAAAAGGAGCAGATTGACTTTACCCGCAGAGAGTTTGATCTGCTGTACTTTCTTGCAAACTCCCCTGGAGTCGTGTTTCGCCGGAAAAAACTCATCAAGAAAGTCTGGGGAATGAAAGTAGAGGTGGGGCAGCGAACCGTGGATGTGCATGTGAGCAAACTCAATAAAAAGCTCGGCAAGTATCAGGGAAAGGACTACATCCAATCCGTCAAAGGAGTCGGATACCGCTTCCTTGAACGCAAATGATCTGAAGGGCACACATGAACCCTGCGCAACAAACACCTACCGGCCGGCTGGCCTATCGAGTGGCGTGGCGTGTGAGCCTGTTCGTATTGATCACACTGTTCATCGCTGCACTGATTGGCTTTCGGATGCCCTGGTGGGTCGTCCTGTCTATCAGTGGCACCGTTGGCCTTGCCACCTTCGTAGGGGTGCGTATGCTGGTCACCCAGCGCATGTCCACCCTGCAGTCCACACTCGCTGGCATCGGCGAAACCCACATTGCTGCCCGCAATAATGAAACCTCACTCCCGCGTGACGAACTGAGTTATCTGATCCATCTCGCCCATGATGCGGATCAACGCGTTGCCTCTCAAATGCAGGAACTGGAACGTATGGAGAACTACCGGCGTGAATTTCTCGGCAATGTATCGCACGAACTGAAAACCCCCATTTTTGCCATCCGCGGCTTTGCAGAAACCCTTTTGGACGGCGCCCTCAATGACGAGCGCGTCCGGCGCTCGTTTGTCAATAAAGTGCTGCGGAATGCGAACCGGCTTGGAAATCTGGCGGAAGATCTTTCATCGGTTGCCCGAATTGAGATGGGAGAGCTCTCCATGAATCCGAAACCATTCAATCTGATTGAATTGAGCAAGGAGGTCATTGAGTCCCTTGAGTCCATGGCCGCCGACGGAAAGATTGCCGTACGACTGTCGATGCCAAAGGATCTGCCGGACGTGATTGCAGATCGAAATCATATCAGCCAGGTTCTAAGCAACCTGATTGATAACAGCATCAAATATGGCCGGGTCGGTGGACAGGTCGAATTAATTGCCCGGCAATTGAACGATGCGGCGGTCAAAATCTCGGTTGTGGATGATGGCATCGGCGTTTCCCCTGAATATATTCCACGCCTTACCGAACGGTTTTTCCGGATAGAACCCAGCCGCTCGTCAAAACTTGGCGGAACCGGCCTCGGACTCGCGATCGTCAAGCACATCCTCAGCGCACACGGCAGTCAGCTTATGGTCGAAAGCCTCCCCGGCAGTGGATCCACCTTCGGGTTCGTCCTTCCTACAACCGCCGAAATAACCTGAAATTCTCCGGCCCGAGCCCCGCTCCGCTCATCGCCAGCCCATAAAGTCGCTCGGCTTTTCGATACAAGTCCTGCTCATCCCCTTCATTCACCAGAACCACATCGGCCCGCCGCTCAAGTTCTTTCCGGGGGAGCTGCCGCCGCATCCTCTCACGTATCGCATCCTTACTCATTCCATCCCGCTTTATTACGCGTACTTTTCGTATCTCACTGGAAGCACTGACCACGCAAACCGCATCGAAGCGACCTTCTAATTTTGCCTCATAAATGAGTGCTGCCTCGTGGACGAGCAGCCCCCGGAGCCCCTCCCGCTTCCTTTGATCAAATGCATCTGCAACCTGTGGATGAACGATTGCATTCAACTTCTCCAGACGAACCTCATCACGGAACACCTGCCCCGCCAGCCATGGGCGGTTTAACGACCCGTCCGGGTGATAACTGCCCGGGCCGAACTCCTGGATTACGGCTTTGCGTACTTGTCTACTGGATTCCATGAGATCTCTGGCCACCTGATCTGCTTCAAAAATTTTTGCTCCAAGATCTCTTAGACAGGCGCACAAAGCGGACTTACCGCTTCCAATCCCTCCGGTAACTCCCAGCGTTCTGATCTCCCCTACTGATGGTACCGTCATCGTTACAGTTTCCAGAATATACTTAGTGAAACGAGTGGAATCAAACGCCTTGTTCCCCGCCGGGCAACTCGTCGAATGACCTCCTCATTGGCAGATGGCAGCTGCCCATAAAGGCGATACCGAAGTTGCTGCCAATTTGCCCACGCATCCAGACGCAAGGTTGTCTGGCCTCGAATCCAGTACAGTGCACCTGATGGGCCGTTTTGGATGACCCATCGCTTGCCGGTTCTGGTGATACTCCCTCGTGCGGCAGTCCCCCCGTCATTCGGGAACTGGTACTGTATCGTAATTGCCCGGTCAAAATCACTCCGCAAAAAGGTGCGCCACCCCAGTTCGCCACGAAGCCTTCGCCCGGTCTGGATACGCAGCCAGACGCTATAGGTCCGAAGGGTGTCAAAGGGGATCTCGGAAAACTCATCCCATCTTAGCCGCCCCAGACGCAAGTCCGAAAAACTGGCGGACAGTTTTACGTCTGTATCCAGGAAGATGCGATGTTCCGTTTCTGACTCCAGGCGCATCTCACGTGCAGACTGATCAGAGGATCTGCGCCCTGGCAGCACAAAATCGTCTGTCGTATAGGTTGCCCGCACCTCACTGGCCACTCGAATACGGGTTTCTGGAATTGGAGTCCAATCCATCGATGGTCGAAGTAAAAGGGTGCGTTGAATATTGTTTTCTGCCGAGCGCTCAGCGTTCAAAAATACGATATGTCGATAGGAGCCATACAGCCTTGCCGCTACCCGTAGCTGGCGACTCCGACGATGACTGAGCGTCAGCGTGGCCGTGTGGTACACCTCGTCCCGATCATCCAGGTTTACCAGAGGCGTATCATGCCGCACGATCTGGGAACTTCCCGAAAAAAGAATGGAGAGTGTAGAGAATACATCCCCTCGCACACTCCCATTCACTGCAAATACTCCCTCATCATAATCTGCCTGCTGAAGAAGAGTTGTCTTTTGTGATGCCTCCGATGGAGGCAGAAGGTCTCTGTTGTTCAGAGAGCGACGTTCATTGGTCGCACCGTACTCTGCACTCAACTGTGCATCCATCCGTTCACGCTGGTAATGGAGGCCAATCTGACCTGCAAATGCCTGACGCGCAAAATCAGTCTCAAACGTGATGGACGCTTCGGGAGTACTCGGAGCGCGTATTCGCCTTTGATTGAGCCGAAGATCTGCCTGTGCGATAATACGCAGGCCATTCATGATGGGAACATGGAGAAGCATATTGGTATCCAGCGTGTCACTGGTGGTTGCCTCAATCGACTCTGGATCACGTTCCTGCCCCCGATTCAGAAACGATGCAGACTGATAGGTATCCCGTCTACGGCTGGAAAAGCGTGTACGTGATTCCAGCCGTGCTAAGCCGAAGGAGCGGGCGGCGGTCCCTTCCAGCATCAGATCGCCAACCCGACGCGGTGCAATACGCTGCCATGAGGCATCCGAATTAAACGAGATACGGTACCCCTGAATCTCACGGGGTTCCAACTCCACGGAGACAGCGACGGCTGGTCCGGTATCCACACGCAGAGGTGTGCCCTGATCCCCCTGTACAATCCCCGGCCGCCGGTCCGATCCGACCCCGACTGCGGTTTTAAGCTTTAATGCATCCAGAGGAATCATCTGAACCCCGAAAAACAGGGTTCTAGACGATGCCCGGCCAGCCCCGAACCAGTCAAGATCTCCCTGAATGCTTGCCCCAAAGCGCCGCCGGATTGGGCGCACTGCAACGATACTCAGGCGATCTTCATCCCGAAAGCGAAGCCGGTTATCAAACTGCAAGTATGCGTCCGACAGAAACCGGTTGGCCACATCAACCTGCCAACGCCCCAGGTTTGCATTCCAGACCGTTATGGAACTCCACCTGTACCGATTTACTTCGCGGGCAAATTCTGTTTCCTGTTGCAGGGAAGATTGCGCCTCGGAACGACTACTCGAAACCCCCAACACACAGATACACAGAAACCACCAACTGCAAAAAGCCCGGTGCATTGTGGATTTAGGCTAACCGGGTGGCCACGCAAGTGAACGGCCGCCAAGTACATGAACATGAAGATGATCTACCGATTGCCCCCCGTCCGGGCCGCAATTGATGACCACACGATACCCCCCCGTGAGACCTTCCTGCACTGCAATTTTGTTTGCTACCATCAGCAGATGCCCGGCCAGCGCGGCATCCAGATCATCATCCAGTGCCTGCACGGGCCTGCGCGGAACCACTAAAACATGGGTTGGTGCCTGCGGAGCAATATCCCGGAAAGCCACACATACTTCATCCTCGTAAATCAGATCAGCCGGAATCTCCCCGTTAATGATGCGCTCAAATAAAGTTGGCATACTAAAACCGTATTAGTTCTCTCTGCGAACAATACGCCGCCTTGTTCGTTCCCCCGCTGCTGGTGAAAACTGACTCTGAATGCATACCGTTTATCTTACACGAGAGACACATTTCAACGCGGCTCACCGCCTGCACAACCCGGAAAAATCAGACGGCTGGAATCAGGATGTATTCGGGCCCTGTAATAATCCGAATTGGCACGGCCATAACTACCGGCTCCAGGTGACCATTGCCGGAACTCCCGACCCGGATACAGGCTATGTGATTGACCTGGGAGACCTGAACCATGTGATTCAGGATCGCGTTATCCGTCATCTGGATCACAAAAATCTAAATCTGGATGTCCCTTTTCTGAAGGGGATCATGCCATCAACTGAAAATCTTGTTATTGCGATCTGGGACCGTCTGGCAGATGCTTTGCCCGCCGGCACCCTCTATTGCGTACGACTTCATGAAACACCAAAAAACTCAGCAGAATACTTTGGACCAAATGGACCATACAGACCTGTTAGATCAGACTCTTAGCGAAGAGACTCCGGCCTCAGGCATTGGGGATCATGTTCGTGAGATACTACGACTGCTTGGAGAGGATCCCACACGTGAGGGCTTACTCAAGACCCCTGAACGTGTCGCTAAATCTTATTCCTTCCTGACACAGGGATACCGCGTTGACGCAAAGGCGATCCTGCAGTCCGCCATCTTTGAAGAGCAATATGATGAAATGATTCTAGTCCGCGACATTGATGTATTCAGTCTGTGCGAACATCACTTGCTCCCTTTCTCCGGCAAAGCCCATGTCGCTTATATCCCGCAAAACCATATTGTTGGCCTAAGTAAAATCCCTCGCGTGGTGGACGCGTTTGCTCGCCGCCTGCAGGTGCAGGAACGCTTAACCGTCCAGATCAGAGAGGCAATTGATGAGGTGCTTCAGCCCGTTGGAACGGCTGTTGTGATTGAGGCAGCGCATTTGTGTATGTCCATGCGCGGTGTGGAGAAGCAGAATGCACTTACTGCAACCAGTGCCATGAGTGGTGCCTTTCTGGCTGAAGGAACCGCACGCGCAGAGTTTATGCGATTGGTCTACTCGAAGTAGGCATCGCTTTAATTCAAAGATGGATCCGCGGGGAAGTTTGCAAGAATTGCATACTCCCCTCCCATTTTTCGCAGAATCCGGCTCCACAGTGTGCTGGGATCTTGCTTGAAGATCATGTCTGAATTGCCATGTGTAATGAGCCAGCAGTCATCTTCCAGTTCCTTTTCCAGTTGTCCAGGTTCCCAGCCGGAATATCCTGCAAAGAAGCGGATCTCGCTTGATGTGACCAAATCATCGGTTACGGTCTGGATTACGTCGTGCACATCTCCACAAAAACAGACATCCCCCATCACCGGTTGCGACTGCTGTATCCGATCTTCGCACCGGTGCAGATACGTGAGACAATCCCTCTCTACCGGCCCCCCTTCATAAATCACATGTCCCTCAACAGGACGATCCAGAAGGCGGTTGAGCGACAACTGGGTTGGGCGATTCACAACCAGCCCCAGACTGCCGTCTGTATCGTCATGCATGCATAGCAACACAACCGCCCGATGAAACGGGTCTGAGATCTGTGTGGGTAGTGCAATCAGTAAATCACCGGGAATAATCGTTCTTGATCCGTAGGTGGTCATTCTTTAGGAGCTAAAAGTGCTTTCCGTGCGCCGCACCAATGATCGGCATTGCGGGTGATCGTGATCACATTAATCTGTTGAAAACGCGGAAACAGTTCGACCATAATATCGGGAATTTTTGTCCATTCATCCTGTCGGATGAGGGCTTCAAGTGTATCTGCTGCTTTCCTGCTCCAGCGCCAGTCATTGCGAAGGGCTTCGGCGCGTTTCCAGTAATTTCGTTCGTCCCACACATCGGCACTCCCTTCAATCGTTGCATAGATTCCGCGGAGCGAAAAGACAAACAGCGCTGCCATGTCTTTTGCCTCCTCATCGAAGTGATCTTTCTCGGCCAACAGGCGAAGCAGTTCTGCGCAGGTCCGCATATGAGCATTGCGCTCTTTGGCCGGGGTCTTACCGGTACGAATAATCCGTGCCATTGAACTTCAGATTTTCACAGGTTCTACCCGCTTTCTGCAAAGGGTTCAGTGGATTTGCGCTATGACCGTGAGAGTGAATCAGGCTTTACACTGCTATTTGTCCATCCAGTGGAAAGACTCCTTAACCCCTGATGAATCCTGCTCATGACCTCCTCTATGTCACTCATATTGGTTTTCAAGAGCACCGGCCATCTGCTACCAGCTTTTCGGCTTGTATATATTTGTCCGGGGGATTGGATTTGGCAACTGTGAATCATTGAGTGTACTTTCTCGGATGCGTAGCGTAAAATCCGCATAGCGTTTCAGTTTGTCCGATCTCTTCCCACTTCCTGGTGTAACTAGTCCTAACAAGATTTTCGGATGCTGCTGCTTTACAAGTCGCATTGCCTCGGCTATGTCACTGTCATTGGATACAAGTGTAGCACAATCACACTTTCCGAGCCATGCGTCGTTGAGCAAATGTACAGCTAAATTGACATCTGAACTCTTTTCCTTCGTATCCAATACCCAAACCATTTTTTGCTTCTCTTTTGAATTGGCAAGTGGCCGGCGAATTCTATGAGTCAGAAATGATCCAAAATGGATCTCTACGTTGGATCTATATTTTTGTAAGGCCTTAAGGTAAATGTCCTGCCTTTGTGCCTGTGACGGATTTTTTGATGTGTGTTTTACTCTAGCCGTAAAATATCTGACGAGTTCAATATCATGATTTTCCCCATAGCATCTTCCCAAACAGTAGCGGAAGATCCAGCCACCTGAAAGGCTTGTTTTAAGGGCCCGATAATAAAGGTTGAACTCATCCACATATACAATTGTCCGCATTGATTCTATAAAAAGGCAAGGGCCTCCGAAGAGGCCCTGCGACCTACGACCGAAGAACATAGGCGGGGTAGAGCGGGAAATCTTACTAGAAGATATAAACCGCCGGCACCGTGAACGTGATTTTCTTAATACTGTTCTCAAAACTCACGTTTGGCAGAAATTTTTCAGGTTTAATTCTGGATTGGCAAAAGCATGAATGGTGAATGCATGGGGGTTGATGTATTACGGTTTTGATTCATCGCCCATCGGGATACAATTTTAGACTAGTGAACACCTGTCCTTGATTTCTGACTAGGCTCCTACGGGCCCACCTTTTGAATTTCCTGGGTTTATATATGTGAGTCTCCCAGAATGTGTCTAGCGACATGGTGCGTGTCATAGGGGCAGGACTGTTTTTTAGCCCCGTCACTTCAATCGGCCAAGCCAGACTCTTAGTTCTGGACGGCCTCGGAACTTGGCAATGGCCAGATAACTCACGGCAAAAAGGGCGGTGACAGCGATGCCGCACCATATTGGACTCCAGTTCTCTGCGAAGTGCCAAAGGATGAAGGAGGGAATGAGTGCCATCAGTACCATCAGTATCATTTCTCCGACTGCATGCCAGGGAATAAATGCCTGCCCGAGTCGATGCTTCAATGCCCGTCCAAGGAAAAACCATTCAACCCACGCCGCAACTGCACTGCCTGCTGCCAGTCCCACCGCACCAAGATACAGCGTTGATGAGCCGATCCCCGTGACCTGCGACACCGACAAGCGATCAAGCACAAACATCAAAGGAACTGCAATGATAAGTGCAATAATGGCACGGACCAGTGCCATGCGCGCCGGCGTACGGGTATCGCCAAGCGCCCAGAAACCGTTCTGCAACAGGCGACTGCTAATCGTCGCCAAAAGCCCCACACTGTACGCAGCCAGAATAAAATACGTCAGCCAGTTGTCGTCTACTCCGAACAAGCCTCCCCGATAAATCGCTCCAATGATTGCATACCCCAGTGCGATATACCCCAGTGCTGTAGGTACGCCCAGAAACAAACCCTGCCCAAGTCCCGCACGAACCCGCTCCGCCATGCGGGAGGGGTTATTGATCCCGATCCGTGTGAGTTCCGGCAACTCCGCCGCTGCGACCGATAGGCCAAAAAGTGAAATCGGCAGGATGTAAAGAACCTGCGCATATCCGATACTCGCGACCGCCCCTTCCATCAGAAGGGTCGCAAGAAGAATGTCCACATACGCCGAGAGCTGTGCAACGCCCCGGCCTGCCAGTGCAGGCCCCACGGCGGCCAGTGCCTTCCGCACACCGTCCACACGCGTAGAAAGACGGACGCGAAACCCTTTCATGACCCGCACAACCGACGGTAACTGAACCAGAAACTGCATCAGACCGCCAATCACTCCACCAACAAACACCGCGGTCAAAAGCCGGTCAAGCGTCTCGGGCACAATCGAGTCTCCGCGCTCCCCCGGCGTAAATCCGATCACGCTTCCGACCCCCAAAAGCGCACCGATAATCGTCACATTCCACAGTACCGGCGCAAAGTAGGGCATCAAAAACCGCCGGTGACTATTGAGAACGCCCAGCGCCCAGGACGATAACACCAGAATACCCGCCATTGGAAAAGCGAGTCGAACCATCTCAACCGCCAGAACAAGCCGGTCCACCTCCCGTACCCCGGCGGCGATTTCCGCGGCATCCCCGACAAAACCACGCATAAGGATTGAACAGATGGGATGGGCCAGCCACACACCCAGAAGTACACCTGTGCAGACCACCGCAGTCAGGAGGCCCAGAATACTGCCGGCAAATCGCCCCGCCGCCTCCGGCCTTCCCTCCTCCAGCATCCTGCTGTACACGGGAATGAATGCCGCCGACATGGTTCCTTCGCCGAGCAGATTCTGCAATGCATTCGGTGCCTGAAAGGCCGCCCGCAGAACATCCGCGTGGGCCCCGCTTCCAAAATAGCGGGCCATGAGACTCCAGCGAATCAGCCCCAGTACACGACTCGCAAGGATCCCCAGTGCTACAATCGCCGCACGATTTCCCGCCGGATTTTTCACGTTATCCGTCATGATGCCCCCGTGTTCGTGAAGCAGTCGTATCTTGCCCGTAATCCACTGACTCCATGATTGAATACATTGAAGGGCTTCTCAGCAGCAAGGGGCCGACCCACGCCGTCATTGACGTGCAGGGAATCGGGTACCGTGTTTTCATTCCGATGTCTACCTCGGACAAACTGCCTGAAACCGGTAAAAAGGTACGATTGCTTATACATCATTATACCCGCGAAGACCGGGAACAGTTATTTGGGTTCGTCTCCCCGGGAGAGCGGGCCATCTTTGAATTATTTCTTGGTGTTTCGGGAATCGGTCCCAGGATTGCCGTTGCTGCCCTCTCAACCCTGACTCCCGATGAACTGGTAAAATACATTACGCTGAGACAACCGGTCATGCTGCAGCGAATCAGCGGGGTCGGTCGCAAAACCGCTGAGCGTCTGGTGGTAGAACTGTTCGACCGCATCAGCGAACTGGACCTTGCACAGGTGGAGGATTCGGGGGCAGCCAGTGCACGGGCGGATGCACTCGCCGCCCTGGAAACACTCGGGGTCTCCCGTGCAAAAGCCGAACAACTGCTGCGAAAAGTCATGCGGTCGCACCCTGATATCCATACAGCCGAAGAATTTGTACAACTGGCGCTTGGATAATAGAAGCCTTAATTTGTGAATTGAACAATCCTGAATTACTGTCATGAAAAAATCCCTGATGACCCGGCGTGATTTTATCCGAAACAGCACTGTCGCCGGCGCGGCAACCGCCCTTCGGCCAAAAATACGCGCCGCCGCCGGTCCTGTCGCAATTGCAAGCCGTAACGGCCTCGGCGCTGTCGCCCGGGCAGTTGAAGAGATCAATGCAGGAACCGATGCGCTGGATGCTGTGATCGCCGGCGTGAATCTGGTGGAAGAAGATCCGAATGACCGGACCGTCGGCTATGGCGGTCTTCCCAATGCAGACGGCGTCGTCGAGTTAGACTCTGCGGTTATGCATGGCCCCACCGGAAGGGCTGGTGCCGTGGCCTCCCTTCAGGGGATCAAATACCCGTCCAAGGTTGCAAGACTTGTCCTTCAGCGAACTGATCATGTGCTGCTCGTTGCAAAGGGAGCGCAGGACTTTGCCCGAATGCATGGCTTCTCCATTGAAAATCTGCTTACCGAGGAAGCCCGCGAAATTTGGGTTCGCTGGCGCGAAACCCTCTCCAACCGGGATGACTATCTGCCGCCTCATGGACCCGATGACATGGACCTGGGACAGGCGATGAAACGCAGTTATGAGCACTGGGGAACCATTCACTGCTCCGCAATAGATCTGCAAGGGAATATCAGCAGTGTCACCACTACGAGTGGACTGGCCTTCAAAATTCCAGGACGTGTCGGAGACTCCCCCATTATCGGTGCCGGTCTGTACTGTGATAACGAGGTCGGTGCAGCCGGATCTACCGGACGCGGGGAAGCCAACCTTGAGAATTGCTGTAGCTTTTTGATTGTAGAACGTATGCGCATGGGAGACAGCCCGCAGGATGCATGCCTGTATGCGTGCGAGCGTATCGCACAAAATACACACCTGGCCAGGCTGCAGAATCAGGCAGGCGAACCCGCCTTTAATGTATCGTTCTATGCGCTCAATAAAGCCGGGGAGGTCGCAGGGGCTCGTATTCGGGGAGCGGCGCAAATGGCCGTTGCCGACAACAACGGGGCCAGACATATTGATATGGCATACCTCTATGCCTGAGGCTTGAGACATGTCTCTCTTCCTGGACCTGCCGGGACTTCCTTTTCCGGCAACGAATGCAGGGATCTTTCACCGGGATGCCCCGCTGGTACTGGAAATTGGATTCGGGGATGGCCGTTTTCTGGAATGGATGGCAAAATCGCGCCCGGAATGGAACTGCCTCGGAGCCGATATCGCACGGGGATCCGTTGCGCGTGCATTCAAGCGTCTGCACCGAGCGGGGCAGGCCCATGTCCGGTTACACCATGGAAGTGGCGTGTTCCTTTTGCGGAATATTCTGCCCGACCAGAGCGTTTCCCGGGTCTATGTGAATTTCCCTGACCCGTGGCGCAAGAAACGGCACGCTGAAAATCGCCTCTTTCAGCCCTCGTTTTTTGAACTGCTTGCTGCCCGCCTCACCATGGGCGGCTCCCTGCTCTTTACCACCGATGATGCACCCTACTATGAACAAACCGTCGCATTAGCCCTTAAATCAGGCTATTACAAAGTTACCGAATCGCCACCACCTGCTGCAGTTCTGCAAACCAAATATGCATCCAGATGGCGTGAAGCGGGTCGCAATTTTTATCATGCACACATCCAGAAACAAACCGGACACACCCCCGCAATCCCGCCGCAGATCCAGAAAGAAACCAGCATGCATCATGCACTCCTGAATGGGACTATTCCTGAGATCACGGAATTTGAGAAAGTGATCCACCATTTCTCCGGGGGGCATGTTGTCATCCTGGATGTACTGCAAATGATTGGTCGTGAGGGGCTGGTTTTTGTTGTACGCTCACACGAGCCGGATCTGATACAGGAACTGTTTATCCAGCTTCGCCCTGCAGAAAAGGCGGATGCGGATCTGCTCCTGAGTGTGATGAATTTCGGGACCCCCATTGCCACACGCGGAACCAGCGAGGCGGTAAAAGCGGTCAGCCGCTGGCTGACGCAGCAAAGTCTAACGCTCAGCGGTACCTACTATTAACCAGATTTATCTATTCTGAGACACCTTTCATGTCCCGATCCACACTCGCTCTGACGGATGAACTCCGTGAATATATCCTGGATGTATCGCTTCGTGAGCATCCTCTTCTGGCCGCACTGCGGCAAGAAACTGCGCAGCATCCGGATGCCAAAATGCAGATTTCTCCTGATCAGGGACAGTTTATGGCAACCCTGTTACGCCTAATGCAGGCACGCTTGATCCTGGAGATTGGCACCTTCACCGGATACTCTGCACTGGCGATGGCACTGGCGCTCCCCCCGGATGGACATATTGTTGCCTGCGATATCAGTGAGGAGTATACCGACACTGCACGCAAATACTGGGCGAAGGCCGGGATTGCGGACCGGATCACGCTGCACATTGCTCCCGCATCCGAGACCCTGAATGATCTCCTTGCATCTGGAAAAGCGGACACCTTTGATGCCGCATTCATTGACGCGGATAAAGAAAGTTATGATGTGTACTTGGAGAAGTCGCTTGCACTGGTTCGGCCCGGCGGACTGATCATGATTGACAATGTTCTGCGCGGTGGAGATTCTGCTAATCCGGCAACGGAGAGCGCTTCCACACAATCTATCCAGGCACTGAACAAAAAACTTCACCAGGATCCCAGAGTACATCTGACCCTGGTGCCTATCGGGGACGGCGTAACGCTCCTTCAAAAGATCTGATCCTCCTGAAATCTGTCTTGTAGCAACTAGGCATGGAATCCAGTTTGTCTTCGACAGTACCTTCACCACCTATGCACAACTTCAAAAACTGAATGAATTAGGAATTGACTTTCTGACGCTGCGAAGGCGATCCAAAAAGATGGTGGACGAACTGATGGAGACCCCCGCGAATCAGTGGAAGCAGATCCGACTCACGAACATCGGACGCACCTTCCAAAATCCGCGTGTCCTGGAAAAACGCATTCGGATTCGGGATTACAAAACCGACGTACGGCAAATTGCCATGATTGATCTTGAACATGATGCTCCAACCCTGTTGATGACCAATCAGATGAAGACCAAGGCAAGTGATCTCATTGACCGGTATGCCCGGCGAATGATCATTTAAAACACCACTGCGGATGCCATTGACTTCTTTCACATGGATGCACTCAGTTCGGCGGTCCCCCTCAAAATTGAGATGGATCTGCAACTCACCCTCATGGCCAGTATGCTCTATCGCCTGTTTGCCCTCCGAATTGGAAACGACATGCAAACCGCAAAACCCGGCACCCTCTTCCGAAAATTCATTGAAAATCAAGCTAAAGTCCAAATCCAGCCGGATCAAATTATCGTCACGCTCTCCCGGAAATCCAATCACCCCTATCTCTTCGCTGCCGGATATACCAACTTCAAAGATCCCATGGCTTGATCATCGCCGATTGAAGATCCAAACGTGATAAAGCTAAATTTCTAAATGTCACTCCAAAAACCTGCAAAATTATGGTTGGGAATCCAGGCAGATTAAAGGGCAGGAAGCGATGGTTATTCTGAACCATTCCGGGCAAGATCCCAAATCGCCATTTGATCCGTTTGTGTGGTATTGGAGAAATTTTATTATACTACCGGTCCACTAAACAATTTGAGTTATGAAAACCTGCAGAAACATCCTTACTGGTCTGTGTCTCATTGCACTGATGACCTTGTCCCTCGTTTTCGGCTACCAGCGCACAAGCCAAGCTGGTGGATCCAACTACTGTACGACGTGCGTATCCTGCAGCGGAGGAGGAGTTGGGGCAGTTTGTTGCATTGGTGGAGACACATGCAGTGCCGACGTAGATGAAGGATCTACGACGTGTGACGGCTTTAAGCAATCATGCTCGGGTGAGAACATAGATACGCTCATGTAGTGTGAGGTTTCTCCTGATCTGTTCGTCATCACGGGATGTTCTTGCAAGGCATCCCGTGTGTCGGGCTCTATCCTCTGTCAGTTTGAGAATTGAGGTACTGCTGTGATGGAGTCACACGTACTCTTGCCGATTGCCGGGAGGGGGGCGGGACAGCATTGGTGTGTTCTTGATGAATCCCCCGAATGTGTGCACCAATTACAAAGTTTCAATACAGTTCAACTAAACAAAACTCATAATGCTATTTCGGATTGCCGCGGTAATTAGTGGTATCTCTTTCGGGGGCCTGTCTCTGACTGGCTGTTCCAATAATGAATTACCACCA
The DNA here is from genome assembly GCA_022822185.1 of Rhodothermales bacterium. Lineage (GTDB taxonomy): Bacteria > Bacteroidota > Rhodothermia > Rhodothermales > Bin80 > Bin80. The sequence goes on along the minus strand of JAJECE010000026.1, from coordinate 11,930 downwards.
TCACAGGAAATTCCCCTGAAGCCGGAAGGGACTGTAGAAGCCCTTGACGGGGATACATTCTTGGAAAATGTCCATGCCATGCAGCAATATGGAGATGCACTGTACCTGAGCGGGAAAGGATACCCCTTTATCTTCGTTCTAGATCATGAATTTCGAATCATCCGAACAATCGGCAGGCACGGCAAAGGTCCAGGTGAGTTCTCGTATGCACCATTCTCCTCGCATGTCAATGGGAACCGGATTTACAGTTATAACTCTACCTCCAGACAAATCCAGGTATTTTCTCTTAAAGGGGACTACCTCAAATCCATACCTCTTGATCCCAAACATTACATCTGGTATCACGGGCTAACAATGGATAAACAGGAGAACTTATACGTCACGCCTTCTCTCTCGAAGAATCCCTACTCAATCGTAAAATTGGACTCTTCCGGTACGGTTCTCAAAACATTCGGGGATCTCCTTGAAACTTCCTATTCCGAACTGCGAAACTATCAAATGAGTTCGCGAATCATTATTTCGGTGGACGATGAACACTTAATTGCCATCGGAAAACATGTTCCAGTAGTTGAAAAGTATTCACTTGAGGGAGAATTACTTCAGTCCAAAGATCTATCCGGCAGTCCATACTTTACTGAAAGGCTTGAATTTGCAAAGGAGTTTTATGCAGGTGGTGGAACAAGTACCGCGTCCATGCTATCCACTATTGATGCGTTTAATTCGAGACTGTATATCCTCCCAATTGAAGGAGAACTGGGTGATCATCAAGTGCACAGAATTTTGGAACTGGATCCAGAATCGCTGGATATTGTTCGAACCTATGCTCTCTTGGATTTTCAGGGGGACCCGTTGAGATGGGTAAGTACCTTTGAATTTATTTCTGAGAATGAGTTGGTGGCATTTAACAATCCGGAAAGCGTTTTTTATCGCTATCGCATTGATTCGTAGTAAATCGGACGAACACAACCGATGGAGAGTAATTTTACCGAGGCCCAACCGACTTCCTGAATATCAACGAGCAGGTCACTGGATGAGGCTGCATATCATAGGCTTGCTGGCGTTTTTGTGCATCTGCGCATCAGTAACTGCTTCTTTTCTGATCAACGGAGGGAGTGCGGAAAGAAGAAGACGAGTCAACTCGCGACTAACCACACGGAGTCAATCGTGAAGACTGTCTGAAGGTCGTACCATCTGGGATATGAAGACTTAACCCGGAACTCCCAAGTGGTGAAGGTTCCCGCCCCCGTGTTCATGTACTTGAATCAGACTGGCGAAGTAAAAGCAGCCTTCATCTACACTTTATCTGACGATTATGATCCGGAGACCGCCTTTTTGGATACGGTTCGGAAATCAACCTCTGGATGGGAAACATTCTACCCCGACTCTGTACATCAAAAAAAACATTGCAGCAGCGTCCCGAATTCCGATCAGCCTGGATGACTCCAGTCAGTTCTCTGGTCGAAGAGTGTCCGGACTGCTGCTCCTGCAGGCGGTCACACCTGCATCCAGGTCGCTCTTGATCCACAGACTGCTATGCTTCTCCCCGCCGCCTCAGCCAGTTGACTGTAAAAAGTAAAAGCACAGCAAATACGATCAGAAACGTCGCAACCGCTAAAATCGCCGGGCTGATCTGCTCCCGGATTCCCGACCACATCTGACGCGGAATCGTGCGCTGCTCCGTACCCGCCATGAACAGTACCACAATCACTTCATCAAACGAAATGGCAAAGGCAAAGAGAGAGCCCGACATCACCCCCGGTGCAATCAGAGGAAACTGGATCCGCCGGAAGGTCGTCCACGGACCTGCCCCCAGACTCGCTGCCGCATTGTTGAGTGTAGGATCGTAGGCGGCTAAGGTGGCCGTCACCGTGACAACCACAAAGGGAACCCCCAGTGTGGCGTGAGCCAGAATAATGCTCAAATAGGTCTGCCCAAGTCCAAGACCCGAATAAAAGAAGAACATCCCGGCTGCTGCAATGATCACCGGAGTCACCATCGGGGAAATAATCACTCCCATGATCGCACGACGTGCCGGCATGTTCGGGCTTGCAAGCCCCAGCGCTGCCGTTGTGCCGAGTACGGTCGCCAGCAGCGTCGCACTGATTCCGATGACAATACTGTTCACCAGGCTGTTTCTCCACACCTCATTCTGAATAATCTCGCGGTACCACCGGAACGACCACGCCTCCGGATCCAGCCTTAACATCGCCTCCGAAAAAGTAAAATAAGGCTCGGCATTGAAGCTCAGCGGAACAATCACAATAATCGGTGCCACCAGAAACACAAATACAAGGGCGCAAAAAACCCAATAGACGATTCGTCCAGGTCCCAACCGCGCGGTGCCCATCATCACCCCAGCCCCATTCGTTCAACTCCAACCAGCCGCTCGTACACCACGTACAAGACAATCACCCCCACCAATAACACTCCCCCCAGCGCGGCAGCAAGGCCCCAGTTAAGGGAGGTCTGCATATGATAGGCGATCATGTTCGAGATGAGCTGCCCATCGCTCCCACCAACCAGCGCGGGCGTGATGTAAAAACCGATTGCCAGAATAAAAACCAGAAGTGCACCAGCCCCGACTCCAGGAAGTGATTGCGGCCAGTAAACCCGCAGGAATGCCTGCACAGGTGTGGCCCCGAGTGAAGCCGCCGCATCCATATAAGTCGGAGGAATCCCGCGCATCACCGAATACAGCGGTAAGACCATAAACGGAAGCAGCACATGCGTCATGGCAACAATCGTACCGGTCATGTTATAAACCATCGCCACTCTCCCGTCGTCACTGACCAGCCCGATTGCCACCAGAAGATCATTCAGCACCCCCTGGGTCTGCAGTAAGACAATCCACGATGTTGTGCGCACCAAAAGTGAGGTCCAGAAAGGGACTAGTACCAAAATGAGCAGCCAGTTCGCACGACCCGCCGGGGAACGGGCAATCAAATGCGCAATAGGGTACCCCAGAATCAGACAGAGCAGCGTAATCACCGTACTTACCAGCAGGGTCCGCCAGAACAGTTTCAGATAAATCCGCCGCTCCACAGGCTGTGGTGCCAGAGAACCATCCGGCAAACGCTGCAGGTCCAGAGCATTCGCGTAGTGGCGGGCAGTGAAGCGCTCGCCCGTAACCTGAATGGCATACCAGGTCGCCGGATCCGCCCAGACGGAATCAATCGCCGTCATGGATTCGCGCCAGGGCCCCACCTCTATATCACGCAGCTCCCGTGCCGTCCGGGTGACCGCACTTCGCAGCCCACCCTGCACACGGTTGACCCTGCCTGCGACCTGCCCCAGACTTCGTGCGGCTGCCGCACGCTTGATCTCTGCGGCTGCCGCCGCGAACACAGCTTCAGAAGGCAAGGTTCTTCCATCCCAGTGCTCAAGGAGTTCCAGGGTTTCGGGGAGTACATCCGCCACCACGGGGTCGTAAACGCTCCGCGTCAACATCGTCCCCAGCGGAGCAATAAAGGTCACCCCAATATAGATCACAAGCGGAGCAACAAGTGCCAGCGCCCGTAACTGCGTTCGACGATGTGGATCAACCGGAAATCTCAACGAGCCAGCCATGCACTAAACCGCTCGTTCATCTCATCCTGATGGTCTGCCCACCACTCCCAGTCAAAGCGCAGGGCCTGTGCCGCATTGGCAGGACTGCCTGGCATATGTGGTTCCATGTCGATCCCCTTCTCTATATGGGTACTCACCAGCGGCATGCCTGACCGGCGGGCGGGCGAATAGGAAATTCTACGACCGATCTCCGCCATGGACTTCGCACTGGTCACAAAAGCAAGATATTCCATCGCCTCTTCAAGCCGGGGAGTCCCTGCAACGACCACGAATTGACCGATCCCCATCAACTGTCCATCCCATACAATCACAAACGGCTGATCCTCCAGCACCTGTGCGTTAAAGATGCGGCCGTTATAGGCCGTACTCATCACCACCTCCCCGTCCGCCAGCATCTGCGGCGGCTGTGCACCGGCCTCCCACCAGACCACCTCATCCCTGATGGTTTCAAGTTTTGCAAACGCGCGGTCAATCCCCTCAGGGGTGTCCAGCGCGGCATACACCTGATCCCGCGGTACTCCGTCTGCAATCAGGGCGAACTCCAGATTCACCTGCGGAACGCGCCGCATGCCCCGGCGACCGGGAAACGTCTCAAGGTCAAAAAAATCCGCTATTGTGCCGGGCTTGGTGCCGGGGATACTCTCTTCGTTGTAGGCATACACGGTCGAGAAAAAGACGCTGCCTGCCCCACACTCGGTCATTGCGCCCTCCACAAAATCCTCTGCCGCCGGTGTTCCGTCGGGGCCGTCAGGTAGTGATGCCACATCTATCGGCTCCAGAAGTCCTTCATCACAACCCCGCACTGCTTCGGCCATCTCAAGGTCCACAACATCCCAGTGAATCTCTCCGATCTCCACCTGTGCGCGAATCTGGGCAAGGCCGCCGTTATAATCTTCAACCTGAATATTGATACCCGTCTCTTCCATGAATGGAATATTGACCCCCTCATTGACGGCGCGTCCATAGGAACCTCCCCAGGACACGGCTGTGATGGAGCGGGATGACTCTGTCCCGCACGAGACCACAAACAGGATCGCCAGAATGGTGGTAAAAAACGGGCTAAAACGATAATTCATGAATATTTACTTTTAAAGGCCAAATTGCTCGTGATTGAGGGCACGACAATCTATGACCGTCCACCCGATGCGAACGGAATCCCCCTTCACTAATCCACCGTGTCCGACAATATTAGGTATGGTGGCAATAAAATCCTCCCGGCCGCAGGCGGCCAGGCGGATACGAAGCTGCTCACCCAGAAAGGTCAAATCCTTCACCACTGCATCCACCTCGTTCGTGTAGCGGCCCGCTGCCGGGTTGATTTTAATGCGCTCAGGACGAATGGAGAGCGTCACCTGATCCCCCACCTGGCACCGTCCAACTTTCAGGGCAGAAAGCACCTCTCCATCCGTTTCCACATCGCAGACATCCCCCTCCTCCGAAATAGCACAGACGCGTCCACGAAGTTGATTACTTTCCCCGATGAACCGTGCAACAAAGGCGGATTCGGGTTCTTCATACAATCCCTCCGGCACGGCAAGCTGTTCAATGATTCCATCTCGAAGCACCGCAATCCGGTCCGACATCACCATTGCCTCCTGCTGATCATGGGTTACATAGACGATCGTTACTCCCAGTGTCTGATGAATGCGCCGTATTTCATACTGCATCTCGTCACGCAGACTCCGGTCCAGTGCTCCCAGGGGTTCATCCATCAGTACCAGACTAGGTTCAAAGACGAGCGCTCTTGCAATTGCTACCCGCTGCTGCTGACCACCGGATAACTGTCCAGGCCGGCGGTCGGTGAAGCCTTCAAGGCGTACCAGACCCAGTGCCCGCTCCACCCGCTCCCTGCGTTCTTCCGCTCTGATACCGCGCACTTCCAGCGGGAATGCAAGGTTTGCTCCGACGCTCATGTGCGGGAAAAGTGCATAATTCTGGAACACCATCCCGATTCCGCGCTTGCGTGCCGGCAGGTCATGAATGGGATTCCCGTCCAGCAGGATCTCACCTGCTGTAGGGGGTTGAAAACCGGCAAGCATCATCAGGATGGTCGTCTTTCCTGATCCCGATGGGCCAAGCAGTGTTACAAACTCCCCCGCTCGAATACTGAGATCCAGATCCTTGACGACCAGAGTTTGCCCGTCGTAACTCTTTTTGATTCCTCTGAATTCCACATGGGTACGGCGGCTGCCCGTGGAATCCCTGGCGGCATCCTGTTCAATCCTGTCGCTTGTTTCAGTCAATGTTCGTCACCTCAATTGGTACAGCCCCGGTGGAACGGTATTCCGGGAATGCGGGTTCCGCCCGTCTGAACCATTCTGCAACTTAAATTGCTCAGATGTGCGCCGGCTGTCTGGCTTCGCATGGTGCCTGACAGCTGCAGAATGCGGCCTAAACCTCTCTTGATCTCACACCAGGCCGCCTACATCAACCCGCTCCCCACACCATCAGACCGTTCGCGTCCGGTGTTTTGTTGGTCCATTTCACCGAGATCATACCCGCCCCCCCCGCTCGCCAATGCCGTCTTCACCGGGAATCCGTTCCACGAAAGTCACAACAACTGTATCAAGATTCTACCGGGAAACTTCCAACTCTCCCGACAACCCGTTGTCACTTCATAGATTAATTCATAACTTGGGGCTCGGTCTAGAATGCCTGAATAAAACCTGCACGACTCTTTCTGCCCTTTATCTACGATGAAACAGATTTGTTTATTCATTCGCGCAATCACAAAAAACTGGACTGGACTCTTTTTCATTTTGTTGTTCTCGCTGCTTCACCAGAGTAGCAGCGCACAAATATTGATTACGGGAACCGTGGTGTCCGATGGCTCGGATGAGCCCCTGGCAGGTGTCTCAATTGTGGTGGATGGCGTGTCTATCGGCACTACCACGGATCAGCAGGGCAGGTACACGATTGAGATTCAAACTGAGAGCAATATGCTGGTTTTCTCTTTTGTGGGATTTCAAACGCAGCGCCGCACAGTGACTCCCGGTGTCACACAGATTGATGTTCGTATGCAGCTTGATGTGGTTGAGATGGAGGAAATCAGCATTGTCGGCGAAGAACCCAAGATCTTTGCGAGTAATGTGGTCGCTGCTCCAATGAGGCGTCAGCAGTCTGCTGCGACCAGCGTGGCCTCCGTCATTGACAACCTGCCCGGCGTAAGTGTTCAGGAAGGCGGTGCATACGGCATGGATGACTGGTCCAGCAACGTTGCCATGCGGGGGTTTCAAGTCACGATCAATGAGTCACAAATCGGGACCACGATTGATGGATTTTCAAACGGCACCTCTGATTACTGGAGCGGGGCAAAGGCGAACCGTTTCGTTGACGTTGCCAATCTGGGGGGTATTGAGGTGTCACAGGGAACGGCTGACATTGCCTCTCAGTCGGTAGAGGCACTCGGCGGAACCTTCAACTATATCACGGACGATCCCGCACCTGAGCGACGTTATACCGTTTCGGGGACCGTTGGTGAGCATAATGTAAGGCGGATCGCCATGCGGATTGACTCTGGACCACTGTTCGGGGAAAAAGCACAAGGCTGGATGACAGCAATTCATCAGGAGGGAACCGACTGGATGCAGGGCTCCGCACAGAATGAACGCGAGCATGTTGCTGCAAAAATCATCTCAACCTTTGGGCCTCTTGATCTCCGCGGCTATTTTTCCTACGATCTGGTTAATGAAGAAGCCTATCAGCGGATTTACAGCGAGGCTGATTTTCGGGCAAACCCGCGGTGGGACCGCCTGATTGGCGAATGGCCGGGCGTACCTTACCTGAACCAGTTCTACCGCCGCGGCTGGAAGACCGTGCGAAGAAACACCTTTGGTTACGTCAAAGCCAACTGGGCGGCTGGCGCAGCTATCTCCATCACCACAGGAGCCTATGTCCATCAAAATAGAGGTCGGGGGGACTGGATACCTCCATACATTGTGGATCTCTCTGAGGATCAGGGCGGGCCGGAGTCCGAACTGCAGGGCGGCCCCCCAATCCGCGGCGGACAGCAACTCGGGCGAATCCATTTTATTGATCAAAATGGCGCGGCCGTATCCCCCGAACCCGGATGTACCTCATCCTATATTTTCAACTATTATGGCGCAGGCGGACCGGAAGTGGATCCTGCATGTCACCCGGGAGCGACCGCCGTTCAGTCGTATCGTCACAGCCACTACGGGAAAGATCGTATCGGTGTCTCGGTTGCGAAAGAGTGGTTTGCATTGATTGGAGAGGTTGGCAGTTCATTGCGCAGTGGAATTTGGTATGAGCACTCACGCCGCCTCCTTGGCCGGGACTGGCACCGTATTCTGGATCCTTTGATCAGTCCCGCACAGGATGAGCAGCCTTATTGGCACCAATACGACTGGGAGTTCCCACAGCGCATCTTCAGATGGTATCTTGAAGAGACGCTTTATGCGGGGCCCTTTACGGCCAGTGCCGGTATCCGACAGTTTCTCGTGGAAATCTCCCGCACCGATCTGTTCAATGTGAATCCAGATCTGAACATAGACTCCAACTCGGATCTTCTCTTCTCCGGTGGAATTACGTATGAGTCACCAATTGATGGCCTGCGTCTGTTTGCCGGCTACTCCGGGAACTTCCGGGCATTCACTTCGGCACTCCTGGAAGTGCCCGGCCGGAGCCTTGATACGCTTGAGCCGGAAACCTCTTCAAATATCGATATAGGCATCCAGTTTTCGGGGAGCCGGATTGCTTTGAGCTGCACCTGGTATGCGGTGGATTTCCAGAATCGCATTGTATTTCTCGGCCCGCAAACTGCCGCCGGGCCAAATTATCTCATTCCAGGCGGAGGGGCATATTTCAATGCCGGCGGTTTAGATACACGTGGATTTGAACTCTCCGCCACGGTGCAATTACCCCGTAAAACATCCCTCTATTCCGCCTATACGCGTAACAACTCAGATTATATTGGCAGCGGCGATGCGGCGGTGGATACAGGTCAGGGAACCTTACCCGGTACGGATGTCACGGGTGTGCCGGATCAACTCTGGGTTGTCTCTGTGGACCGTTCTGGTCCGTTCAATGCGGGGATATCCGCGAAGTATACGGCTTCGCGTCGTGTAAGTCTGGCTGCTGACTGGTACTCGGATGCCTATTGGATCGTTGATACCTATGTCCGCTTATCGGGAGAATCACTGAGCCGATTGCTTCGGTCAACGGAATTCTCGCTGGTTGCAAACAATCTGTTCGACCGAACCTATCTGTCCGCCATTACGGAAAATGCCGCCTGGCTTGGTGCACCGCGGACGATTTCAATGACGACCACCATCACGTTCTAGCTCAATATGCGGCATTTCCTGCTATCTGGATGTTTCGCGGGGAATCCCCCGAAAGGGAAGGACACACTGCAACTTCAAATGTATGGACTGCGAGCCTGAATGCGGACACCAATATACGGGTACTCTGGACTCCAAAGTTGAACCTGTTACGCGGCAATGTACACTCGGGCCAATCCACCTGCCAGAAAGCCCATTGGAGGAATTCACATGTTTCTGCAATTACACAAAACAAGACAAGACACGGTGTCCCTGGTGGACAAAACCCCGCTTTAGCTGTCATTCCAGTTATCGCTATACCCCTCGCCAGTGATGCCTATCTCTCTGTTCTACAGACCGAAGAACAGAGAGCGGTCAGAACGATAACCTTGTTAAGGTAACGGCTTCTCTGTAATTTTTCGAGTTCTGTCGAATTTGAAATTTGCTCTGATCCTTAACCTGGTGCCTATCCGTCTACCGGGTTCCCGCCAAAGAAAAATGGGATGTCAATAGTCTCTGACTGTAACACATCCCTTTCATAGAGAGTTTTCGGCAGGTTTGATTGATTGATTCGTGATTCGTATATTAACTGCACATTAGAGACTTGCGAAAATATCATGCAATTTAACCATTCAAGGGGCCATCACTCCCCGTTCAACTTCGTCATTTTACCCCCCCCCCATTTTTCAGAGGGAACGAAGCAATTTATGCTTTCTGCTGTTACTCATGGTGGTTTTTTCGCCTGGAGTGTTGGCACAGGGAGCTGGAAGTCTGCGACTGGATTCCCATCAGAATCTGGATGTGGGGCGCAGCCAGGTTGACCTGTCCGTCATTGATTCCGGTGCCATACTCGCTGAGTATGGGGCTTCAGAGTATGACACGTTAAGGGATTCATTTGAGGATGGCGATGGCAGAACGGGTTTCGCTGTAAATACGGTCCGAGTTGGCAGCGCCTACACGCGTACTGGACCTAATGCCGGCCCCCCTGATCCGCCAAGGGATCTAATAGCAAGCGGAGGCGCAGATGAGATCAAGATTTCGTGGACACCTCCTGCCGATGACGGCGGATCAGCGATTACGGGGTATCGTCTTCAGTGGTCTTCCGATGCAGGGGCAAACTGGGGCAATCTAGGCCCAAATAATCTAGTAAATACGGCAGTCTCGCATCCGAATCGTCAACGAGGCCAGACTATTCATTACCGCGTCCGTGCCATCAACAACGATGGTAATAGCGACTGGTCCAATATAGCCAGTGCAGCCGCGGGTACACCGGATGATGTCACCGGATTAACTGCGACGGCTTCCGGACATAATCAGATTGATCTTTCGTGGACAGCTCCTTCCCATAATAATGGAGCAGCGGTTACCGGGTACCGCATTCAGGTTTCTCCTGATGGAACCGGGAACTGGACGAATCTGGAAGGGGGGAATACCAACAGTACGGCCACGACCTACTCACATACGGGGCTTCAGTCAGGCACGACGTATTATTACCGTGTCTATGCCATTAATTCCAGAGGCGTGAGCATATTGAGTTCCAATGTGGTCCATGCAACAGCGTCTGCCACTGCGACGGCACCGGGTGCGCCAACGGGGGTAACTGCGACGGCTACCGGGCGCAATGGGATCACTCTTGGATGGACGGCTCCCGGTAGCAATGGTGGATCGGCCATTACGGGCTACCGTATTTGGAGATCTCTCGATGGCCAGGCTCTCTGGCCCTGGAGGGAGATCGTACCGAATACTTTAGGGACTGGTACAACCCATATAGATGGGGTAGTTGACGCAGGCACGACGTATTATTACCGCGTCGCTGCCATTAATTCTGTTGGCGCGGGCCCTCCATCCGCGGTGGCCCATGCAACGACGGAGGCCAGTGCCCCGGATGTGCCCAGGAATTTAACGGCAACCGCTTCCGGACCGACCCGGATCGTTCTTTCCTGGACGGTTCCCAATGATAACGGTGGTGTCCCCATTACGGGGTATCAAATTGAGAGTTCCGCGGATGGGACAGATTGGGGGAATCCTCCTCTGGTGGAGAACACCGGAAATAATAAGACAACCTACACGGATACGGGGCTTACCGAAGGCACGACGCGCTACTACCGCGTCTCTGCGATCAATCGTATTGGTACCGGTGCACCCTCCGATGAGGTCTCTGCAACGACGCAGGCGATCTCTGCGCCGGATGCGCCCACGAATTTAATCGCAACGGCTTCCGGGCAAACCCGGATTGACCTGTCATGGACGGCTCCTGTGAACAACGGCGGGGCCGCCATTACAGGGTATCGAATTCAAGTATCCTCCAATGGAACCGGGAACTGGACGAATCTGGCAGGGGGGAATACCAACAGTACAGCCACGACCTATTCTCACACGGGGCTTACGGCCGGCACAACGCGCCATTATCGTGTCCGTGCCATCAATTCCGTGGGTGCAGGGGCACCTTCCGATGTGGCCCATGCAACGACCGATGCCGCCACGGTCACGGCGCCGGAGGCACCCGCCAATCTGACGGCAACGGCTCCCGGCCCGACCCGGATTGATCTGTCCTGGACGGCTCCCTCCAGCAACGGCGGATCGTCCATCACAGGGTATCAGATTCAGGTGTCCCCCAGTGGAACCGGAAATTGGAGTCCTCTGGTCGGCAATACCCGAAACACCAATACGACCTATGCACATACGGACCTTTCGCCCGGCACGACGCGCCATTACCGGGTCCGTGCCATCAATTCCGTGGGGGCGGGTGCCCCTTCCGATGTCGCCCGCGCAACGACAACGGCCGCCACCGCGCCGGACGCGCCTTCAAATTTAACCGCCACGGCTTCGGGGCGAACCGAAATCATGCTTTCCTGGCGAGCCCCCTCCAATAACGGCGGGGCCGCAGTCACCGGCTATCAGATTGAGGTGTCCGCGAATGCAGGGGGTTCCTGGACGAACCTGGAGACAAACACCGGAAGTACCTCTACCCGCTATACGCATACGGGGCTGAGCGAGGGGGATACAAGACACTACCGCGTCTCTGCGATCAATTCGGTCGGCACCGGCACACCATCAAATGTGGCCAGTGCAACCACGGGAGCC
>JAJECE010000082.1 GCA_022822185.1 Rhodothermales bacterium | reverse complement strand
CTCGTAAATGATCCATTCCATGAATCATCCATGGCCGCTTCCTGATGCATTTCCCTGGAAAACCTTTCGGAACCGTTCCGGTCACTTCTGCATCGGACAAGATGCTTACAATTCCCCGGCGGATTCATGACTCTAAATTTTCATGCCGTGAATGACTGGCAGCCCGATGGACTCCGCATCCAGTGCATTGATGCCCATACCGAGGGAGAGCCATTACGCGTAATCCTGTCTGGATATCCGCATCCTGCAGGGGAGACCATCTTGGCACGCCGACAAGATCTTCAGACTCACCATGATGCACTTCGCACCGCTTTGATGTGGGAACCCGGAGGGCATGCAGACATGTATGGATGTATTGTGACCGAACCGGTGAGTGAAAACGCTGATTTTGGGGTGATCTTTCTACACAACGACGGATATAGTACGATGTGCGGCCACGGGATTATTGCCGTAACCAAAGTCGTCATCGAAACGGGAATGTTTCCAACATCAGAGGCTGAACCGCACGTAATGATTGATACACCGGCAGGATTGGTGACTGCGTATGCACACATAAAATCAGGGCGTGTCCAGTCCGTCCGCTTCCGGAATGTCCCCTCCTATGCACACAGGATCAATCAATTCGTAGATGTACCTGATATCGGCAATGTCCGGTACGATGTCGGATTTGGCGGTGCGTATTATGCATACGTACATGCACATGAGGTCGGTCTGGAAACTAATCCCGAACATTATCGTGATCTGATGCATGCGGGGAGGCGAATCAAAGAATGTATTGCTGCAAATATGCGCATTGAGCATCCATTTGAACCGGATATGGGGTTTTTGTACGGGGTCATCTTTCTTGGTGCTGCGAAATCGCCGGATGCGCACAGCCGCCATGTCTGCGTGTTTGCGGATGGGGAGGTGGACCGGAGCCCAACGGGAACAGGCGTGAGCGGTCGGCTCGCACTGCTCCATGCAAAGGGAGAACTCGCACCGGGTGAACATATCCGCATCGAAAGCATCCTCGGCAGTTCCTTTACCGGAAGGGTCAGAGAAGAGCTTCGGTTTGGCCCCTACAAAGCCGTCATACCCGAGATTGAAGGCCGCGCATTTATTACCGGCCAACATTCTTTTATCTTAGACCCCAACGACCCCTTTCAAAACGGTTTTCTTCTTCGATAATTCGGATGCCTGTACTCCAAGTCCTGTCCAGAACCGACATCGCTTCCGCTATCTCCATGCGGGAAGCAATTGATCTGATGCGCGAAGGATTTTGTACTCTCGCCACCGGGAATGCGAATGTGCCTATACGTATGAGTATGCCATTTGGGGAGAGCGGAGGTCGGGCATTATTCATGCCGGCCTACTCCTCAGATCATGCACAGGTTGGCTTAAAGGTGGTCCACGCAAGTCCACAAAATGCAGAACGAGGTCTCCCGCTCATTCACGCAATCGTGATGCTTCACGATGCAGAAACCGGTATCCCTCTTGCCCTCATGGACGGGGAATATATTACTTCACTTCGGACCGGTGCGGGCGCAGGCTTAGCAACCGAGGTTCTGGCACGCCCTGAATCCTCTGTTCTGGCAATCATTGGTACGGGAGTTCAGGCAGCTACGCAGGTAGAAGCCGTCTGTACGGTACGCCCGATTCAAAAGGTGATGGTCTTTGGACGCTCTCCGAAACACACACAGCGGTTCATTGAAACCATTGAACAACGCCTGGAGATTACGACCCTAAAAGCCAGCGAACCTGCAGAACTAAGAGAGGCCGACATTGTCTGCACGGCGACCACTTCGCTAACTCCCGTATTATCGGCCGAGCATCTGTCCCCGGGAGCCCACATTAACGGGATTGGATCCTATCGACCGGATATGTCAGAGATCCCGGCCGAGGTTGTGGCAAATGCGAAAGTCATTGTGGATCAACGTGACGCATGCCTGCACGAAGCGGGGGATTTGATTTTGCCGATTCAAAAGGGAGTTTTTGATGAGTCCCATATTCATGCAGAACTGGGCGAGATCCTGACCGGTCAGGCGAACGGCCGGTCAAATGATTCAGAAGTCACGTTCTTTAAGTCAGTGGGCAATGCCATCCAGGATCTTGTGGTGGCCAGTTTCCTGGAAAAGAAGGCAAGAGATCTGAAACTCGGTACAGAGGTGACCTTGTAGTATTGGCCTCCTGAAAACCGCTCAGAGACTGATTTTCTCCATACTGACGACCGACACCGGGGTCCCCCACATTACGGTCGTCATGACACCGGGCTTCATTTGCAGTTCAAACCGTACCGGCAGGCCATCTACCCGGAATTCTTCTTCAAGTGAGTCCAGGGGATAGTACCGTATCCCTCCCTGTGCTTCAATTCCGTAGAATCCCCCCTCAAAATCATTCCACACAATCTTCCCGCTCCCTCGAATTAGATGGTTCATGGGTGTTTTTGTCTCCATAGTTTCTGTCTGTTGTTCGGGGACCTGAGTCGTCTGGCAGGACGCTCCCAGTGTAATCAAAACGATTAAAATGGCAATTCGCATATGACTCAGGATTCAGATACCAGCGGCTGTTCCACGTTTTCTCCGACACGCTGGATCCAGCCTCCAGCTATTACATCCTCTCCTTCATAAACGACCACGGACTGGCCTGGCGTGATTGCTGCCCGTGATTCCATGAACGACACCCGAAGTTCATTTGCCGCTGTTTGCTGCACTAAGCAGGATGTTCCAGGATCTTTATATCGAATCTTGGCCATCGCAGGTAACTCATCCCGGAGTGCAGGATACTTTACCATATTAATCTTATCCGCAATCAACGTCTGTTTCAATAACTCTTCGCGCGGCCCGACAGTAATCGTATTTGTCTCTGGATCAATTGCAGAGACATAGACAGGATAGCCTAAGGCAAGGTTTAATCCATGTCGCTGCCCAATTGTATAGAACGGATAACCGTTGTGGCGGCCGACTTCGGTTCCGTCCGAAAGCACAATCGCCCCGTTACTTACTTGTTGATTCAATTCCGGGACACGATCACGCAGGAAACGCCGGTAATCATTGTCCGGGATGAAGCAGATTTCATAGGAATCTGGTTTATTGGCAACGCCGGTCAGCCCGAATTCGGTCGCCAATTCACGGATTTTCGGTTTTTCATAGTGACCAAGTGGAAAGATGGTACGTGCAAGTTGATCCTGAGGGAGTCCCCAGAGGGCGTAACTCTGATCTTTGTTTTGATCTAAACCGCAGGACAATATGTATCTCCCATCCTCTTCACGAACTCTGGCATAATGGCCGGTCGCAATTCGTGCACAATCGAGGTCATCTGCCCGCCGCAATAGCGCATCCCATTTAATATGTGTATTGCAAAGCACACACGGATTGGGGGTCCGGCCTGCCAGATATTCGTCCGTAAACCGCTCAATCACCCAATCTCCGAACTCCTCCCTGATATCTACGATAAAATGTGTAAATCCATGCTTTAGGGCAATCTGTCGCGCATCGTTCATGGACTCCAGTGTACAGCAGCCAACTTCCTTCCCGCTTCGGCGCGGGGCGCTTTCACTGTAGTCCCAGGTTTTCATCGTGATCCCAATCACTTCGTATCCCTGCTTATGCAGAAGCACGGCAGCGACCGAGGAATCCACTCCGCCGCTCATGGCCACAAGGACTCTGGACTTCATCCTACAGTACGTGTTTGGAGTACCCGCCATCAACGGGCAGCGCAATCCCCGTAATAAACCCTGCCTGCTTACTGGCTAAAAACGTCGCCGCGGCCGCAAACTCCCACGGCTCGCCCAGGCGCTGCAGGGATGCCTGCTGCGCCCATCCTGCTTCTACTTCCTCCTTTGTCTTCCCCTCCTGATCCATTAGGTAATCAACTAAATGCTGCAGCCGCTCAGTGCGTGTAAAGCCCGGCAGAAGCGTATTGACGGTGATCCCCTCCCTGCCAACTTCTTCGGATAGCGTTTTGGCAAACCCCTGGACCCCCGCTCTGGATGTATTGGAGAGATAAAGCGAACCAATCGGCTGTTTCGCAGCAATGGAGGTAAGCATCAAAATCCGGGCATGCTGATCCTCGTGTGCCGCCCTTCGCAGATGCGGAAGCGCATAGCGGCAAAGATTGATCGTGCTGAGCAGGTTCAGTTCCATACCGTCTTTCCAATCCTCCTCTGTAAAATCATCAATCAATCCCGTCTTTGGCCCGCCGGCATTCGTAAACAAAATATGCAGGTGACCAAATTTTTGCACGGACTGCTGGATGGCACGGCGAATCTGTGCAGTTTGCGTGACATCACACACGGTTGGGAGGATTGTTTCAGCATCCGCCCAGTCATGTTTCATGATTTGCCCGGCGGCGTGATTGATCCTCTCCTGATCACGGGAGCAGATCGTTACATTGCATCCCTCACGTGCTAGTGCAATTGCAGTAGCGAGTCCCAACCCGCTGCTAGCACCCGCAACAAAGGCTGCCTTTCCTTTAAGCCCAAGGTTCATGACTTTTGATGATTATTGTAGGATTCGCTTATAACGCACCTCTCGGCAGAATGGCCCAATTATAAACGAAGAATTAATCTCTGTTCTTCTTGTTTCCGCGGAGGATCCCATGGCCGTCACTCACATCCCCGATTCACATCTGGAACAAGATTCCAACAGCACCGTTGACAGGATGCGGTTTGCATTGATTCCGTGCGGTTCTCGGATCTAATTGTGCCCGCCACATCAAGATATGTTCCCGTTCGTGATTTTGGGGATCGTTCATTGGTTCGCAGTGATCCGTTTAACCGATAGAGTCATGGTACTGATTTTCTTGCATTTGTTTTCCCGCGCTGACCTCCCCAGTACTACAAATAAGACTTTATTTTAGATCCCATGAGTACTCGTAATTTTGTTCGACATAGAAAAGCGATTACCACTCCGCTGGCTCCCGGCTCTATCGGACCTTACAATCAGGCGATCCTTGTAGAGGACACACTCTACTGCTCAGGACAAATTGCGCTTGACCCCGAAACCGAACGCGTGGTTAAGGGAGGAATTGTGGAGCAGACAGAGCGTGTTTTAGAGAATCTTGGGATGATCCTGCGCTGTGCAGGCATGAAGTATACCAATATTGTACGATGCACCATCTTCCTGAGAGATATGGATGATTATGCGCACATGAATGAGGTCTACTCCCGCTACTTTACCATCATGCCCCCTAGCAGAGAGGCCGCAGCGGTCATCGGATTACCCCGGGGAGCACTGATTGAGATCTCCTGTATTGCCATCCGATAGTCTGCGGCAGTTCCGCAGCCTTCAACTTAAATTTCGGACGCAGACTCTCTACGTCTGGATCACCGAGCGTACTTTATCTCTGTGCCGCAATTTTGCCCGGCCATTCAATTCGGATAGTTCTATCAGGAATGAGAGGCCGACAATCTCTCCTGCACTTCGTTCAAGCAGGTCTTCTACGGCGGCTGCTGTACCGCCGGTGGCCAGGACATCATCGTGGATCAGTACCCGGTCACTCGGCCGTATGGAATCCTGATGCATTTCCAGCGTATCGGAGCCGTATTCAAGGTCATAAGAGACGCTGTAGGTCTCACGGGGCAGTTTCCCCTCCTTCCGAACCGGGATAAAGCCGGCCCCCAACTCAAGTGCAATCATGGGTGCCATCACAAACCCCCGTGATTCGACTCCGACTACTTTTGTGATATTCGCCTCCCTGAAGGGCCGTACCAACTGCTCAACCGCCAACTTCAGGAGGGACATTCTGGACAAGATGGGGGTAATGTCCTTGAAATCAACCCCGGGCTTGGGAAAATCTGGAACGGTCCGAACTGCCTGTCTGAGTATGTCTACCGAATGCATAACCATCTGAGTTTTAAGCCTTTCATGTGCCTGAACAGGTCAAGAATCCATCATTTTGTCCTCTCCCTGCCGGAAAGTAAGAAAATATGTTCAGGTAAACGGCATTTTCCTGGATCTGTGCGGAGATTTACGGAGAATCATGTGCATCAGATCCTCCGCAAGTCCAGAATCAAGTAAGAACCCCATCCCTGGATCATAGCCGGCAAGAATATATCTCACATCCTCTTTCCTCGACCTCCGGAGAACACTTTATCTTCAGAGGGTCCACTTCAGCGATTCATGATGCATTCTCCATGAGGCACCAAATCACCGACTGGATGATGCGTTCGCAATGAATTGTTCAAACGAATTTTCCGAATTTTCGACAAGTCTATCTATCTGAGATAATGAAACCATGAGACGCAGTCTATTCTTGGGCCCTTCAGCAGGCAGCCCCAATTGTGCACGCTGAAGTTTCGGTAGAATCGTGTTGAAAAAATGGCCGGACTGTACACCGCGGGTTCGAACTATATTTTCCGGCACGACAGTTGACCGTGCGAACAGGCGAATGAAGCGAAGAGTGATATTCATGTCCTCGTCCATCGGTATAGGATCTGGATTTTCGAAAATCTCCCCCTGTTGTGACGTCAATTCAAATCCGCGGTCTGAGAGAATGGCAATAATACCGGTCAGGGTTAAAGAATTTGCGGTATTCTATTTCTATATCGTGATTGTCTCCAATAGAAACAGAGTTAAACCCATCTTCACAATTTCATAGTGACATAAAAATACGGATCTCTCCTAATCCCATTTTTGGGCGTTTTTTTTTGAGGGGCCGTAAGTGCGTGTCTTTACAGAGTCGGTCGGGTTGATTTAAGGTGGCTTATGTAGCGG
>JAJECE010000014.1 GCA_022822185.1 Rhodothermales bacterium | reverse complement strand
TTAGGATATAAAGATACGGAATATATGCCAGATATCCAAAGGTGCTGAATACTACAAATGGGATAAATGAAAAATCCGCTCATAGAGCACGGAAACGGGGTTTTTCAAAAAAGAAACATCGCTAAACCGTCGAAGTCAGGATACATGTACCATCCATCATCTCACAAACCCTTGCGCTAAATCATATTCATTCGTGCACGACCCTATACCACCGTGGAGGGCAAAAAAGGACAAAGTTTTTCGCTACTCCAATCCCAGCGTGTCGACGGCAACCCCCGACACTTCACCCTGCTGAATCTCTGTCCAGATTTCTCCATTCCCATAGAAGACTGGGGAGAACTCACCCAATGTGTCGTTTCCCGGCTCAAAGAACAAGATATCCTCTCCCATAAAGAAGACGATGAAGACTTCCAGAAAGCCCTGGATCTCATCGTGAAACGACTCCAGGACAAAGGCTACGATGTTTATGCGAAGCCGCCGAATTCCCGCGACAAGATCCTCACCAAGAGATCCGCCATACGGAGTCCCGCACCGTTGCCGGGGAGCGGATGGCACTGGAAGCCATTGAGCAAGTCAGGCTCCCGCAGATTCTTCGGGATCTGAATCTCTCGGAAACTCACATCAAACTGGTCTGTGCACTCATTGTCGGGCGATTACTTCATCCCGGAAGTGACCGGGCCACGCACCGCTGGATGACGGAAACGTCCAGTATTCTGGACTTGCTTGGAATTGACGCACACAGTCTGAGTACCATGTATCGCACCCCCGATAAATTATCGAAACACTGGCATACCATCGTGGATCGTATCTTCCAGTCCACGCAGGATCTGTTGAACTTTGACGAGACGATTATTTTTACGACTTAACCAACACCTTTTATCATGGCGAGGGAGATGGGGAACTCTTGCGCTGGGGGCATAGAAAGGAGCGGCGCAATGATTGTCCGATGGTCACCTTGGCCCTGGTCTTGAACGCCTTGGGATTCCCGCGTTGGGTAAAAGTTCTGCCGGGCAATGCCAGTGAGCCGGCCACGCTAAAACCTGCCATGGAGGAGTTGAAAGGCGAAGCACCGACGGTGATCATGGATGCGGGGATTGCCACCGAGGAAAATCTGGCGTATCTGCGGGAGCAGGGATTGGACTATGTGTGTGTGGAGCGGGCAAAAACGCCGCCGGTTCCCACACGGGATCCCGATCACACCTGTCCATTGTCCATTTGTGACTCCAGCCCGCATATGTGCAGGGACTCCATATCCTGATTAGAGTCGGAGTCAGTCTACAGGAGCATCGCCGCATCGTAAATCTAACGGAATGCGGCCCGCAGGATCCATCCCGGATGGAAGCGGTGCTGGACGATTTGAGTGTCCGCTATGCCGGTGACGATTCCTGGGAATGTGGTGCTTCAGGCGGCAGTATCCTGCGTTTGGGGAACACATGTCTGGATGCAACGCTGCCTGAATACCGTGATGGACGAAGTGCTGAGCGGGCTGGATCCCGATCAGGCCATGCAGTTTCGTCACCACCTCCAGCAAGCCTGGCAAATCTATGATGCGTCCGAGACCCAGACCAAAGATCATGCTATTTTACTATATTTCCGAAGCCCCGTGCATATAAGCACCTTTCGTTCGGCACAAAATGCCTCCAGATGCACATGAACAAACTTCCCGGTAAGCATTATATCCGCTGCCCCTATACAAATGACCAGATTGCCAAAGGAATGCAGCAAACACGACTGACGGAGCCAACTGTCGCCCATCACATTTTCGTTTGATGAGAATCAGGACTTTCTTGAAGCAGCAGCTTCGCAAGGTTGGTTTGGAGGTGAATCGTTTCAATGCGGCGGGTTCGTTCACTGCACGGAGGCAGCGGATGCTGGAACGCGCAGGTGTAGATCTCGTCCTTGATGCCGGAGCTAGCGATGGCGGGTTTGCATCTGAACTGAGAGATGCCGGTTATCAGGGGCGGATCGTTTCATTTGAGCCACTGGAGAAGCCTTTTCAATCCCTGTTACGCAAAGCAAGAAAGGACGACCATTGGGATGTTTTTCAATATGCATTGGGAAATGCGCCGGAACAAGCCGAGATGAATATCGCTAAGGACGATAAATGCAGTTCCCTCTTATCCCCGCTGGAGCGACAGACTAGAGTATATTCGGGAGCACGGAGGGTATCATCGACTACGGTTCAAGTGCAGCGGTTAAGTGACCTGTACGGTGTTCAGTTTCAGCCTGGCTCGAATCCCTTCTTGAAAATTGATACCCAGGGTTATGAGGGGCATGTGATTGACGGGGCCAGAGATGTACTGGACAAGATGGTCGGAATACAGATAGAACTGTCACTGATACCACTTTTTGAAGGAGGCCAGAACTATACCAGACTCCTGCAGGAACTGGAACACCGAAGATTCCAGCCTGTACTGCTGGAGCCCGTATTCGTCGATCCAGAAACCGAACAAACTCTACAGATCGATGCCGTCTTCTTCCGTCGGAGACGACAATAATGAGCGGACGTTTGAATATTTATAGTCCAGACCATAGCCCCCACATGGAGGTGTCCTGCAAGTGATCACCGGGGATACGGTATCTGCTATTTCGGGAGTTGGGCAGTTTTTACTCACTGCCCGCAGAGTTTGAAAAAATCCTGCGTAGAACTTGTTACCCGGCTGCTGTATCCAGCCCACAGGCGCAGAACATTTCAGGGGGAACCCTGCTCCTTACCAATATTAGTCCCTCAAGATTGGGGCGTTCAATTCTGGTCAACCCCCTACCCTGGCCACGACTGAGGTGTCGTCAATCCCCGTTCCTCTGGTAGGCGTTAATGATCTCCTTAACGAGCCGGTGACGTACAACATCAATCTCACTGAAGTACACAAAACTGATGCCTCTGATCTTTTGGAGAATAGATTCTGCTTCCACGAGACCGCTTTGCTTTGGATTCTGAAGGTCAACCTGGGTGAGATCCCCCGTCACGATGGCGCGGCTGTTGATTCCGAGACGCGTCAGAAACATCTTCATCTGGATAGCCGTCGCATTTTGTGCTTCGTCCAGAATGACGAAGGAAGAATTCAATGTGCGTCCGCGCATAAAGGCCAGAGGCACGATTTCTATAACATGGTCGGCCATGTGTGCGGAGAGCTTTTCAGCGGGTAGAAACTCCTCCAGAGCATCGTAGAGCGGGCGCAGGTAAGGATCAATCTTGTCCCGGAAATCCCCCGGCAGAAACCCTAAACGCTCTCCCGCCTCCACCGCAGGGCGGCAGAGCACAATCCGCTTTACCTGCCGCGCTTTCAGGGCGGCGACGGCCAGCGCAACGGCCATATACGTTTTCCCGGTACCCGCCGGGCCAATGGCAAACACAACATCATTCTGGCGGGTCGCTTCAAGCAGTTGAGCCTGCCCAGGGGTTTTGGTCCTGATCATGCCCCCGGAAGGGGTGTATAACACGACATCACCAATCCCCTTGCTGGATGGTCTTGGATCTGAAGTTGCCATGGCAAGGATGGTATCAAGATCTCCAGGAGTCACAGATCCATTCCGGCCGGCAACCGATGCAAGTTCCCGGAAGGCATGCGCAATCAAGTCAAGCAGGCCGCTTGGGCCACGGAGATGGATCTGATTTCCCCGTGCAATGATGCGGATATTCGGAAAGGCAGACTCAATTCGTTTCAGATGCACGTCATGCGTGCCGAACAGTAGAAGAGGATCCGCCTGATCAAGCGTGAGAGTAGTTTCTGCCAATGGTTTATTTGGTTCCAAATCAAAACTCGGGGGTTCAACCGAGTAGAATGGTAAATGTGTCCGATGAAACGTCCATTAATCGCTGAATTTACGAAAATGAATGGTGCCGGGAACGATTTTATCGTGTTCGATAACCGGTTTTATGCGTTTTCAGTTGCCGAACTCTCACGGATTGCCCAACAGGTATGCCCGAGACGAACCGGAATTGGAGCAGATGGCATACTGGCATTGGCAGAGCATGCCGATGCCGATTATCGGATGATTTACATGAATGCAGACGGTAGCGAAGGCACCATGTGCGGGAATGGCGCCCGCTGCCTGGCCAGGTTTGCATTTGAACGCGGGATCCATCAAACCACGGCGCACATGCAGACGGCCTCCGGCATCTGTGAAGTTCATGTCTGTGCAGATCCCCCTGTACGGATCTACATGGATGCACCAAGAAATTACAATGGTGCCATCAAACTGGATCAGCCAATCCCAAGTGTAATTAGTTCAGTACACTATCTATGGCCTGGAACCGAACATATCGTATGTTTCACATCAGATATCGATCCGCTGCCGGTGGCGGAATGGGGAGCCCGACTCCGGCATGATCCCATGCTTCAACCAGAGGGAGCAAATATCAACTTTGCAATGCTGGACACGGATTCATCCGGCACAGGCATCCGTGTTCGGACCTATGAAAAAGGAGTTGAAACAGAAACCCTCGCATGCGGGACCGGTGCGATTGCAAGCGTGGTCGCTGCGCAGGAATCCAATCTCATTTCTTCCGATATCTGTGATGTCAAGATGCCAGGGGGAATCCTGACCGTCGGTCTGGAAACCAACCGCGTATATCTGGAAGGGCCCGCTGACTTCGTCTATCGTGGTTCTATTGAACTGGACATTCTTTAAAAAGAAACTACCTTTGACCTGCCTGCGTAATGGCAATGACCGCAGAACAAAATTTTTACCCCATGAAACGCCCCCTGCCCATCATGAGCTGGCTGCTTGTGATCTTCATCGCCGTTAGTGGCTGCAGAAGCAATCCACATCTTGAGGGAGCCCGGCTTGACCTCCGCAATAAGGACTATCAACGTGCACTCAGCAATATCAACAAGGCCCTGGAGTCCGAACCAAAAAACCCGGAAGTTCTTCTGCTCAAAGGAGATATCCTCATGTCTATGCTCCCACAGGTTTCGGACGGCGAGGAACGAACTGGATATGTGGGAGAGTTAATGGGAGCTTATACTCAGGCCCAGATACTGAACCCGGAACACCATGCGCATGTGGCAAGACAGCGCTCAATTCTGTATCGAAACGAGTTTATGTTAGCGATGGAGACGTTCCGGGATGCAGATCAACTGGGAGGACGTGAGCGTGCTAATCAGTTCACAGAAGCAGCACGTCATTTTCGAAATGCATCCATGATCATTCCAGATTCGGTGAGTGCGCTGATCAATGAAGCCCATGCATACTATAACGCGGGAGCGGCGCAAGAAGCTGTGGATGCCTATGAATCGGCCATCGCCCTTGGCCATACGGATCGCAACCTGTTCATCCATCTGATACGGACCTACGATTTGATGGCAACCGAACTTGCCGATTCCGGGACGCAGCCTGAGTATTACCGCCAAATGATCCGGGTCCTGAAAATAGCACGGCTGCATTATCCCGATGACAGCGAGATTCGCAGGCTGCTGCTGAATGCGTACGCAATGTCGGACGCAACCGAAGAGGCACGCTCTTTTTATCAGGACATCTATCTTCTTGAGGAAACTAATCCTACATACCTCTATAATTATGGCACGCTGCTGCTGCGTCAGGAAGACTATGAAGAGGCAATTCCGCTTCTTTCGCGGGCAGTTGAACTGGATTCATCCTATGTGAATGCCCGCTTTAATCTTGGTGCCGCTTATGCGAACCTTGGGGTTCAGGTTGATCACCATTTTCAGGCAGTACAAGATTCGTTACAGGGAGATGGAAGAAGGATTGCCCCAAACGAAATGGAGCGGCTGGAAGCCCGCAAAGAAACTCTGGAACAGTCAAAATCGGAACATTTCGGACAGGCGATTCTCCATCTGGAAGCCGTCAGGCGGCAGCTGGAGCATGATTTATCCGATCTCGGCAATGTTTGCCATGCGCTGTATCTGGCCTATGCACAGACCAACCAGAGATCCCGTGCAGAAGAAGCCAACATCTGTGCCAGGCAGTCGGGATACTAATCTCTATTAAATTTTTAACCCAATGCGTTTTGCAACGCGGGCCGTGCACGCCGGTCAGAAGCCAGACGAGACGACCGGCTCCATCATGCCCCCAATCTATCAAACCTCTACCTACAGGCAGCCGCCGGCCGGCTCTGCCACCACGTACGAATATGGGCGGGCCGCAAACCCGACCCGGACGATACTGGAGAAGAATCTTGCAAGCCTTGAAGATGCAGCCTACGGGATTGCTTTTGCCTCCGGAATGTCAGCAACGGATGCAATCCTGCGAGCACTGCGCCCAGGTGATCATATTGTTGCCTCTGACGATATGTATGGGGGGAATTACCGCTATTTAAAGCTTGTGCTTGCCCCGATGGGGGTACAGGTGACCTTTACCGATCTGACCAGCACGAATGCGGTGACGCAGGCATTAAGATCGGCAACCAAGGTCGTGTGGATGGAATCTCCGACAAATCCTTTGATCCAGGTGGTGGATATTCAGGCCATCGCCGAATGCGCACATTCGGTTGGTGCAGCAGTCGTCGTAGATAATACGTTTGCATCGCCATACCTGCAGCAGCCACTCTCCCTAGGAGCAGACCTGGTCCTTCATTCTACGACCAAATATCTGGGAGGACATTCAGATCTTGTCGGTGGTTTTGTGTGTACCAATAGCGAAGAGTGGACCGAGCATTTACGGTTTCAAGTGAAATGCGTGGGGGCAATCCCCGGTCCAATGGATTGTTTTCTGGTACTCAGAGGAGCAAAAAGCCTTCATGTGCGCATGGAGCGCCACTGCTCTAATGCGCAGGCCGTCGCCGCCTATCTTGCGGATCATCCGAAAATCGCACAGGTCAATTATCCGGGGCTAAGATCAGATCCCGGACATGATCTGGCCAAAAAGCAGATGACGGATTTTGGGGGGATGCTGGCTGCGGTACTCAGAACCTCTTCCTCCGCGCAGACAAGGGATATTTTGCACTCACTCAATGTCTTCACGTTTGCCGAGAGCCTTGGCGGGGTGGAAAGCCTGATTGGGCATCCTGCCACAATGTCACATGGTGCACTCACTGCCGAGGAACGCGCCAATCTCGGAATCAGCGACAACCTAGTCCGCTTATCCATCGGAATTGAAGACGCGGAAGATCTGCTGGAGGATTTAGAGCAGGCACTGAACAGGATCTAAGCACCACATCCTGTGGTGTCGCCTGCCTGCACCAGAACTTCCCGAAGAACCAATTAAACGCTTTCTCCACCGGACTGATTGGGTGGATGATGTAAAACTTACTACTGAAGAGGCAGTAAATCGGTC
Source organism: Rhodothermales bacterium (assembly GCA_022822185.1). GTDB lineage: Bacteria > Bacteroidota > Rhodothermia > Rhodothermales > Bin80 > Bin80. The sequence goes on along the minus strand of JAJECE010000014.1, from coordinate 10,239 downwards.
CGTAAATCCTCAATTTTCGCCGACTCACGAAGCGTCGTAATCCAGCCCTGAAGAACAAGGTTCTGCTGGTCTCGGGTGAGATCATTCAGCATGGTTTCAAGCTCGTCGTCCGAGATTTCAGGAGGTTCACTGATGGAGTTCGTACGAATAACATAGGCTCCGTTGTCGCCCATCATGACCCCGGAATCTTCTCCGGCATTTAGTCCCAAGGCTGCCCCGATAAACTGATAATCCCGCCCCAATCCACTGACAACGGGATTGTCAAAGGAGATTCCAGAGGCGATCTGGGGACTGATCCCAAGCGCATCCGCAAGCCCCTCAAATCCGCCAGAATCATAGGCAGACTGCAGTTGATCCACCTGATAGTCACGTTTTTTCTCCAGGAGTGCAAGTTCTCTTATCTGGGTTTCTACCGTCTCTAGCGCCTCGTACCCCGCTGATTCAATGCTGACTACATGCACGAGCAGCGCAACATCATTGAGTTCGATCACAGGGCTAATATCCCCCGCGCCCGCGTCACGCAAAAATGCCTCAATCGCAAAACTTTGTCCGAACCCTGGAATGGCGGTCTGCTCTTCCTGAATCTGCAGAGATTCAATCGCAATATCGCGCCGTTCCGATTCACTGATAAAGTCGCCTTCCTCTTCCGCATAGTAGCGTAAATCTTCCAGAGATTCCTGAAGATTGTTCAGCGTAGCCACCGATACATCAATCGTGTACGCTAGTCGAGATAATTGTACATCCACCGATGCCCGATGCGTAACTTCAATCAGATGGAACCCAAAGGTGGTTTCCACGGGACCAACCAAGTCTCCAATGTCAGCTTCAAAAGCGGCCTCTTGGAAAGGTGCCACCATCCTCCCCGGTCCAAACCATCCAAGATCTCCGCCATTCGCACCACTCCCCTGATCATCACTCATCTCAATGGCTACGGCTCCAAAATCTTCCCCGGCCTGGATCCTTCGCCTGGCATCCTGTATGGAAGCGCGAGCAGCAGCAGGATCATCATCGGCATTTACGAGGATATGGCGTGCACGGACATGGGTTTCTTCCGCGGAGCGTGCAGCTGCAACCTTGATCAATTGTACCTGACCATTCACAATGACGGGACCGATAATCTCCCCCGCCTGGACTTCGGTGTCCTGCTCAAATAGAATGGCCAATTCACCGGGGGATAATGTAGAGGCACCAACAAAATTATCCGACCAGTTTACGTCGCTGGCAGACTGGGCAAGGAATAAGGAATCATTCTCTGTTTCTGCAAATCCCTGACGCAACCGCTCAATCTCTTGCATGATTGCCAGTGTGTCTTCCTGGGACGGCAATCTGGAGAGGGAGGCAATCTGGACAGAATAGAGCCGTTCCTTCGCATAATCTTCCCGATTATCTGAGTAATACTGAGATACATCACGGTCAGTAATGGTGACAAGAGAATCTGGTACATCTGCGTACCTTAGAAAGAAAAATTCAACATCCGCCCGCTTCTGTTCAAGTTCCCACATTGCCTTTGCATCGACCTCGGATACGCGTACAGAAGCTTCCAGAAGCTGATTCAGCCGCTGCTCCCGGCGGTCCAGCCGTATATACTGCTCCAACTGGATGAGTGCCGGTGCCTGCGCCGGATCATCAATCACATTCTGCAGGATCGCACGATTGATCCCCCCCTGACCATCCGAAAAATTCTGCCGCACAATCCAATGAGGGTTCTCACCAAGAATGAGTTCCCGTACCTCCGTGTCACTGACCGTTACCCCGATCTCGTCCATCATGTGTTCACGCAGTTTATTTTCCACCAGAGCATTGAACGCCCGCTCCCGCTCGGCCTCCAACTGCTGTGGCGGCACATTCCCGTTATTGCTGCGCCGTACCTGTTCCAGCTGCGCTTCCAGCTGCCGGCTGTAAATCTCCCGGGTGATGGGGTCCCCATCCACGACGATCACTTTCCCGAGAGGATCCGCGCCAATCGTGTCAAATACTCCAGAGTCCTGGAGAACCCAGAGACCGCCAAAGGAAATAACGAGAATCCACAGGACGATGCCCGTGTTTTCCCGCATACGATTCATTGTACCCATTGGGGTGATTACGTGTTAGTTCAATACCATAGTTGAGGCTGGAGATCGAGGCGGACCTCCAGGGAATCAGGCCGATGCAATGGGGTCAACATGCACCATCTTGCGGTCTTTGCGCCCACTTGCGAACCGGACAATCCCTTCCGCACGGGCAAAGAGTGTGTCGTCGCCCCCCCTGCCAACATTGATGCCCGGGTGGATGCGTGTGCCTCGCTGACGCACGATAATGCCTCCAGCCGAGACATGCTGGCCGGCATAGACCTTCACCCCAAGCATCTTGGGCTTGGAGTCGCGACCGTTCTTGGTGGAACCTAGTCCTTTCTTATGTGCCATAGTAACTCTTGTCTATTCTTCAATGGAGAGCGATGAAATTCGGATTTGGGTATACCGCTGCCGATGGCCTTGCTTGACCTTGTAACGCTTGCGGCGTTTTTTCTTGAACACGATGATCTTGTCCCCGCGGACATGCTGAACCACCTCGCCGGTCACCTGTGCACCGGCCACATGAGGACGGCCAATCTTTACGTCTTCCTGATCCACAACCAGAAGAACCTCCGGGAAATGAAGGGTGTCTCCCTCCTTGGCCTCCGCCTCATAGGGAATGAAAAGCGTATCTTCTTCGGCAACGCGGTATTGCTTTCCGCTGATATTGACAACTGCAAACATTGATTATAGTATAAGTGCGCCAATTTGACGCGCAATTTTTCGGTAGCCCACTGTTATGCGTCTAATTTAAATAGGTTCCCAATTTATTCTGATGATACTGACTGACCCATCTACTATGGAGCGAGTGCGTGTCGGCAAAGTGCTCTGCATCGGTCGAAACTACGCAAAGCACGCCGCAGAAATGAACGCTGCCGTTCCGGCGCAGCCGATCATTTTTCTGAAGCCCTCTACTGCACTTATACGCTCGCATGAGGCCATTCGTCTCCCCTCCATGACCTCAAACGTCCATCACGAAATGGAACTGGTCGCCATGATCGGACTGGGCGGGCGGGATATCCCCCCACAGCGCAGCCTTGATCATGTAACGGCCTATGCAATCGGATTAGATATGACAGCACGGGATTTACAGTCGGAAGCGAAGAGGATGGGTAAACCGTGGAGTGTGGCGAAAGGATTTGATACGTTTGCTCCACTTGGAGAACTGGTGCCCGCAGACAAAATCGGGAATCCTCAGGAACTAACACTGTCGCTCAAAGTGAATGGCACCGTGAAACAGCATGGAACTACACAGGACATGATCTTCCCGGTTGCGCACCTAGTCTCATACTGTTCTAAAATCTTTACGCTGGAACACGGAGACCTGCTTTATACGGGTACACCAGAGGGCGTGGGCCCGGTTGTCCAGGGGGATCGGCTGGAGGCGACCTGCAGCCGACTGCCATCCCTTAAGGTCACGGTCGTTTGAGTGCCTGCTCAAACGCCCGGATCGCAGTATCAATATTTTCTGTACAGAGATCCCGGTGAACCGTGGCCCGCAGTGTATTTGGGCCAACTTCCACCATTAGGACTCCCTGCTCATGTAAGCGCCTGAGCAAACTATCAGTTGTGAGTTCTATATCTGTCAACTGGATCAGCACGATATTCGTAGGGGGAGGAGGAACATGAATGGAGGGAAGAGTGGCCAGCCCATCTGCCAGACGCTGCGCATGCGCATGATCCTGTTCAAGATCAGCGAGATGATGCTCAAGTGCATAGAGCCCGGCGGCCGCCAGGATGCCGACCTGCCGCATTCCTGCTCCCAACTCTTTTCTACGCCGGTGTGCACGCCGGATTGTTTTTTCGGTACCTGCAAACACGGATCCCACCGGGGCGCCCAATCCTTTGGAAAGGCATACGGTTACGGTATCAAAGGGAGCCGCATACTTGTGCACCGGAATCTGGGTGGAAACCGAAGCATTCCACAATCTGGCGCCGTCAAGATGGCATGCCAGCCCATGCTCATGCGCACAGTCGACCAGTTCCTGCAATTCCAGAAACGGATTCAGTAGCCCTCCGGCAATATTGAGGGTATTTTCCAGGCATAGCAGGGTGGAGGTGGATTCCCAGTAATGGCCGTTTCGCAGTGCACCCAGTAACTGGTCTTTCTGGAACCGTCCTCCCTTTCCCTCAATGACATGCAGCGTCACTCCGCTTAAACTGCTGGCGGCTCCAGATTCGTAGTTAAAGATGTGACTCTTTCTCTCCACAATGACTTCGTCGCCGGGCCGAGTATGTACATGAATCCCCAACTGGTTTCCCATCATTCCCGATGGGACAAAGAGTGCCGCTTCTTTGCCGAGAAGCTTTGCAACTGTGTCCTGCAGTACCTCTACGGTTGGATCTTCCCCAAATACGTCATCCCCCACCTCGGCAGCTGCCATGGCACGGCGCATTCCCTCGGACGGGCGTGTCACCGTGTCACTGCGCAGGTCAATCATTGCCCATCCCGGGTAATTTCCAGCACCTTCACATGCAGTTCGCCGGCCGGGACTTCAATGACCGCTTCTTCATCCACAGCTTTCCCCAGGAGTCCCTTCCCGATGGGACTGGTAATCGGAATGCGTCCGCTGGCAACATCTGCTTCGGGTGCAGATACGAGAGTAACGGTCTTTTCTTTACCGGTCTTCAAGTTCGCATAGCGAACGGTAGACAGGATCCGGGCTCTGGAAGCATCGACATCCTCTTCATTCACGAGTCGGGCTTCTGCCAGGGTGTTCTCCATCTGCGCAATATGCGCCTCCAGTTTGCCCTGTGCCTCCTTGGCCGCATCATATTCGGCATTTTCGGAAAGATCACCATGTGCACGGGCTTCGGCGATCTCATTTGAGATACGCTTACGTTCCACCGTACGTGCGTGATGGATATCTGCTTTCAGTTTCTTCAGTGCTTTTTCAGTGAGATAAACAGGCATTCATACTCAGATTATTATGGTTATGGTCACCACCCTACACGCCGATTTCCGAGACTATCTGGAGTCTCTCCGGCTGTAACGGGGGTATGTACCGGGATCTGCTGCCCCAGAATGCGTTTCCCAGCCCAGTAGGCACCGCTCCAGTACGGTTCATCAATTCGTCCGATAGTGACTCCGTCTTCCGGCCAAACGTGCAGAAATTCCTGTGAGCCAAGGTAAATACCCACATGCCTCGGCATACTTGTAGGGCGGAAGAATACAATGTCTCCCGGTATGAGGGAACTTCGTTCGACTTCTACACCGAATCCCAGTTGCCGTGCTGTTGAATGCGGAAGCGAAAGCCCCATTATCTGTTCCGCAACGGCCACTACGAGTCCAGGGGCATCCACGCCTGTCTGGTCTTTTCCTCCCTCTAGATGCGGGGTTCCCTGCCAGGATGCTGCAAAGGTGCGCAACTCAGATGCAATTGCGGCGGAAGGAATGACTGGACTCACCGACGAAACCGCTTGCAGGGAGGGCGAGTCCTGTGTACGCAGTTGCTGGCTTTGAGAGCAGCCCGCAAGGCAGACCGTACAGAGAAGAATATATACACGCATCGTAGTATATTACCTTGGTGGTGGGTATGAATCTCTGAATTTAGTATCCGAAGATTGAACCTACCCATCCGATAGTACACACAGACCGTGAATTCGGTTCATTATTACGTTTTTCCAGGGAGATACACATGACCGTTAATACCATTGAAGAACTGCGTACGACCTATCGTCCGCCTGCGCCAAGGGCGGAACTCAAGGTCCTGGATCATCTGGATATCCACTGCAGAAAGTTCATTGCACTCTCTCCATTCTATGTCATCAGTTCCGCACGCGCCGATGGACGGGCGGATGCTTCGCCGCGTGGGGACCCGCCGGGCTCACTGGCACATATTCCAGACGATAAGACATTATTGCTGCCTGATCGACCGGGGAACCGCCAGGTGGATACATTGATGAATCTTGTTGAACGCCCGTATGTAGGCCTGCTCTTCTTCATACCCGGCTTCACGGAGACATTGCGTGTCAACGGACAGGCAGAGATCTCCATTGATCCGAAGTTGCGTGCGCCGCTTGCGATCAAGGGAAAACTACCCATCTCAGTTCTCAAGGTGACAGTTGAAGAGGCATTCCTCCATTGCGCAAAAGCATTGATTCGGGCACGTCTCTGGGATTCAGAAGCCCGGATGGAACGCTCATGCTATCCAACCTACGGGCAGGTATTGGCAGATCAGATTGCAGGTGTGAATGCCCGTGAGATTGATGCCGGCGAGGCGGATAGTGCCCGCAACGAACTCTTTTAGGGACTTGTATAGTGGGAATGGGAAGCGTCAATTCCTGATCATAATTTCACAGGAACAATCTGCTCCCCTGCGTGTACACAGGAAATCCATACCCTGTATATCGCTTATTGATTCTATCATGCCATACCCCGAACATCTTGTATCTCCGATGCGTCAGGAACTCACCCGATTCGGCGTGGAGGAGTTGCGAACCGCCGAAGAGGTGACGAGTGCATTTGACATGACCTCCGACCAGACAATGCTGCTGGTGGTAAACTCTGTATGCGGCTGCGCGGCGGCCATGGCGCGCCCCGCGGTTGGCTTAGCCATGCAGAATAAGACGCAACCAGACCGGGCGGTGACGGTATTCGCGGGGCAGGACCTCACGGCGACCACTGCTGCGAGGGATTTGCTGGTCGGTATTCCTCCCTCCTCCCCGTTTATGGCCTTGATCAAGGGTGGGGATGTGATGTACGTTATTGAACGCAGACACATTGAGGGGCGCAGCGCCGAGGCAATTGCAGTGGACTTAATCCAGGCATTTGATCGGTTCTGCGGAACGGATCAGATCGTAGAAGACGGGCCTGAGAGCCCCGATACAACGGGGACGGATACCGAGAGTCCGCTTTCGTCTTCATTCCGTTCCATCATCCGGTAGCTGAATTTTGAGTATTGTCTGGTTTATCCAGATCAATACAGACGCTATCTGATTCCTCTGACATCGGGATGATGTTAAAGCACAATTAGAATGGAGACGGAACCAGTTACTGTATGTCCCGAATGGCACTTGGAAGCCTCATAGCCTGAGTTCAAACCTTTCATTCAACTCTGAGGCATCCGCAGGATTTCCGTACCATCCGATGCCTGCTATGCGGGTCAGGGCTTTCCTCCATGGAAAATACTGCATTCTGGGAATGGTCTGTGTTGACCTGATGCGAGCAGCCCAGCACCCGCCTGTGCAGGCTATTACGGGTGAGATCGTCATCTCTAAAAAATGCCGCTATTCCAGAGCCACATGCATTTCCCTGATCTCTTCCTGAAATACCTTCGGTAAGTCATCCCATATAAACAAGTCCACCCGAAACAGTAAGTCGCTTTCCTCAAAGGCTTCCCGCAGATCATGGACCTGCGGCCGCTGTTCAGGTGTCGCAAAGACTACGAGGTCCAAGTCGGATTTGTGCGTAGATGTTGACTTCACACGGGAACCATATACCCAGGCAGGTGTGCCGGGAAGGTACTGTTCAAGCAATGTCTGGAGCACTTTGTACTCGTCCATGCTAATGTGAATTGCGTCTTGAGTTATATCCATGGCTCTCCGGTCATTTCATTATAGAGCTGGATCGCATCCGCAATAAAGTCCGGTACCAGATCAAGGCATGCCAACGCCTTATCCTCATCATAGTCATGAGATGTATCTGTTCGGACGTTCGCATACTTGAACCATTGTGCCAACGATCCAGACAGAAGATCGTTTTCGTTTGCCAACCTTAAGAGCGGCTTTGGACTGTTTGGAACACTGGACAGTCCAAGTTCCTCAATCATGTACCGTTTCATCGCCTTCCACAAGCATTCATAGCAAACTTCAAAGCGTTGAATGACGGACTCCATGACTGCCTCACGAATCAGGACAGCAACTGACGGATCCAGTCGTGTATAGTGTTCATGCTGTTCCTGCAGGCGTTTGAGGGATAAATGAAACCTATCGTAGTTAATCATGAATACCATCAGATTTGCTTTGGAAAGAACTGAGATGCTTGCCGTATGTAGAATAACCGCCGCCTTTGATTGATCCGCCTTTGATTGATCACCGAAAAGCAAAACACGGGAATAGATTTCCGCTTTCAAACCGTATGGTCTGTTTACCTTTCGCATCTTTGATCGCCCGATTATCGGAACGAGCCCGGTCCTGAACATTAGCAGTGAGATCCATTGTCCGTGACCGTTTGCTGCAGGATACGTCAGGCATGATTCACCCTGTGACTCACGAAGAATCTAACCCGCCATCCACATCAATCATACATGAATCGCCGACCTGTCCAATTCTGGCACTGGGTTGAAGTGATGACAACAGCGGTGGAGGCAGATTTTTCCCGGCTATATCGTTTTCAACTTCAACTAGTCTCTGATGGGCGACTTTCATATAATCAATCCGTTCGTTCTTGAAAAGATGTACATCTTCGTTTTTTTCAATACCAATATATCTGCGCCCTTCCATAGCTGCCGCGACCAGAAAACTACCGCTGCCGAAAGCATTATCGAGCACAAGCCCGTTTTTCCCGGTAAATAGCCGAATGAGGTACCTCCCCAGGGCGACGGGTTTCTGTGTGGGATGCCAAACACATCCTCCTGCTTCACTTTCAGCCGTTTTGCAGTAGAGCGTATCTGTGGGAAAACGCTCACCGGTACTCTTTACATAAACCGGCCTAAAATCTCCGTAACTTCCTGTATACTGATCCTTACGGGTTCCTTTATCAGATGGATCCGCCAGCCACATTACAGAACGATACTTTGGCTGTCTGAGATAGAAGATGCAGATATCTTCATGCTGCCTCAGAGGCTGCCGCCGGGCATTCAAGAAGTTTGTAGGCTTGCTCTTTACCCAGACAAATTTATAGCGGAACCATTGTTCATTGCTAAGAATGAGTTTAGCCGTAAACACGCCCTGTGATGTTAATGCAATGACCCCTCTGGGCTTAATTATCCTTCGATAGGCTTCCCATAGTTGATCAAGGGGGATTTGACTGTCCCATTTATTCTGGGTAGTACCATAAGGCAAATCACAGAGGATCAAATCAACAGAATGGTCCTTTATATTTTCCATCAACCGGATACAATCTCCCTGGTAGAGATGATTTGCTGACAGGATCGATTCGGCAATCTCCGGTGACACATCCGTTGCGGGACTCGCATCTTCCCTTGACCGCGCACCATCATACCTGCTGGGTGCATCTTGAGATGAGGTTAAAACGTCAGCAGGTTGTTGCATAATCTTGCCTACACTTGCTTAAGTGTACAATGATGCCCATGTCAGGAGGATTGGCTTCCAGATGCACGGAAATCAATTTTTTGCAAACCATAATCAGCAGTGCGTGTACCTTAACATACATTCCGCCGGACTTTGCTCACAGATTTGGACCGTTTCGATACCCCCCAACATGCTCCCGTCTATCTGATTACGACAATATACAAAATTCGTTTATCTCGGGAATGTCGAGTAGCCGGGGGGATTTTCACCCCCCGGCTCTCACAGAACCGTACGTGAAACTCTCGCTTCATACGGCTCTTACCATGCAGCCGTTGAGTATAACAGCCTTGCGTTTTGCGCCGAAGTCCTCCCGTTTGGTTGCTCCATTGCCTTACGCTGCATGGTTCACACCCTTCGCTCCATTCCCATTACAGAAATTTCTACACTACTACGGGATGATCCGCCCCTGTGGAGTGCGTTGGTACTCAATGTCTTGCAGGGACTGCCCGCTTGACACGTTCCCTTCACATCACCCCGACAGGTTCCCACGTTCCATATAAGGGCCCACATCGCAGTCTCGTCATTTATATGCCGGAGGCCAGTTGGCCAGTAAGCAGGCACCCGCCAATCTCGTCCCGGGATTGATACACTACCCCGGTTTTGACCGTCATCTATCTCATTTCGACACGTCATCCATGATTCACTTTCGTTCGACTTTACGATGAACACCTGACAGGTTTCTACACCTGCCTTTTCCCGACACGCTCACCACGACACCTTTTAACTGCCGCAGCTGTGGGTGGTTTACAACCTCCGCCTGCACAGCGGTTGTGGAGGGCCTGCCTCCATCCCTTGTACAGTTTCATACATTGTAGCTAAGTCATTGCCTTACCTCCATGTACTTTGTTCGTGGCACACTATATCCATAAATAACAATGAGGGGGAACTTTTTTTGGTCAGATGGGTAGAATGAATATAATCAGGAAGGAGATTC
>JAJECE010000062.1 GCA_022822185.1 Rhodothermales bacterium | reverse complement strand
ACTCCCCTCAAGCCATCCGTCCCCTGGCCATTGCTCTATGCGGGCCAATGCCCCCTCTTCACCTCCATACAGAAACAGAACAAAGGAATAGGTTGCCGTTTGAACCGCCGTATCCAGATCTTTTTGCGCAGTCTGACGAAGAGAGGCCGGAAGCCGGACCGCAAGGCACACTTCGATCTCTTCTCCGGTCCGTTGAATTTTCTTACCCAGCCGCGACTTTGCATCTGCCCGAACCGTCCGCGCAGGAGCATACTCCGTTTCCACAATGACCGTCAATCCATTTTCATGCGAGATGACGATATCCGGCTGCTTAAGTTTTTCCACAAATACTCCGGCCTGTTCTGCACCAATCGTCCAGCCTGGATGCTTGCTGCGCAGGCATTCGGCGAGTTTGGTGTTGACCGTCTTTTCTGTATTCGTCGGCATGGATTCCGTCAAGATAAGACGTGCACAGCGGTTTGTGGACACCGAACAGGACGCGGGATCGTCCGCATAGAACTCATGGAGATGCCGGATCAGACTGCTATGGAGAAGAAATCAGTGACATGAACGAAGGGAAGACAGGTTTGGTTCGTACGTGGCAGCCAAAGAGAAAGATGGATCTTTATCCAAAAACAGTGATCCGAAGTGCGGGGATTTTGAGTGAATATGACTACATTCCCAATGCTAACATAATTGTTAATGATGATTCGGAACTGGTTATGGCTCTTTCTCCGCATTGCGGGGGAATAAAAAAGACTATAATGGATATCTTCAGACGAAAAAAGGAGGGAACATATCTGCACGATTATGAAGGGAGGAAGTAAAGCATTTGAAGACCGTTCCCGTCGCATTGCACCCGGAAAAGATGATGTTTAATAGCCCGGAACAACTGCTGCGAAAAATACGTCTCGGGGAGGACAGTCCGCTTACGCTTAAAACTGTCAGGTTCAGAGGAGAACGGGTTATTGGTCCAGAGCAAGACAAACTAGCCAACGAACTTGCCTCCATGGCCAATGCAAAAGGCGGCGTGCTTGTTCTAGGCGTGGACGATGAAACTCGTGAAATCATTGGCATCCCGTTAGAGCGTTTGGATGCTGTTGAGCGCTATGTGTGCGAAATTTGTGACGACAGCATTACCCCTCCTGTTTCTTTTCATTCATTTCGAATGGAACTCCCTGACAGTACAGGCGCTTCAAAGATTATCCTCAAGATTGAGATTCCGCGCAGCCTCTTTGTTCACGAAAGTTCGGGCGGCTATTTTCATCGAAAGGGCAGTTCAGTGCGAAAAATGTCGCCGGAAGTCCTTGCCCGCCTGTTTCAGCAGCGAAGCCAAGCCCGGTTGATCAGATTTGAAGAACAACCGGTTCCCCGATCAGGCATCGATAATTTGCACACGGAACTACGGAGAAGATACATCACACGTTCGAATGAAAGGCCTGATGTCGTTCTCTTAAAACGTTCGTTGTTGGTCGAAGAGGACAACGGGAGTCTGGTTGTCTCGGTAGCAGGCATATTGTCTTGCTGTGAACACCCAGAGAGATTTTTGCCCAACGCGTTTATTGAGGCTGTGCGGTACAGGGGAACAAGGCAGGATTCCAATTATCAGATGGATGCGAAAAAGATTTGTGGGCCTCTTGATCGTCAGATCAGGGACACCATGATTTTTTTGAAAAAGAATCAAACGGTTGGTGCCATTAAACAGCCTCATCGTGTTGAAAAGCCTCAGTTCAGCGAACGAGCCGTATTCGAAGCTGTGGTTAATGCCGTAGCCCATCGGGACTATTCAATGTATGGGTCCAAGATACGGTTCTTCATGTTTGATGATCGGCTGGAAATCTATTCACCGGGTGCTCTTCCCAATACGTTGACGGTTGACAACATACACCTTCGTCAGTCAACGCGGAATGAATTGATTGCCAGTTTGCTTTCAGAAACACCGATTGCAGAGTCAGTTGGGGATATAGAACGTAGTTCCTACATAGAAAAACGAGGGGACGGAGTTCCAATCATATTGGATGAGAGCGAAAGACTTTCGAAAAAAAAGCCGACGTATGAACTCATTGATGATGCTGAACTCTTACTGACCATTTACTCGGCGGAAACGACATGAATGCATCAGGGTGGATGCTAACATGAGGGAACCGGATCCAACATAACATAGCCCCAAGATCCTGTGTATAGCGTGAGGTGCAACGAAGAAGAATGTTGAATTCATCTGGATGCACACCTGATGCTAACCGTCAGTGGACCATAATTTGCTGAAAGAGGAGGGTGTCTATGCGGATAGACGCAACGGATTTGAGTGCAGGCAATCGTGTACTGTCGGGTTGCCGTTGTTGCATAGAGTTCGCAAGGTAGCCTCGGATAGCCTCGGCAGTATTTTCCTGAACAAGTGGATCATCCTCAAGTCCTGATTCCAATCCTGCCAGTGCAAAAGCTTCATTGCGGAGTGCACGTCCAAGTGAGGCCATTGTATTGGAGGTCATTTCTGATCGCGGAAGTTCAGAGAACCAGAAGAAATAGTCATCACCGGTAAAGGTATGGGTGCGTCCATTCAGGGTAAAGGTCGCAAGCGGTGTATCTGGTGTAAGAGGGAGAGCCGCCGTATCATACATGTTGTTAAGAGAGACGGACATACCTGTGATCCGGCTTAGTGCGGCTTGCAGTGAACGGGCTCCTTCGGGATTGATTTGCACATTTCGGGTTTCCATGAAGGTGCGAACAAACTGGTCTCCTTCCAATCGTCTTCGGCGGATCCGCAGGAGGCCTGCAATCCCGTTTTTCCGATTCTGGAACTCCGATTCAGTGAGAATGGGCGTATTTAAGCGGTCCTCAACCCGGATGATATGCCAGCCCTGCCGGCTCCGAACAGGTTCGGAGTAGTCCCCGACAGATAATGCAAAGGCGGCCTCTGCAAAGGCATCATCCACCTGAAAGTATCGTATTTCGCCGAGCCAGCCTGCGGTGGAATCAAAATGTTCGGTTCCAAAGGTAGTCTGCGCCTCGTCAAGGAACGGGGTACCACTCTCTATTCGTGCATGTGCAGCACGAGCATCTGTTTCATTACGATAGAAGAGGTGACGTGCCATCACCGGCTGCTTGTACCGGGCAAAGGCCTGACGAATTTCTGCGCCCGTTATCGCTGGAAGCTGTTCCAGAAATTCAAGTTCATAGTAACGCCCGCCGATTGCACGCTTACGGGCGAGGTCGGTGAATGCAGAGAGCAGGGAGTCGGAGTCCAGATTACGGCGCAGCGCCTCCTCATACCAGAGGTGTTGTTCAATGAGCAGGTCAAGATGGGCATAACGGGCTTCCGGGGTATCGTTGTGGCCGCGCTGAATTAGATCCTGAACATAGGAACGCTCAAAATCGCCGACTGTGATCGTATGCCCGTTAATGTGTGCCAGCGCCTGATCCTGTTCGCTATGCGGCGTGGAGCAACCGGCAAGTAAAATTAAGAGCAGGAAAATCCCCCTGCACTCAGAAGTAGACCCGAAAATCCACCACCTGCGTTTGCCCAAGAAGATCAAATGGCGTATATGCATAATCAAAGCCAAGCCGGACACCGAAGGTGCGCACATCTACTCCAGCGCCAAACGTCAGGTGACTGTCTACATTGTCCAGAAACAGATCCTTGTACCCGCCCCGGAGATCAAAATTAAAGGTTCGGTTGCGGACACGTAACTGTGCTCCCGCATCTGCGTTCAAACTGTTATCGTTACTCTGCTGTATATCCGCCAGAGCAGATAACTCAATCATGCCGGCCTTCACTACGGGCATGGCAATGCCAAACTTGAAAGAGAGCGGCAAATCCCAGGAATCCATCTCAATGCGGGCCGGGATATCGGGGTTATTGCCGCTGATCGTCTCGTCAATGTCAACAAATACAATGCTGTTGACACCGGTCATCTGCATCTTCCCGCCAAAATTCTGGATAGAGGCTGCAATAATCAACCCACGCAGATATTCGGACTGCAACACAAATCCGAAGTCAAAGCCAATCGTACTGGCGGTCATATCCCGGATCTGTTGACGCACATACTTGGCGGTCCCGCCAAAGTAGAAGGACTGGGTGAGCGGCTGTGCGTAGGTGAGACCTAAACTGAAATCGCTTGCACGGAAGGTTTCCCCGGTTCCTTCAGGCAATGCGACGGTCCGTACGATCATGTCGCCGTAGTTCACGGCGGCGACGCTCAGTCCCAGGATCCGATCCCCAAATACTGGCACAACCACTCCTGCAGCATTGTAGTCAATGTCTGCAAACCAGCGCGAATGGGAGAGGAATACGCTTCCCGAACCATGATTCCCGTAGGAACGGGCTGCACCGGCAGGATTCCAGAAAAGTGCGTCTGCACCGGTTGCGACGGCGGTGTAGGCATGCCCTAGTGCCTGTCCCCGTGCACCGGTTCCAAGCGTCAGGAAACTGGCGGCAGTGGTTCCCGTACGGCTTTGTGCAAACACGAGATCTGAACTGCCGAAGAGCAGGAGTATCGGCAGTACAAACTGGCGGATCAGGATGCGGATGACAGGGATCATTTAACAAGGGCGAATTTTCCCACATGCTCACCAATGTTGGGGGCTTCAACATGGAACACATACACGCCGTAGGCAATATCCTGCTGCTCTTCCGTTCGGAGATCCCACCACTCGGCCCCATCACTGGTGCCCCCATCATGATGGAGGGTGCGAATCAGTTCTCCACGGATGTTAAAGATGCGTATGGTGCACTGGGGTGGAAGGTTAATAAACTGTATTCGCCGTTCCCCCCGGCCTTCAATCTGGCTCCTTGGCTCAAACGAAGAGGTGCCTACATAGGGGTTGGGCACCACGGCAATCCGGTCCAGCTCGCTGCGTGCCAGATCCGTATCAATCTGCGATGAACGCAGGGTGAACTGGAAGAAATCTCCAGTTGCGAACGGTTTTCTGCTACTTATATGAAAGGAATTCCCGGCAGAAGGAGGATTGGAACTCCCGTCAGGAGAGTTGAATTTGATCCGGTAACGAAAACGCCAGGGGCCGCGATTTCCGGGCCGCTCCGCAATAATCGCCTGATCTCCGGCATCAAATACTCCGCTGTCATTTGTGTCCTGCATAAAGAGTTCTGCAGGGGTGTTTTTGGTTTTGTTGATGGTGAAAACAGGAACCTCATCCCGCAGGTAACCGAAGAATCGCGGCGGACGATAAAGAGAATCACTGGGGGATACCCAGATGAGCTGATAGTCGTCCGGTGATGCACTGAAGGCCGATGTGGTATCCCGGTCTACCGAAGCAATCCAGTTGGTGGAGTACCCATCCAGAGTGCGCGGATCCAGGTCATAAATTTCATTTTCGGTCCCTTCATTGGCCAGGAAGCCCGTTTGCAGTGCATCCAATTCGCAGCCCAGTGGGGCAGGGCACTCAATGTTGTTGATGTCAATGATAAATCCACCTGCAGGAGGAGTCGCATCAATGATTGGAGAGGGATCAATGAGCGTTTCACCTGAAACGATATTGATCACATCATAGGCCCTTGTCCGGTACAGATCTGAAACTTCGGATATGGGTTCGCTAAAGAAAGAAATCCGGTAGATCCCGTCAAAGTCAGCTTGCAGTTCCTGGATCACCCGAACATGAATGGATCCGGATCCAAGCCCCTGGGTCACGCGGCTCAGATCCTCATTTGCGCCGCCCTCAACATATCCGACAGGGGCAGATCGGGGGACAACAACGGCCGCATTGCGTGAGAACCCGGTTAAGCGTCCTGCCTGATTTACACTGACATTGAAGGAGTTCTCCTGCGGATCAATGGATTCTTTTGACAGATCATCAGGATCCCCAAATCCCCGATCATAGGCCACGAGCGCATAATAGTAGGTAATCCCGTTGGTGACATCTTCGTCAATGTAATAAAACTGAAGTCCGGTATTGTCCCCTAGATTGTAGACCGCCTCTCCTTCTAGAACGGTGACGGGCCCCTGGATATCATTATCGAGGTCCCACTGAGCAATGGGCTTATAGAAGGTGGCGGTACCGTCTATGTCCGTAATGGTGCGTGCATCAAAGAGCAGGGGATCGGTCCCTTTGTAGAGTTTGAATCCCTCAAAGTCGAATTCCTGAGTAAAGCGGTCAAAACTTCGGACGGCCACGGTGTCCCAGCTAAGCACAACGCGTCCATCACCGGGAACAGCGGTCAGTGCGGGCAGGAATGGGGGCTGGGCAAACGTATAGTCCGCGTTAAAGATGCTTTGGGCGGTACGACGGTTCTTAAAGAAGTCACGCTCATCTTCTCCAAAGATCCAGGCCGTGGAGAAGAAGTCGGTTCCGCCGGACTCAAGGCCAATCGGGCCGGACGAGAAAAGGATGAAGGGTTCCAGATCTGCTTTGAATTCTTCGGGTTTGGTTCCCAGAGGGAACTGGGCATTATTAATGATTCGATCCCACATCCACGCGTCATCACGCAGGTTGTCTCCGCTTTCATAAAAGGGGCGGGTCTGCAAATCAAACCCGGTCAGGCCAACCTGGTCAGACTCGTCTACATCCAGTTCATCAAAATTGGGCTCTCCAAGCGTTGGAATTCCGTCCGCCTCTCCGTCATCCGGCCCGGGGTATCCCAGATCAAAGGGTCCCTGGCCATCCCGGCCTACATCATTATTGAGTGCTTCGCCGGGATCCAGAACTCCGTTGTCATTTTCATCGGAAAAGCCAACCCAGTCCATGTTCTCATCTCCGGTCCACCAGCGTCCGGCAATATAGGCCGGGCGTGACTCAATGGGGCCATAATAGGCCTCAAAATCTGCCGTGTTGTACATGGAGTTGGCAACTCCCAGGATCTGCTGCTGCCCCTCCACAAGGGTGCCGGGTCCGTTAAACCGGGATTCATCGGTCATGCCGTCTTCGTCATTATCCAGTGCATCACTCGCCCGGGCCGGGCTCTCAAGGAATGCAAACCCGGTGTATCCCAGATCGTAGTTGCCTCCCGTCGGACGTGTGCCAATCCCGTCCTGATCCCATCCATAGGCAACATCCTGCTGCGGGTTGAATGCAGCATTCTCGTCGCCCTCCTCATTGCCGAGGCCATAATCCATGATTTGTCCCAGATAAAGATCCGTATGCGTTTTATTGGTGACGTTTGAAATCCGATAGAGAATGAACATGAGATCTTCGGCCAGCACATTCGCCCACTGAAACAGACGAACCTGGGTTTGCAATCCCATTCCTCCGATGGTGGAGTCTGCGCTGCTTGCATAATACACGCCGTATTCACTGTTCGGGCGCCGGGTTTCGGAATCAATGGCATACTCGAGATCTGTAAAGTCATCCATCACATAGAAACTTTCCAGATCGGCATTGAAGACGCTCCGCCCAAAGAAGCCGTTCCAGTTTCCCGGCCAGCCGGGATCGTCCGGGTTGTTCAGCCGGTCAGGCCAGAATTGGGGCCAGGAGGTGGGGTCATCGCTAAGGGCGGGGGTTGGCGTTCGCTGACCGGTAATTGGATCCAGGCGATTCTCATTCATGAAGCCCGGGAGCGGAGTCCATCCCCAGAGGGAGCCATCCGGACTTAACCGTTTGCCAAAATCCCGGTACGTCAGGATGACCGGATTCAGGATGGTATCGCTTCGGGCTCCAGGAAAAAAATCCGGCCATTTGAGACGCTCCCCGGGAACTTGTCCGGCGACCATGATTCCCACGCCATCAATATGACGCCCGCCGATGCCGCGCGGCCAGATCCCCCACGGGATGTCATTCCATCGCGCAAGTTCGCCGTGATTCCGGAAGTTGGTTTCAATCAGGTTTCCGTCCAGTACCCCGCGTGCAATCAGATCTTCGTCTCCCCTGAGGTCAGCAGGAATATTCTGCCCCTGCGTGATCGCGGGCAGGATATAGAGCAAGCCCAGACCAATCAGGATGTATTGAAGTTTTGTGCACTGCATCAGAAACGGTAGTTGAGCCCAATACTGACCTTGCGGGGTGCCCCGAAATTTTCCTGCCGATAATAGAATTCATCCAGACTGTTGAGTCCGCCGACCTGTGCACCGGTCCGCCGGAAGAGTTCTAGAGTAACGGATTCATCGGCACGGCCGGTATCTTCGTATACGCCAACTTCCTGAACGGTATCAAAGACATTCTGTGCCTGCAGGAATAATTGTACGTTCGGGCCGATTCCGGGAATACGGTAATACATGCGTACGTCTGTCCCGAAGATGAGCGGTTTGGTCGCATTATTCTTTTTTACGGAGCGAATAAATTCCCGCACCGTTGTGTAAGGCGTACCACTCTGCAGCCGGTTGATGAACGTGATGGAGAGCCCGGAGACAGGTTCCAGTGTGATCGTATTGTTGAGTACATGTCGGCGGTCCCAGTCCAGGCGAACAAGGGAGAGGATTTCATCCAGTCCGGCCTGCTGGCGGCCGAACGCCTCTCCGGGGCTGGAGGAGGTTCCCTCTGCAAACTGCAGGGTATAGTCAATGGTCCAGTTCAGGCGGCCGCCCGGCCGCTGGAACAGGGAGAATGTGAGGCCCCGGATCGTCCCGTAATCCCGGTTGATCCACCGGATCACGAAGTCGCCCTGCGGAGTTCGGGAGATTTCCTGTCCGGTCAGGTTCCGCACATCCTTGGAAAAGATGGTGATCTCCATTCCAATGCGGCTGGTGAAACCCTGCTGCAATCCGATCTCAAACGAGAGGGTGCGTTCAGGATTAATACCGGGGTTGCCGAATGAGTTCGAGAGGGAAGCCGGATTGACCTCATATTCAGGATTGGTGTAGAGGAGCCCGAATGAGGGAATCTGGAAGAAGAGTCCCGCGGAAAAACGCATCACACCTGTCTCCGAAATCGGGAATGCCACCCCGAGGCGAGGGCTAAGCTGCATATCCACTTTGGCGGGCTCACGGTTGGAGCGTGTGCTGCCCGGGTTGTCCGGGTCGGGGATTTCGTCAAGTTCTCCCTGTCCCCAGTCAATGGGAGATAAATAATCCGGATCAAAGTAGTCAAAACGCAGGCCTGCATTCACGATCAGTCCTGTAAACTCCATTTTATCCTGGATGTACGCGGACATCTCCACCGGTTTTGCCTGGAGGAGATTGTCCGCGAACTGGTCAGGGGAGGGCTGCGGCAGGTTTCCGGTCCGGAAGGAGCGTTCAATGCCAAAATCCCGATTATCCAGTGTATGCCAGCGGGTCTGGACACCGATTTTGACCAGATGTACCCGGTTGAGTTGATGGGAGTAGTCGGCGACAATGGTATGCGTTGCTGTGAGCTGGTCGCTGTTGGACAGATCATTGCCGCCCACCGCAAATGCATTGGCTCCCTGCAAAAACCCAAAATCACTGCTCACATGGCGTTCATCAAAGGGAGATTCATAGAGATAGACATCCGTCTTGTCATGCAGATAACTGTAGGACAGATTGGCAAATGCACTATTGCCAATGGTGTAACGGATTCCCAGAATGTGTGTCTGATTAAAAAAGTGAACGGTATTAATCCCGTCCGGCGTGTACTTTCGAAAATGACTGTACGGCTTAAAGGTGCCGGACTGAAGGAACACATTGTAGTCAAACTTCAGCCGGGAAGTCAGGGAGTAGCCGAGGGTCGCATTCACGGATACGCGATCTGTACGGTTCCGGGGCACAAAGTCTCCGTCTCCTGAGGAGGCGATGATCCATGCCTCTGGGGGTAATCCGGTATTCAGGTTTTGGGATGAATCTGACGGGGTGAATAAATTTCGTCCGATAAAGTGAGAGTTATCCTGCAGGTATCGAACGGTTCCCTGAATCCCGAAACGGTCACGAATGATGGGGCCTCCGAGAGATGCCTGAACATCCACCAGATTGGGAAGGCTGGCGGCATCGGCATAAGAGATTGTATCCGGGGCAAAGTCGGAGTAGGAGAGTGCCGGTCCGGGGGATGTCGTCCGGTTGACAAATTCCAGATTCCGGTTGCTTGCGATTGCGCCTGCGTAGGCAAGCAGGGAGCCGCTCCATTTGTCGGGGACATCTTTGGTGACGATATTCACGACACCGCTGGTCGCCTGACCATATTCCGCATTGAAGACCCCACTGATGACCTCCAGGCTTTCCACCATATTCTGCTCAATATCAAATGCGGCATCCTTACTGAAGGCATTGGTAATGGGGACACCATTGACCAGATAGGTCACCTCGCCGGTGCGCCCGCCCCGGAAATGCCCGTCCACAACCCCTGCCTGCAGGTTGATGGCATCCTGTACATTGGTAACGGGCAGCACCTCAAGTTGCTCGGCATCAATCACCGATGTGGTTGTGGTGCGATCCATTTCGACAATGGGGCGTTCGGCCACCACGACCAGTTCTTCCCCTTCAATGGTCTCTTCCCGCAGTTCAAAGTTTACGGTGGAGGTCTGGTCCTGAACGACGCGCACATTCTGTGTGGTCACCGTTGCAAACCCGATAAAAGAAGCCTGGACGCTGTAGGTACCGGGCGGAACATTCAGGATATGATAATATCCGTCTACATCGGTGACCCCGCCGATGGATGTCCCCTCAATGACCACATTCACCCCGGGCAATCCCAGGTCGGTGCCTGCTTCAAGAACTCTCCCGGCAATCTTGCCGGTCGGGCCGCTGGCGGGGCGGGCAGATAGACTGCCTGCCCCGCCAATACAAAGCAACAGCAGGATTATGCTGAATCCAGTATGCCTGCGCCCCGATAGAGTCTGCATTATTTGAGCAGGAGCATGCGTCGGGTCATCAGTACCGACGAACCTGCTTCAAGCCGGTAGAAGTAGACACCGGAGGCCAGTCCCTCTGCATCAAACTGAACCATGTGTTTTCCGGCCATATGCGGTTTTCGATCCAGCAGCGTTGTTACGGTTCGTCCCAGCGAATCAAATACGCGCAGGGTGACGGTTTCGGCAGCGGGAAGCGAGAATTGAATGGACGTGGTTGGATTAAACGGGTTCGGATAATTCTGGTCCAGAACAATCTCTCCCGGGAGTTCTTCAACGGCAATGTCCACCCGGGTGGTATCCTCCATGGCCATGCCCACCAGTGCGACCGCGGGCCACTGTGCTGGCGTATTCCACCATTGGCCATCGGCATTGGCTTTAATCGACCACTGGATCTGGTTATCCCGGTTTCCTCCGTCCCCGTCATTCAGGACGAAGTTGAAGGGATAATAGCCGATTTCATCTCCTGTAGGCAGGGGGGTAACGGCATCCATGCTGTCTACACTTTGGATCTGATCCAGGGGGAACAGGGAAAGGATTTTGTATCCCGCGACCGCCCCGCTTGCATCCATGCGTTGATCATAGATTGCCCCTCCGCCTTGCGGAGCCGCATCAATACTCCAGCCCACATATGCATAGGCTTCCGTGCCTGCCTTTGTCCCATCTCCGAGTCCACCGATACGGAATTGGTAGTCTGCGAACTCGCCACGTGCAATATTCGTGTGCGGGGAGCCGGTAAAGATTCCACCAAGTGGCACCTTTCGTACGTCGTAATTGCCCCATCCGAATTCAATACTGTCATGCTGCCAGCCGTCAGCGGGATTCCCGCCGGCCGCCTGCAGCGAGATCTGATCATCGGTGACCTCGACATAGAGATAGAGTTCCGGAGGATCCGCGCTGTAGCCTGCCCACAGTTTGCCGCTAAGGTCGTCATCCTCACTGAGCATACCGCCGTCTCCAGGTTTCGAATTTTCCATATTGATGACAATGGGCTTATAATCCTCTGGAAACCCGTCCGCAATATCCTCAAAGGAATCGTCAAACAGCAGATCACTGAGGTGATTTGCCTGATCCTCGGTGAGTTCCGTTATGTAGCCCTGCGTCGGAAGGTTCTCATTCGCAACGCTGGCGGTACTCATGGAAATGTCGTTGTTCTCAACGCCCGAGTCATTCAGTGTGGTGACCGCATAATGCAACGTAAGCGGTCCGAGTGATGAATGGGGCAGTTTGAATTTATGGGAGGCGGAGGTGGTATTGCCGTCAACCTGTGCCACAAGTCCGACACTGACGGCTTCCACATCTGTGATTGCTGTCAGGCTGTAATAGACCTTATACCCGCCTGCGCCTTCGACACTTGCCCAGGAAACGACATTACTGTCGGCCATTGCCGTCGCAGATACGCCCATTGCGGGTGGTGGCGGTGCAATATTGCCGGACAGATCCAGATCCTTCGCGCCGATGTAGACATCATCCAGATAAATCGGTCCACCACCCGTGTTATTGTCAAAGTGGACCCCGAGGTTCTGCACATTCGTCCATTCGTATTCTTTCCACAACTCAGGATTATGCATGGTATTGGGTCCTAATTCGTCTTCCACCCCGGAAGAGAAGTCTGCTCCCCGGCCTGACCATGCACCGACATATTTCCAGAGGCTGTCCAAGCCATCCAGTTCCATGGCTGACTTTGCATCCTCCAGTTCGGTGTAGGTGGCAGGGGGGAGAGGTACGGAGATTTCATGCCACTGGCCATCACGCATATTCTCAGGAATCCGCCAGACCAGACGGAAGGGCAGATCATCTTCTGCGGCATCCGTTGGGTGCTGAAAGGCCTTATCCTCCATCATCAACTGTACCCTTTCCTGTCCTGCATTTGCGGGGTCAACCCAGATTCGTGCGTGAAGCACATCGCCGTCCATCCGGTTCTTTGACATATCCACCCCGACCGCCGGGGGAAAGCGGAATGCCTGGAATGACCAGTTTTCGTAGTTGTACTGCATCACTTTATTGTCAGGATCCGTGGGATCGTCAATAATCGCTCCATTGAATTCCGGAACCATGGTATTGACTCCTTCCACAAAGAAGACGAAGTCGTCGCCGAGCGCCGGGCCGGGGGTCGCAGAAATGTCCAGATCTTTATCTCCGATATAGACATCGTCTATATAAATCGGTCCTCCACCTGTATTATGGTCAAATTGCACTCCAAGGTTCTGCACATTCGTCCACTCAAATTCTTTCCAGAGTTCAGGCTTCTCGGTGGTGTTGGGGCCCAGTCTGTCAAAAAGTCCAACCGAAAACTGCCCACTGGACCACGCACCGGCGTAAACCCACAGGCTGTCCAGCCCATCCAGTTCTTTGGCGGCTTTTGCCGCTTCCAGTTCGGCGTAGGTAGCTGGTGGGAATGGGACTGAGATTTCGTGCCACATACCATTGCGCATACTTTCGGGGATCTGCCAGACCAGACGGAAGGGCAGGTCCGCTGAACCGTCATCCGCACCGCTGCCATCCGTTTTGTCCTCAAACATGATATGAACCCTTCCCTTACCGGCATTATCGGGATGGACCCAGATTCGGGCATGAAGGACATCGCCGTCCATGCGGTTCTTGGACATATCCACTCCTACATCCGAGGGGAAACGGAATGCACCGAAGAAAAAATCGCTGTATGGATATTCAATGACCTTGTTCGTGGCATCCGCGGGATCGTCAACCACATTGCCATCTGCCATCGGCACCATCGTGTTAACCTCGTTGACAAAGAAGATGAAGTCGTCACCAAGCGCCGGGCCAGCATCCTGTGCGTAGGTACGCGTAACTCCTGCAAGTACGAGTGCAAGTGTGAGGAATGGGGTAAGTAAATGTTTCATGGGTTTCCCAATTTGGTTTTGCAAAAAAATCCTCCAGAGTAGAGCAGACTGCGAGTAAATTTACAACGAAACAGGCTGCAATACTCCAGCGAATCATTAATATACGTAAGAAAACCTTTTCATGCAACACATCAATTGGAGATTTTACGGTAGGCCAGGGGGGATAATAGGGAATTGCGTCTGATGATTGGTCTCTTGAGTCCTTCATTCCCTCGGAGATCAATATGGTCTGTTCCGGCAAACGGAATGGTCGGCAGATCGTCAGCAGTTCTATCTCCATAATAATCACGGGGGAGGCGTTCGGGGAAGGAATTGTTGCACTGCCGGGTGATTCGGGTTGATACGGGCGGCCTGCCCGTAGGCATCCGTTGCCAGGTCTGCGCGGTTGGTTTTTCCGTACACGGTGCCTAAGCTCAGCCAGGCAAGCACATAGTTCGAGTCGGCCGCTAAAATCCGCAGTAACCGTTCCTCTGCAATTGCAAGCCGTTCAAGGTCAATCTCCAGGGTTGCAATGTGAAATTGCAGGTTCAGGTTTTCCGGACGGAGTGCCTGTGCAATGAGGTACCGCTTCATGGCTTCTTCATGAAGGCCGGAGCGGCGGAGTGAAGCGGCATAATCCACCTGAATCTGAAAATGATCCGGCTGAGATTCTGCAGCATTGGCCAGTTGTCCACGCCTTTGCGCAATTTCCCGCAGCGAGTCTGCCTCCGAAAAGAGTCTTGCCGATAGATCCAGCCGACCGGACTGCTGTAATGCCTGCGCCAGAAGAAACCGGGGCTCGGCATGGTGCGGATATTCGGCGGGAATCGGCTGCAAAAATGCAATGGTTTCCTCAAAATGTCCCATCCGTAACAGAAGCCTTCCCTGCCGGAGCAGATCAGGAAGATGGGCGGGGCGCAGTGTCAGGGCAGCCTGATTACGGGTCAGGGCCTCGGAATAATGTCCCTGCTCCTCCAGGAAATCAGCAAAACTGCTGTGCACCGGTGCGTACGAGGAGTCCAGACGGATGGCCTGCTCAAATGCAGCGGCCGCGCTGTCGGGGCGGGACAGGGCGTTGTACACGGCTCCGACTGCATGCCACGAGTTCGGGGCGGCATTGACTTTTACGGCCTGAAGAAATTGTGCCAGTGCGTCTCGATACTGCCTCTGAAAATAGTAGACATTCCCAAGATTGTGCAGGACTCCCGGGTAAGCCGGTTCAAGATCCATTACAGAGAGATAGGCGGCCTCTGCCTTCTGCCACTGCTCCAGCTCAAAGTAAACCCGCCCGCGCAGGAAGTATGCGTCCGCGGAATTTGAATTGTGTGCCAGTGCGTAATCGGTCAGCCGCAGCACATCCGTGTAATTGCCCGCCTGAAATGCTTCAGTGCTCCGGTGAATAAACTGAGAGACATCGGGCTTCTGCGTGTCTGATGGGGTACAGCCAATAAGGGTCAGCAGGATGGTCGGCACAAAAATTCTCATTGGATCGGTTCCCGTAACCGGAGGGTTTGGTTCGCCGCGACATCGGTTTGCCGCGTAACGGCTCCGCTTGGCCAGAATACGGTGAGCGTATCAACAGGCTGGACGTTCCCCAGCCCAAAGGTGACCGCCTTTTCGGACTGCGATGCATAGCTGTGCCCGGCCCGAATCCGGCGGAACTGTTTCTGTGATCCCGTTTGCAGGGTAATGGTTGCATCGATGGACATGCCTTCTAGATGGACGCGCAGGTAGTTCGTTTCAGGCGGCAGATCATTTCGAAACAATCGGACACCCCCGTTATTTTCTGTGATCAGAATATCTACATCCCCGTCCAGATCAATATCTGCGGTGAGCGCACCTCGTCCGACCATCGGAAGCGTCAGCCCAAGTCTTTGGGCCTCGTTGGTAAATCCTCCATGACCGTCATTCAGGAAAAGCTGCGGGAGTTGTTTGTAACTCTCTAGATCGCTTCGCTCGCCTGTCTGGGGATTGATATGACCGTTTGCGGCCAGCAGGTCCAGATCGCCATCTAGATCCGCATCCAGTAACGCCATTCCGAAGGTGAGTGCAGGAAGGCTCAAGGGGCCGATCCCGCTGCTGCCGCCTCTTTCTTCAAAAAAACCTGCGGGGGTGTATCGGTATACACCGTTCATCTGGTCCGAAAAGTGGCCAATAAAAATGGTCGGCTGTCCCGTGGAATCTACAACCCCTGCATCGATGCCCATCCCTGCTCTCGCACGACCCCGGGGATCCAGTGCCATCCCGCGGGAAAGCCCTACTTCCTCAAACGAACCATCCTGAAGATTCAGGAATAATTGATCAGGATCTGTGTCGTTTGCAAGGACAATATCCGGCCACTGATCCCGGTTGATATCCATCGTGATGCCCCCTAAGGTCTTCCCGGATCCCGAAAGTCCGGAGGCATGGGTTTGTTCCATGAATGTACCATCCCCGCGGTTGAGGTAGAAGCGCCCGGGGGTGCCGGTATAGAGTTCAGGGGTACAATAACGTTTTTGTATGCCGTCACGGGTACAGGTCAGGTCCGCGCTGATGGACCAGTCAACGTACCCGGTCACATACAGGTCCAGCCAGCCATCCCGATTGGCATCCAGAAAAATTGCCGACACATTCCACTCCGAGTTTGTGCCCAGACCGGATTCCAGCGTTGCATCCCGAAATCCGTCTCCCTCGTTGATCAGCAGATAATTCGTTTCAAGGTTTGTGAGATAGAGATCCTCATCTCCGTCCCGGTCCATATCTCCTGCGATGATCCCCATCCCGTAGCCCGTGATGGGGGAGAGGTTCATGGCGTCGGTCACATCTGTGAAGTTTCCATCGCCCGTGCCCTGATACAGCCAGATTCCACGGCCCGCGGAATCATGCCAGGCTTGTCCCCCGACCAGTGCAAGGTCAACAAGACCGTCCTGATTATAGTCCAGGAATGCTCCGCCGGGGCCGAAAGTTTCCGGCATATACCAGTTGCCCTGTGCGCCATTGATATGTTTGAATTCGCCGAGTCCGGCCTGCTGGGTGATTTCGGTGAATGTCCATTCCGGTTCGGGGGAGGTGCAGCCTGTGTACAGCAATCCCCAACACGCCAGTACGCAGATCAGGTGTTTGGGTGTATGCATGATCGGTAATCGGAAGAGCGGAGCAGGAGGATAGTTTCCGGGCAGCTGCTGCAGATGGTTACAACGATGGGGAGATGCGTGCTTCACGTCAGGGACAAATCAGTCGGACGGCGGGTTCAGGCGCGGCGCTGCTGCGCTCCGCAGTGAACGGTTTGCATGCGGGGATGTGTCAAAAGGTGTCCCCATGCTCTCATCCACGCGCTGCAGAATAACAGGAGCATGATGCCATTCGGTGCCTCCTGAGATTGCGGGCGGAATATGTACAGCACTGGGGGATACGAAGGTGCATCTTACAGGGCTTCAGACCGTCGCGAAGGGACTCCCGGTACGACGACTCCATACATTTGATGCAGAGGTTGATTTGAGGATCTGTCTGCTAGTCCTGACTGCATGGGTTAAACGACTGCATGTGAATCAGGATGGTACTGTTTCAGGGAAGATTCTCTGACGATCAGTTCCAGGTCTGCGGTGATTTCAGGAGGAGTTTCCATTGGCTCCTCCGAGAGTTGACTTACCAGAATCCTGACGGCATTGGCGGCTAATTCTCCAATCGGAACGTTCACGGTTGTGAGCGAAGGAGTGGAAAAATGCGCCCCTCTGGTTCCGTCAAAGCCGGTTACGGCCATTTCGTCGGGTACGCTGACTCCATTTTCCAGGAGCGCCCGCATTGCCCCAAGCGCACTCAGATCATTGGCCGCGACAATCACGGTCGGTCGCGGGAACAGGCTGAGAATTTTCTGCCCGCTTTTGTAACCGGATTCAAAGGTGAAATCGCCGGGATAGCAGATTACCCTGAGTCCGTCCGGGACGGTTTCCAGGAATGCATGTTGGCGTTCCTGTGCATCAAATGCATCGCTCGGGCCCCCGATAAATGCAGCAAATGTATGTCCGCGGTCGGCAACATGCCGCGCAATTTTCACCATTCCGTCACGGTTATCGAAATTTATCGAGAACATTCCATCGGTGGCGGAGTGTGTATTGAGAAATACGACGGGGACCGTAGAATCAATCAGTGTAAGCACCCTTTCAGCGGAAAGTTCAGGGGCCATAATGATCAGTCCGTCAACCCGTTTATACATTCCGCGAAGTGCAGTAATAAAATCACGCTCCAGGCGTCTGGAGGCGCTGACCATTAACAGATAGTCATGCTTTTTGATTGCCGCGTCAAGTCCGCTCAGCAGATCGGCAAAAAACTCCCCTGTAATATGGGGGAGGATCGCTCCAATCGTGCCCGTAGCCTGTCCTAAGAGGCTCCGGGCCGCCGGGTTGGGGGTAAATTGCAGTTCCTTGATGGCCTTCAATACCCGTCTCTTTTTGGCTTCACTGACGGGGGCAGAATTATTGAGTACACGGGATACGGTGGAAATAGATACGTTAGCACGGCGTGCTACATCACGAACAGTTGAGTCCATTAAAGCAAGAAAAACACAAAGCAACAAGGATAATAATACTTCAAACTGCATTAATTAATGGCATTTGCGGTCAAGACCGCGATCATTTAGACCCGTGTGAGAATCTCTGCCAATCAGTTCAGGATGTGTTAGGAGCCCTGGAAAGCCACCAGCCTTGCAACACTTTATAAGTACCATTACAGGTTAATTCGACATGCGAGGATTGGGTTTAAATTAGCGGCATGTGATTGCGGGGAGATGCGGTTCCGGTTCCTTCCAGGGGCGGCCATCGACGGGTTGTGTTGCTGAATGGGCGCGGTGCAGTCTTTCAGCAAGTGATGAAAAAAATCTTGCTCTGCACAGCTTAAGACAGGAGCCACTTCAATCTCGGCTCTTGCACATCCTCTACCGTTGGATCCGCGGGCGGCTAGCAGCCCGTGGATAAAGTATGATCACAGAATTAGACAGCACAACTGCGTGTCGTAGATGGCCAAACCATCTATTTTTCGCCCTTTTTGAGACTCCAAGGGGCGAAAAACCTCTCTTCTATGGCTATTTTGAGCAATCTAATCTCCAAAGACCAACCCGAAAAGCGTTCCTCAGATTTTTCTGGACTTTATCCACAGGCTGCTAGATGTCCCGCAAGGGGCTTTCGGGGCGGACATGGAGCATCAGGGTTGAGTTCGGCCGTCTTCTAAGCGGTCATGGTCCATGGTTCCCTTGATCTGATTGATGCCGTCGTGCCCTTGGACATGGGATGACAGGCACTTTGAAAACAATTATTTGAGGAGTTCGTTCAAGCGGAGTATTGTTGATATACTGTCTTTCTATTCAGACTGACTTCCGAAAAAATGATCTGGAAAATTTGAGGATGGATGGTTCGTTGTTACCGCCCGTTTTTCTGACGGGATCGGCAGGGCATGTAGGTGCAAATCTGGTACGCCGGCTTCTGAAAGACGGGGTGCGGGTGCGGGTATTACTGCGCCGTGAGGATAACAATGAAGGGGTAAAGGGTCTTGAGGTAGAGCGTGTTTACGGGGATATTCGGGATCTGGAGGCGACCAGAAGGGCGATGGAAGGCTGTCAGGGAGTCTACCATGTGGCGGCCAAGATTTCAACGATTGAGGGCAATCGGGCACATCGCAGAGAAGTATTTGAATGTAATGTGGTGGGAACCCGCAATGTGCTGCAGGCTGCCAGAGAAGTAGATGCGGGGCGGGTTGTAGTGACGGGGTCATTCAGTGCAGTCGGGTATGATCTGGATGATCCATCGGCTCCGAGTAACGAGGAGATGCTGTTTTATCCCATGGAAAGGATGATGCCCTATGAGCGCAGCAAGTCGCTGGTTGAGATGGAGTGCTGGAAGGCGGCAGCCAAGGGGCAGGATGTGATTGTCGCAACCTGCTGCGCAGTCATTGGCGGTCATGACTATTTACCTTCACGAATGGGCAGAACCCTGTGTGATCATACCAAAGGTAAGATTCGTGCGTATGTGGATGGCGGGTTTGACTTTGTTGCGGTACGAGATATTGTGGAAGGACACCTCTTGTGTATGCATAAGGGGCGTTCTGGTGAGAAATACATCTTTAGCAGCGAGTATAAAACGATCTCCGAAATCCTGGACCTATTCGAGGAAGTGACCGGTATCAGGCGGTCAAGCCGGCGGATTCCCTCCAAACTGATGCTGCTGTTCTCGGAGGCCATAAGTGCCTACCTGAGCAAATTTCATCCACAGGTTCCGCAGCGGTTTACGCCGGGAGCCATTCGCCTGCTTAGACAATGTCGCCATGCAGATACCACAAAGGCACAGCGAGAGCTTGATTTCAAGCCAACCACGATCCGTGATGCCGTCCATGATGCGTATGCGTTTCATTGCAGACGCAAGGCTATCACGAATCCCCGTGCAAAACCTCCACGCATGGATGACAGATCCCCAATCCCTTAGACATCAAGGCAAATGAGAAAAACTCAGTCTATACTTGAGGCAACCCCTCCCCCGAACCCGCCGCCTCTCTTTGAAGAGGGGGGCAATTTGCGTCAGCAGGCACGTGCTGCAGGCATGGACCCCAATTATTGGTATGCGGTGGAGGAGGTGTGTAAGATGAAGCCGGGTACCGCGACCGAAATCGTCTTCTGGAAGCGCTCCATTGCCCTTTATCGCGGGGAAGATGGATCATTCCATGCACTGGAGAATCGCTGTCTGCACCGACAACTCAAACTTTCTCTTGGGAATGTAGAAGGGTGTAACCTGGTGTGTGAATACCATGGATGGGAGTATAACGGGGAAGGCCGCGTTGTCGGCATTCCCGATCTCTTTGGACGTAAAAAAGTCCCCAGACTGGGAATTCGAAGTTATCCGGTCAAGGTGCGATACGGGTTGGTATGGCTCTTTCCCGGGGATCCGGAATTGGCGGAGACGCGCCAGATTCCGGACATCCCCGAACTGGAAGGGTCGGACCGGTGGGCCTGCGTGCCGATTACCATGGACTGCTGTGCACACCATTCCATGGTGATCGACAATGTCAGTGATTTTTCACATGCCTACCTGCACCGGAAATACCGCCCGTTCGAAGGTGCAGACCTGCTCCATCACGAGATTGTCGGGGACAATGTGCACCTTTCCTATAATACGAAGGTCGGACGCGGGAAAATTTCCGGCCTGTTTGTTGAGCATGACCGGATTGATACGAACTCCATGGAACTCTGTTATGAGTATCCCTATCAGTGGTCCAACACCGATAATGAGATTAAACACTGGCTCTTTGTGCTTCCGGTGGATGAGCGGACGACGCGTGCATTTTTCCTGTTTTATTTTAGGTCGTTAAAGATTCCACTTCTACCCATCCGTATTCCACGCTGGGCAATGATCACGGTCTTGAAGATTGCAAATCGTCAACTGATTACGCCACTGCTTTCAGAGGACCGTGTAGCGGTGGAAGCCGAACAGGCAGGCTACGACAAATTCTGGGACTCTGCCCCCATTGAGGTGAATCCCGTGGTACGGTCCTTTCAAAAAGTGACGGTACGCAAGTGGAGAGAGTATCTGGAACGCGAAAAGGAGAAAAAGGGGTAAGTGCTGTGCCTGCGTTTCCGTCCATAGCCGCTCAATTATCCACCACCTCTTTGATGGAGGCGGCGGCGATGATGAGCGGTTTCATTCTGCTTCTGTTTCTGGGTTCCATGGTGCTGCCGGGGCGTGTCCTTGAGGGGCCGGCAGTGAATGGGCAGGTCCCCGCCTACAAACTGAACGGACTTTTATTGTTCTTGCTCACCATGCTGCTGGCAGGGCTTGCGCAGTTCACGGGGCTGTTTTCGATGTCCACGCTGCAGACCCATTTTGCTGCGCTGTTTGTGGTGACCAATCTGTTTGCCTTCCTGCTTGCGGGTTGGCTTTATTGGCGAGGAACCCGTACGGAGGATTCTCCCCAGGGATTTTTCGGGGGATATTTCTTTGGGGTGGAGCATAGTCCGGTCTGGTTTGGAGTCAATCTAAAACTCTTCAGTTACCGCCCATCGCTCATTGCACTGGCACTGTTTAATGTCTCCTTCGCAGTGACCCAGTATGAGGCCAGTGGGCAGCTCACCCTGGCGATGATACTGTATCAGGGGTTTACCTTTCTGTATGTGTTCAATTATTTCCAGTTTGAGTATGGAATGATTCATACCTGGGATCTGGTGAGTGAGCGTTTTGGCTGGATGCTGATCTGGGGGGATTATGTGCTGGTGCCATTCTTTTATTGTATATCGGGGTGGTGGCTGCTCCATTCATCCCCCCCGCTGTCCACTCCCGCCGCGGTTGCACTCGTTCTGTTATTTGTGTTTGGATTCTGGCTTTTTCGGGGGGCGAACCAGCAAAAACATCGCTTCAAGCGTGATCCGCAGATCTCAATCTGGGGAAAACCCGCCCAGACCATTCAGGGACGCTTATTGGTGTCGGGATTTTGGGGGATTGGGCGGCATTTGAATTATACCGGCGAAATTTGTGTCTATTTTGCTTTTGTGCTCACGACTGGCTTTACCTCGTGGGTGCCGTTTCTTTTGACTGCATGGCTGGTGGGGCTGTTATTGCACCGCTCATGGCGTGATGAACGTCGGTGCAGTGCGAAGTATGGGGCATTGTGGGAGCAGTACAAGCAGCGTGCACGTTTTTCTATGATCCCGTTCATCTATTAAGTGGAACTATGGCGAATGAATCTGTAAATGGAGGCACCTCCATATCGGTGCCGGAACTTGCAGGCGGAAGGCCGGTGCTTGGGCATCTTATGGAGTTTATAAAGGATCCCGTTTTAACCATGGGACGCGGCTGGCGTGAACATGGCGATCTGACCCGATTTCGGCTGGGCCCCAAGGAATGTGTACTTTTTTCCGGCCCGGATGCCCATGATGTTTACTTTAAGGCATCCGATCAGTACCTGGATGCCAGATCTGTGTACCGGTTTACCGTTCCGATCTTTGGCAAGGGAGTTGCCTATGATGTGGAGCCGGAGATTATGTCTGAGCAATTGGGGTTTCTGGTTCCGCTGCTGCGAGAGGCCGCCATGCACCGATTTGCGAAAATCATGTATCAGGAGGCAAATCAGTTTGCAGATGAGCTTGGGGATGAGGGGGTGCTGGATTTGCCGAAGGCGATGAATGAACTCACCGTCAGGATCGCCAGCCACTGTCTTATTGGTGAGGAAGTACGTGCGCAGGTCGATGAAGGATTCGCCGAAGCGTATCATGATCTGGAGAATGGAATCAACCTTCTTGGATTTTTTCTTCCCAAACTCCCCACCAAAGCCCACCGCAAGCGGGATCGTGCCCGCCGCAGGATCTCCCGTATTTTTAACCGGATCATGGAGGGACGCAGAAAGTCCGGTGCGAACCCGGATGACTTTATGCAGAAATTGATGCATGTTCGTTATAAGGAGGGGCGGGCACTGACCGATCAGGAGATTGCAGGAATTCTGCTGACACTTCTTTTTGCGGGTCAGCATACCAGTGCGGTCTTGGCAACCTGGATGGGATTGGAACTGCTCAATTCTCCCTCCCACCTTCAGGAGGTGCGCAACGAAATGCAGCATATCTACCGTGACCCGGATTCGACCGTTGGTTTTGAAACGCTCAAAAAACAGGTGATTCTGGAGAGTGTTGTTCGGGAAAATGAACGAATGCATCCGCCGTTAATTCTGTTGATCCGCAAAGTCCTTCAGCCCATCTGCTATCAGAATCAGGAAATCCGTCCAGGCTCGCTTGCGATGGTTTCGCCTGCGGTGTCGCATCGGTTAGCCGAATTTTTTGACCGCCCGGATGAATTTTTACCGGAGCGGTTTTTGCCGCCCCGTAACCAGCACAGGCAACATCATTATGCACTCATCGGGTTTGGGGGAGGAAAGCATCGGTGCATGGGAAAGCATTTTGCATACTTACAGCTCAAGGCGATCTGGACGGTGTTCGTTGATCGGTTTGATTTTCAGACGAACGGGGTTCCCGCCCCGCACTACGGAAGTTGGGTAACCGGCCCTGAACTGCCCTGCACACTTGCGTACAAACGCCGATCAGAGCCGGTAATCTTCCCGTGAGTTCCATGGCTGCCCCTCACTATGATATCGCAATCGTTGGTGCCGGGCCCGTAGGCAGCCTGTGTGCGATTGCTCATGCACGCAGAGGTGCGCGTGTTGCACTGCTTGAAGCGAATCCTGGATCTACCAAACGGATGGCCGGGGAATGGCTTCATCCCCCGGCAGTGAAAATTTTACAAGATCTGGGCATTCAACTTGACGCACAGCCGCATAGCTCCCGGGGCAGGGGATTTGTGGTATTGCCGGAAGACAGATCGGATTTCATCGTCCTTCCTTACGCGAACGGAGGCTGCGGATTGGCATGTGAACATGCTGAGATTGTCGCAGCGATGCGGGCCGCCGTACAGGAAGAATCGGGAATTGATTTTATCACGGCCCGGGTCCGGTCCGTTGCCGATCATCGTGTTGAATATTCCTGGGATGGCGATATGTATTCTCTGGTTGCGGATCGTATTGTGGGTGCTGACGGGCGGGGTTCAGTCGTACGTCGATCATTGGGACTACCGGTAAAAATAAAGCAAACGAGTTCTTCCCGAATGGTAGGGGTTACCGTGAAGGGGGCCGCCTTGCCCGAGGAAGGTTACGGACATCTGTTGTGCGGAGCCCCCGGTCCGATTTTTATGTACCGTTTGGGAGAGGAGCAGATTCGGGTCATTGTTGACATCCCGCTTCATTACTGGAATCCCAAGGACCGGGTTGGTTTTCTGTTCGATGTATCTGCCCAGTTTTTGCCGGAATCCATTCGGGAGGCATTTAATGCATCCATCCGTGAGGGAGAATTTCACAGCGCCGCAAACGCATTAAGTCCGCGTATTACCTATGGCACATCGGATCATGTCATTATTGGTGATGCAGCGGGGCATTATCATCCTCTGACTGCCGTGGGAATGACCCTTGGGTTTGGGGATGCATTAGCTCTTGCAGAGGCGGATGATTTTCATAATTTTGTCGCCAGACGATTCAAGGAGGTGCGAACGCCGGAAATCCTTGCAATGGAGATCTACGAGGTATTTGCAGACTACCGGGCGGAGGCGGCTTCGGTCCGCCACTCGGTTTATCGTCGTTGGCGTGCGAGTGCTTCGTTCCGCGACAATACGATGCGCTTACTTGCCTGTGAGGCAAAGTCGTCAACCCTGATGGCGTTTGAGGGGGGAGGGATTATGTTTCGGACTTTGGGATCTGAGTTGCCCCGGTCGTTCAACCGGTTTGCCTGGCGCCGGACATGGGGGGTGATTTACTCGCTTGCAGTTCGACTGAACTGGCTCGCCCGTGGAGTCTGGAATCTCAATAAACTCAAAAACGCGGATCAGTATCATGATGAGGGTCGGATTTGGGATTCTCTTTCCCGTGCGCTTCTGGTCTCGATGCCATCCGGTGTGAATAAGGCAAACCGGAACGGTTCTGGCAAATCGGCATTTCTGGAGGTGAGCGCGGTGCTGGATCGTGCGGGGAACTGTCTGATGCGTCTTCAGGGAGAAAAGGGGGAATGGGAGGGGGAGATGGTCTGGTGTCCAATGCTTACCGCGCAATATGTGCTGCTCCATTATATTCTGGGCCGTCCGATAGATACTGACCGCTGCCGCCGTATTCTTCGTTCCTTTGCACATACCCGCCTTTCAGGGGGAGCCTGGGGGATGCATGCGCATTCCGAGTCACATCTCTTTGTGACCACACTGGTGTATGTTGCAGCCCGATTGCTTGGCGTAGACCGGGAGGATCCACTGATCCGGCCGGCCAGAGAGTTTCTGCAAACCGAGGGAGTCATCAATATTCCGACATGGGGCAAATTCTGGCTGGCAATTCTGAACCTGTACAGTTGGAAAGGGGTCAATGCAATGCTCCCCGAACTGTGGATCCTGCCCCGCCGGGTTCCATTGCATCCCGCAAACTGGTATTGCCATACCCGGCTTATTTACATGGGAGTCGCCTCGGTTTATGAGCATCGGCATCAGGTTCCGGTAAAGCCTGTGATCGCATGTCTGCGGGAAGAATTATTTCCTGAGGGCTATGATCGCGTGAATTTTTCTGCGGGGCGCAATCGTTTGCGGCAGAAGGATCTTTTTGCGCCGCCGAGCCTTTGGCTGCGGGGCGGGTACGAGCTGGCGCAGATGATTGAACGGTTTCACAGCAAAAAATTACGCGCACGCTGTCTGGAAGATATGCTTCGGCGTATCCGCTGGGAATTGCGGACGACCAACCATACAAATATTTCTCCAGTCAGTGGTTTTCTGAATATTCTTGCCTTATGGCTCCATGATCCGGAGGATGAAGATTGCCGGAAGGCATTTGAAAGGCTGGAGGATTGGATCTGGGAAGACGAGGAGCATGGTGTTCGCGTGACGGGGGCCAGGAGTTCCTCATGGGACACGGGTTTTTCCTTGCAGGCGCTGGCGACTGTGCGTGAGATGGATGGTGTCAGGCGCTCGCTTCAGCGTGGGGCCAACTTTCTGGTAGAGCAGCAGATTTCGGAGAGTTTTGAGGGATTTGAGGAGGCGTTTCGGACGGATCCCCAAGGTGGCTGGTGTTTCCCCGGAGCATGGCATGGCTGGCCGGTATCTGACTGTACGGCGGAAGCGCTTCTGGGGATTCTTGCCGCGGACCCCAATGCAATCCGTGCATCGGCAGTCCGTGACGCAGTCCGGTTCATCCTGCTTCGACAGAATCGTGATGGCGGCTTTGGCAGCTATGAACCCAGGCGATCCAGGGTGGGCCTCGAATGGTTAAATCCCGCAGAAATGTTTGGGGAGTCCATGACGGAGCATTCCTATGTTGAATGCACGGCATCGTGCCTTGCGGCCCTTGCCGCGTGCAGGACGCACTTCCCGCAGGTTGTGGGCAGGGAGGTGGACAGAGCGATCTTAAGAGGGGAGAATTGGCTTCGCTTTGTCCAGATGATGGATGGAAGATGGCGGGGGGTATGGGGGATCCAGTACATTTATGGCACCTTGTTCGGGGTCAGAGGCCTTCTCGCCGCCGGTTCTGCCCCTGGTGATTCAGCGGTTCGGCTGTCCTGTCAGTGGCTTTTGGAACAGCAGCGATCAGATGGCGGATGGGGGGAGCATTACAGTGGCAGCCTGCCAGGAAAATATGTACCGCATCCGGAGAGTCAGGTCATTCACACGGCATGGGCGCTCATTGCACTTCTTGAGGCATATGACTCAAACTGGACTGCAATTACGCGGGGGATCCAGTTTTTAATGGATATGCAGAACGAGGATGGAACCTGGCCGAAGCAGGACATGGCAGGGGTCTTTTTCCGTAC
This sequence comes from Rhodothermales bacterium, assembly GCA_022822185.1. Classification (GTDB taxonomy): domain Bacteria; phylum Bacteroidota; class Rhodothermia; order Rhodothermales; family Bin80; genus Bin80. The sequence continues at coordinate 13,301 of JAJECE010000062.1, read as the reverse complement.
GGCATTATTGGATTATACTTTATACCGGCAGTACTTCCCGCTGCATGCACTGGGGCTCTATGCCGAGCGGCATCGGGACCGTCTGAAGTTAAAGCCTTCCCACGCGTCCAATGGTGTGATTCCCAAACTCCCAGGTCTGCATCTACATCTCTAGACGCTACGTCTGTTCGGGTTTCCGGGCCAGAAAGAAAAACATTGGCGTAAATACACCGGATTCTCCGCCTTTGACCAGAGCATCCGCCCCTGTATTCAAAAATGTACTGACGGCCCTTGATCCTTTCGGCACTAGCCGCAACCATTCGCCAACCCGCAAGGTCAGATTCGTCAAGAATCGGCCAATCGGGGTACGCGGGATGCTAGAGAGCGTGAAGTCTCTTCCCTGGAGAGCGCGATACCACGGGGTTTCCGGGTCCGAATCGGAAGCCATGTCCCGGGCTTCAAGAATCTCAAAACCGGCATCACGCAGCGCGTTGCAGATCTCGTGAGTGGAAGTAATGTCGGGGAGTCCATTGCCCACCATGATATCCTGCTTGATGTGCAGGTGCTCGCTGTTTCCGGGTTCAAAGTCATCGGTGAGGCACCATTCATAGCCTGCAAAACAGGCTCCTGGCCGAAGCACACGAAAAATCTCCTGGAATGCTCCCGTCTTGTCCGGGGCATGCGGCATGGATTCGATGGCAAATGCAGCATCATATCGGTCGTTTTCCTCGGGAATCTGCATATAGCTTGTGTGGAGGAAGCGGCAGAGTTCATGGACATCCCGGGTATGCTTTTTGGCGCGCTCAATCTGGTATTGATTGATGTTGACTCCGACAAAACTGGCCCCGAACCATCGGGCAAAATTCCCCATAGGCCCCCCCACACCGCAACCTGCATCCAGTACCTGCATGCCCGGCTTTAGAGATAACTGGCTGGCAAGGAAGCGCTGATGCCGGAGCAGCGATTCTTTGAAGGATTCGCCTCGGCGGCGGGGCGCAAAGTGAAAAGATTGCCCCCATCCCCATTCAAAGAAATCTGTTACGAGGTCGTAGTAGTCATTGACTAGGATCTTGTACTTGTCCTGTCGCTCTTCAAGTTCAGTCTCGTGAATATCTTTATAGCGCGTCACCACAGGATTTACTTCTTCGGGAGCATTATAAATACGGGAACGGGAATCGGCTTTATTGGACATAAATCCTAGTAGGGTCAGAAATGGTATATGATAAAGGACAGGTCATGCAAGCGGAGCGCCTGTGAACCGGGTAAAGATAGCCAAATTTGGACATATAACGCACAAGGCGGTACAGGGTTACGCTCCATTGTGTATTTGGCGGGCGGAATCTGTCCTGCCGCAGGATCAATCCGTTCAGGTAATCGGGTCGGGGCGTATTTTTCTGTTCGGTGGCGGATCTCCGGAAAATACTCAATGAGCCCCCCGCGGTTTGCGGGGAATTCCGGTTTGAATCCCCTGATCTGTAATGTTTTTTCAGAGTCAGGATGGACCCGCAACATGGGATCAGTCTGAAGCCGTGACCCCGGTTCCCCTGCCGATGCAATTGATTTTCTCACGATTCGTCCGGGTTGCTTAATTTTTATACCGAAGTCATGTTCAGAGTCCGATGTACATTCTCTTAATCTGGTTCGGTCATCTCTGGCATCAGAGGTAGAGCTGGAATCCTGTCAGGCATTGGTGGTTTAAAAAATGAGAACAACGCTGTTCAAGGGTTTCGCAGTCCTGCTTCCGCTGGCACTTCTGGTCGCAGCGGAGGGGGGCGTTCGCCTTTTTGAGAACGAACCGTTTCTTATTCCTGTACCGGGTGAACCCGAATACCAGACCGTGAATCCGGCTTATTCGGGTCGCTATTTTCGGGGGTTTGTACCGCAGGTTGCCTATAATCCTTTTTTGAAGCAGAAGCCCGATACCATACTTCGCGTTGTGACGCTTGGCGGATCTTCAACCGCGGGCTATCCCTATCCGTTTTATGTTGGATTTCCAGAGCGGGTTGCCGCACGGCTGCGTGCAGCGGAACCGACGCGCCCGATTGAAATGATCAATCTGGGCATGACGGCCCTCAGCAGTCATGTACTGCGAGACATCACGCCTCATGTAATCCGGATGGAGCCGGATATTATTTTGATCTATGCAGGGCACAATGAATACTATGGAGCATATGGCGCGGGGGGCGCAACTCGGAACCGCAGGTTGGTTCGGATGCTTTTCTGGTTCAAGAAAAGTGTTCTGTTCCGAAGGTTTGAGCGGATTATTTCACCCCCGAACCGGTCCAGCCGGACGATGATGGCGCAGTCGACTACGGATGTTTCCATTGACCGGGATGGTCCGGTATACGATGCGGGCATAGAGAATTTTGAAGAAAATCTGGCGGCCATTCTCCGGTCATTGGGGCAGGCAGGAATTCAGACCTATGTTGGCACACTGGCTGCCAATCTTCGTGGCCAGCCGCCTCTGGGAATCAGTCCCGCTGCCCGTCGCGCATGGGAGCGCGGCACGGAGCGCTGGGCAGCAGGGGATACCGCCGCCGCGATGGATGCGTTCGTGGAGGCAAAAGAGCATGATCCGGTCAGGTTTCGTGCTCCAGAGGCAATGAATCAGGTGATCCAGCGTCTGACAGCGGGGCATGGTGCAACTCTGGTGAATACAGGGCCGTCCTTTGATTCGGCGCACACCGACTCGCTCTTCACCGACCATCTTCATCCGACTGCGCGGGGCTATGATCTGATTGCAGCGGCGTTCGTCTCTGCAATGGATAAGAACAGGGAGGAAGGTGGACTGGATTTGATGCACCCGGAACCGTCTCCTTTGGATGCCGCATATGCCAGATTGCTGATTGCCAGGCTCCGGTTGGGTTTTCCGTTTACGGAGGGGCTCACGGAAGACGAAGAAATGCGTCGGTTTGAGCGGATCGTGGATGCTCACCGGGAGTCGGGAAGGCCTGCGGATTCTCTTGCAGCGCTGGCGGTGATGCTTCAGGTTCCCATCTATGAAGCGTTGCTGGAAGCTAAGACACAATACCTTGCAGGTCTGGATACGCTGCAGGCATTGTCCCACATGCGTGCCCTGTTGTATTGGCAGCCGTTCAATGAACGTCTGCACACGCAGGCGGCGGAACTTGCCGCAAGGCAGTCCGATAATCTGGCCGGAGAGGTCATGCAGCTGGTGGTTGCCAGAGCCCCCTCGGAGACGAACCTGAACATTCTGGCCGCGCTAAGGCTCCGTCAGAGAGCGTTCCGGGTTTCGAAGATCCTGTTACAGGAGATTGAAGTTTCGTACCCTGAATCTCCAGTGATGCTGTACAACATGGCCCGTTATCTGGTCCAGACCGGAGATACCCTGAATGCAGAGGTGTATTTTCGGAGGTACCAGCAAGCGGCACGATCGGGCCGGTGACCGGCCTTGGACGGGGATGGGGCGAGGCACATTGAAACTGGGCACCGGGCCATTGTTTTACAATGAGTCCAGCAGTTGCTCAATGACGTTCTGTCCACGTTCGGGATAGGTATCCGGCACATGATATCGCGTAAAATTCGTGATCAGTGTATGGAGTTCCCTGCGCTGCGCTGCGGTAATTTTAAAGCGCAGGATAAAATCAAAGTCCGCCCGATGGAGGATTGCAAAGGATCGCAGTGCGCCTCTGGATGCAAACAATGCGGCGGCTTCATCCTGCATCTGAGTCGAGATCGTTCCATCCTCCAGTGTAAGGTATCCTCCGGCATTGTCAATGCTCTCCACGGATTCCCGGCTGAAGGCAGGCGCGAATCCCAGCAGCGCCGTCAATTGGAGTTGAAAATACAATTTGAGCAGGACTGCATCCACCTCCGGGTTCTCCAGAGCGTTCAGTACGCGGACGATCAGTTCAAAGATGTCTGGAAAACTTTGTCCCTCTTCGGTGAGGGACAGCACAAGTTCACACATGCGCTGCCCAATGGCCAATTTCTTCAGATCTTTTGCAATCCCTTTGTAGATCCGCACATGTGAGCAGTCTGACAGGATCTGGATTGATCGTGTCGGGCGGATATAGATGACCGCCTGAACATGCGACAGTAACTGCAGGGTGGATCCAAAGCGGCCCTTGAGCGACTGGGCACCATGTGCAATGACCGTCAGTTTCCCAAGGTCTCTTGTATAGAGTGTTGCAAGTCGGCTGGTTTCCTTGTAGGGAACGGATCGGAGTACAATGCCTTCGGTACGTTGCAGCATGCCTATCCGGGAAGACGGATTTCTCCTGGCGCACACGCAGTTCTGGAATCACCAATTCCTCCGGGATATAGAATGCGTGAACCCGGATTCACTGCGAACGGATAACGATCAACACGCCCCATCATTCCCTGATCCATGTTTGCGGGTCAGAAATAATACTTCATCCCGAAGCTGAGTACCAGCGCCGAGAGATCGTCTGTGGTCATTATACCGCGGACGGGTTCGCTTCCGTCTTTTCGTATATTCGGGACATGGCTCCGCAGTGGATCCCAGACGATGATTCCACGGAACTCCTGCGACAGCATCAGGCGGGCCCGCAGATCAAAGGAAATTTTTTCCTGAACAAAATACTCCGCCCCGGCGATCACCTGAAATACAAGCAGGGTCTCCCGCATTGTAGCGTGTCCACTGCTGGCTACACCGGCTAGATTCATCGCAATCTCTTCTGCATTGGGCTGGTCCCGTCCGGTACGGATATCATCAGGGTCCGGACTCCTTGACCATACGCTGCCATAGTCAACTTTGGTGTCTCCGAATCCAATCCCGCCCCCCAGATAGGGTAAAATCGGGCCTTCAATCAGGTTCAGATCAAAGTGCACATTTGCAAGGAGTCCGAGCGATGATACGGTGCCCAGCCATTCTTCCGCGAGAAAAAGTTCATCGCTGAGTTTGTCTGCATTCACGCCCTGTGCAGTGGTGACCGGAGATCGTTCGCCATAGTTATTGATCCGCAGGACATACTCCAGTTCTGCACGAATAAGGGAGGTAATCCGATACCCGGCAAAAGCACTTCCAAATGTGCCCCATGTGGCATCAAAAGGTACGGCCCAGGTGTCTCCTTCCCCGCGATTGGGGGCCGTGCATTCCGGCAGCGCAGCATACAGCGGGTTAATAAATTCATCACAGACACTGCTGCGATCATTCCCGTCCCCGATCATCGTAACATCAGGGGACCGGGAGAGCCCGGCAGAGCCGCCGATATAGAGCTTTGCCGTCTGCTGCGCCGATGAAGCTGTGGTTAAGAGAATGGATGCACCGAAGAGCAGTACGCCGAAATATAGATTTTTTTTCTGATCGCAGATCTGGAATCTTGAGTAAGTTGTTGTAGAAACACGCATCATGGAAGATGTCAGGGTTGAAGGCCTCCCCTAAAATACTGCTTTTCGGACGGGGAAGCACTCTTGCGGTTCATGTAGAAGGGTGCATCAAGATCTTCCAGCGTTTTTTCGAATCGTTAGCCTGGATTCCCATCGGGAAAATTGCAGGTGACTTTCATGCGAACTCAATTCGGAGGCTTTTGTTGTTTAGCCGGGGGATTGGCATATTTATTTTGTGGCATTCGGCATTCATGAGCAGGGGTTGTGAGCTCGCCGGGGATATTGGACGATAATTATTTTATCGAGCGGAATCCACCCGATACCCTCTCTTCCGGTCCAAACTTCCCGCCTGATAGATACTCAGACTGAATTCCCATTCTATGATTTGCAGGTAACTGAGGATATAGGGTATGGAGGCGGGAGATTCGGGTTAATCTGAGGCGATAAATGAATCGTGCGGTTGTCTTTTCAGGGTTTCTCCGAGATCTGGAGGAATCGTTTTGTACTCTGTCCGATGGGAGTCTAGGTTAGACACAGCCATGTTGAAGATTCATTCAAATGTTTGACACCTCGGGCAATACCCAATGCTTACGTATCTCGGGCGAGTGTCATCAAATACCAAGTAGGTCAACCTGAATCCACAGATCCCCCTTTTGGACTCACATCTATCACTACGATACGGATTTTTTCGCTGCGGGGAGGATCAAGATGCTCTTCAAGTAGACTTTTCAATTCTTCTGGCCTTTTCGGGGGTCGTTCCTGCGGGGCTATAGGTTTTTTCATGTAACCGGGACCAAACCAGAGCACCAGATAGATTCCGAAACCATCGGCTTCTGGATCCCGGGTATAATTGGATATGAGCTGCTCTGAGATTCCACGCCAGATGTCACGATGACAGTTTTTCTTGATCTCTATCGGAATTGCAAGGTCAGCACCAAAGGATACACGAATATCTGCTCTTTTTTTCTCTGCATATTGCCCCTCTGGCTGCGCATCAATCTGATATTTTCGGAGTTCGCTTGCCAAGTGTGAGAGCAATATATCGCGGCATTCGTTTTCGTGCAGGGGTTTGATGGGGGTGTTCGTTTTCGGATCCCGGTGCCAATAGTAGCGCCAAAGATTGTGTCTCCCGCTCTGTATTTGGTCTGCTAATTGTTCAAGGGTGTCCGTTGTTAATACAGTAAGGTCTGCGGCATTTGCCGGGGGGCCGCACTGGAGTGCGTTCTGAATTTTTTCCAGATTGAGTTCCGGCCGCACAGCTGTACGGAGTCTCCGGCCTAGTTCTTCCTGTACCCGTGTGATTTCGGGCATCCAGGCAGTCAGGCAGGGATCAGTTGCCAACGATTCAAGAGCTTCTACGGCATCTTTGTCGCGCTGTGCAAGTTTCTGGAGCCATGGTGTGAGAATGGACAAAAATTTGTTCCGACTGGTTTCTTTCGCGCTAAGCAGGTGTGGGCCATATTGAAAAGCTGGATGTTGTGTCTGCTTTCCGAATGCCTGAATGAGTTGGGACATTTCTTTAGAACTCCAGTCGTCCTTGTCTTGCAGGATGAAGTTTTGACCATCCGGGACAAAAAAACGAAGTACACGGTGCAGGCGAGACTCCTGACCTTCTGAAAGAAATTTTGGCAGCAGCGGGAGACATTGATCTCTGGCAGCATAGACTCCTGCACAGAGCCACAGGGTTCTCTGGGCAATGTCCATTTTTTTACGATTCAGGCGTGCTAAGGCAATCTTCTGCAATTCTTCGTTGGACATGCCGTTGGCGAGAATCGCACTCCAGAGAATCACGCGAAGCGATTCCAGTTGCGGCTTAGTGCATCTAGTTGGAAAAACAGAAAACATCCGGCGCACAGCGAGCGGCGCAATTTGCGCATACTGCTTATCAAAGGCCATCTTAAACAGATCCTGTACCGGTGAAAATTTTGCGCGAACACAGGCTCTGTTGATGAAAACCATTGAATCGGCCACGGCCTCTGGATAATGTATAATTGCCTGCTCATACCACGGAGGTCGGCGATGGTTATTGATGATGAAGATGTTATTTGAGTCCCGGCGAGGTATGCCTGTGACAAGGTAAAACCCGATGGCCCTTCGCCGTCCCCCCTCCGACAGGCGTTCCAGTACATTAACATTTTCTTCCTCCATTCCCGCAAGAAATGGTCGTGAGAAAAGAGATCGCTTTTTATTTTGATGGAGTTGGGCAATCTCGCCAATATCCGGCAAGTCGTCCCGATCCAGTAGGCTCCGAAATCCTGTCAATGCTGCCTGCAAGAGTTCCCTGTCATTGTCTAAATAGGATTTCAAATGACGGACGGGATCGTCATTTTCCGCAGAATAGCCATCAAAATAGATAGTAGCAAGATCATGGAGCAGTACAGGTGAGCAATTGCCGGCGGCTAATTCGGTTTTGTGCTTTCGCAGATACTCAAGTTCTTTCTGTTTCTCTGTGCGAAACGTTTTTTCGGACTGTGCTCGTTCTTTTTCCCATTCCGATTCCTTCCTTTCAAAGTGGTTACGGGCACGGATGCGGTTGCGGTTCCATTCAAGTAAGCCCGGTATCCCTGACACGGCTTGCTCCACTTGGTCATCAGACAGCGGTTTCTCCCATCCTTCCCGTTTCCAGACAGACCAAAACGCAAGATTCTCTGCGGCTTTTGGATGGGAATTCCATATCTCTCCTGCACGAGTGAGACACCATAAACGAAATCCGACCGGTGCATCTTTTCCCACGAACTTAAAGCCGGTCAGATGTTTGCGTCCATTATTTCTAGTTCTAGACTCCCATGCAGTCAGTTCGTGTTCAATGAGTGCAAGTCGAATGGACTTTCGTTCATTCAACCAGTTACGGATTGCTTCATTCGCCTTGCTGTCCCTCCGCCGATTATGTGCTGAGTCTGAACTATGTATTGGAATTAGCTTAGATGTGCTAAAATCAAACTCAATCAGTTCGAACCACCGATACAGGTCTGGGATGGACCGTTCATCTCCACATAAGTCCAGTCCTCTTGCAAGGAGCGTTAGAACCGTATCTGCCAATCTGTTCTTGGCCAATTTCGGAATTATTTCGAAAGCATGATCACAAAGCGAGTCAAGCAGTTCTTTGATCTGATTTTTCCGGGATCGGTCTGCCAGACGATTCCAGAATTTCAAGTAGATGTTGCAGCCATATGGCAGAATTCCGTCTACGAGGTAGTCCCATATTTCCGAGGGTTGCAGTTCGGATGAATACAGGATGTCCAGCAACTCCCCTCTTAGATCATTTCTCGCATCCTGCAGACGGTTTTCGTTCAAGTCTACGAGAATCTTTCGTAGAGTGGCTGCCCAATTTGGAGATCCGATGAGCATCTGGTTCAATGCACGAAGTGCCTGACGGCGAATATCGGGATCCCAACTGGAATCAGAGATGATTTTCAGTAAGTGTTCGCGGTCGGTTTTTGACTGGATTCCTGAAGGATGCTTCCCATGGGGGGGCAGATTAGAGTGTCTTTCTGAAATACCGCGGAGCAACGCATAAACAAGCTGTTGCCGATGATCTGAGCGTTCAGGCGAGTCCGTCAATTTCCAGACAAGTGACCTGCTCTGGTGCCCGGCCAAAGCGCCCAGAGCGGCTGCTGAAGGCCATGCGCAACTGAGCTCAATCCTTTTCTCAAGATGAGTGAGTAATTCCTTCCGTTCTTCATGACTGAATACGCTTGCATCGCCGTTGAACGCTACCGCAACCGGATCAACTGGGATTAAAGCTGTTCGTGCCTGGGGATTAAAGGTTGCGAGCCAGGCCGTGAGCCCCCGCAGATCAGGAAAAGGAACTCCATCAGGCCCAGTGAGAAGGGCTAAGATCCGCCGCCTACTCAGTTCATCCTGGATATGGCCGGCCAGATACCGGCCCGACAGGAATTCAGCAAGGAGTAGATGGATTGGAGTCCGGCAGTCAGGGGGCCCCTTAAAGAGTCCCGAGTTCAATGCTGCGCGAAGTGCAGAAGGATCTTGAATCTCCACATCTCGCAAAGAGAGAATTCCGGGAACCTGCGTATCATCTATTGACCAGCCAGACTGATTGGCAATCAGCATGAGTGTAAAAAGTTGACCGGCTGCACTCAGGATAGCTTCATGGGTCGGGAGAATTTTAGATGATCGGGCATCTCGGTGCTCACAGTTCCGTTCTCGGATGAGTTCCCGGCAGGCATGCTTGAAGGTCTTCGTTGGGCTGTCCGGCCAGCCGCCATTTTTCAAAGATGTTAGCAGTACGTTTAGCAACTGTGGGTTTCCAAGAAAGCCTTCCATATTGTGCTCATAGGCCTGCCGGATAAATTCATCGGCTTCCTGCCCAAGAATGATTTCCCGAATATCGTGGTACCCCAGTGGATTCAGTTGTAGCACTGGGATCTCTTTGGAGTCTGAGAGTGTGCTGAGTTCTCTCCGGTCTCCGGCTCCCAGCCAATGGATGGACCGGCACGATATACGGAACCGGGGGTTTCCCAGGGATTCAAGGCGGTGGATGATTTTATCCATCGCCCCCCTTGGATCCCCATCCTCCGTACGCACCTCATCCAGCCCATCAATAAAAAGGGGCCCCTGTTGCCACTCGGGATGATTATCAAGATTTCGGCTGATAAATTGACGTGCAGAGACTGTGGGAGGGGCATGAACCCGGCGAACTTCTTTGTTGAATTCCGTAGTCTTTCCGATTCCTGGCTCGCCGATGAGTACATAACCATGGTCAGATTCAAAGTCGATCAGCGATAGCGAGTCCTGTTCAAGATGCGGATCATCTTCCGGGTTGATCAGGCGAACCGAACGTGTTACAATTGGTCTCATAGTCGCTCAATCCATTCGTCGGTGGTAAAGGAAAAAAAATCTTCGAATGAAATACCGTCTGGCCCGACGATCATTGTTTTGGCATTAGGGAAGCGATCTTTGAAGCAGGCCAGCCCAGAATGTGACCGTATTCTTCCACTTTTCACCTCCAATCCCACGAGATGTGGACCGCGTGAGATCACGAAGTCAACCTCATTCGCACCACTCTTGTCACGCCAAAAATGAATGCGGGTTGAGACATTACGAGTGTTATATAAATGTGCGCCTACTGCGCTCTCCACAATACGGCCCCAAAGGGACCGGTCAGACTTTGCTTCCTGAAATGAATAACCGGGTGCCGCCGTCATGAGTGCCGTATTCAATACGTTAAGTTTTGGGGAACGTGACCTACCTAGGTGTGGAGATGCTGTGTAGGGAGAGAGTGCAACCATCAAGCCCGCATCGGATAGCAGATCCAGATAATTTGCCAAGGTTGTCGCATTTCCTGCATCCTTGAGTTGGCCGAGGAGCTTGTTATAGGATATGAGCTGGCCTGAATAGCTTGATGCAAGATCAATCAGTTGGCGCATCAGGGCAGGCTTTCTGATCTGTGTAAGTCCCATAATGTCCCGTTCAATAATAGGCTTCAAAACTGAAACAGAAATGTACTTCTGCCATGCTTCAAGTACGATAGGTCCTGATTTATCGTTGAAGGGAGTGGGATAACCGCCAAAGAACATAAATTCCTCAACCGTCAGTTCAAATGCCTGGATCATTTCAGGAAGCGACCAGTGGGTGACCCGAATGGGGTCAAAACGCCCGGCAAGGCTTTCATTTCGTCCAACCAGCATTCGCCAGGCGGCGGATCCTAAGATGACTGCGCGAAGGGGATACCCTCGCCTTCGATCTGTATCCCAGAACCCTTTCACAATGTTTGACCAGCGTGGAATCGTTTGAATTTCGTCAAGAAACAGCACCAGGCCTTGATCAGACTCCTGGGAAGCCCGTTGGGCCTGCATCCATATTTCGGCAAGCATCTCGGCATTATGTACGGTTCTCAGCTGCGCATCATCATGGATCTTTTGCATATCAGGCCAGCCTGTTTCACTGGCATCTATGTTATCCATGGACACATACCAGCATGGAAATTTTCCTTCAATCAATTTCCGGCGGACCTGAAGGGCAATCGTTGTCTTGCCAACCTGCCGGGGGCCGATGATGGCGGCAATGCGCATGTTTGATCCTCTTGACAGCCGTTTAAAGAGGCGATTTACGTGAGGTCGCTGATACATTTACACTCCAGATTTTTCTATTGAACAAATTTGTTCAATAGAGTACCTATTGTAATATGAATGGTTCTAAAATGGGTTTTAATCCTACCATGAGGGCTTGGGGTATGATTTCTCCAAACTATGCGAACATTTGAAAAAAAGCAAAGGACGGGAGATATTTACATGCCTGACGGACATGTTAATGATAGTGGCTCCGTGGAAATGTATACGGTCTCATTCTGATCACAGATTAGATCGGTGAGCAACGATGAATGTGACGGGAGCCCCGTGATCCCGCACCTCGCCAATCTGCCGGAACTGCTCACGCCCGGAGGGGGCGAAGCATGGGAACTGGAGCGCGGAGGTTCAACGAATTTATGGGTCACGGGAACCGTTTTGGTCTGGCTTTGGTTAAGAGTGGGCTCAATCTTAATGTATTCATGAGCAACTCTGTCAACAAGGATCCGAATATAAAAATCCCACCTCACGCGAAGCACTTTCACGGGAGAAGAAGAATGCTGAGAACCGTCCAGACGCATATGGACTGGGCGGAAGATAAAGAGAGTTACTATGTGGGAACCAACATCCTGTTCCAGGGAGCGCACGGTGCAGGCAAAAGTGCACTGCTTGCGGAGTGTGCACGACTGGGCGAAGCACGGGGATGGGCGGTGGGTGCGATCTCCACGGCGGCACTGTATGATCCAGAGGAACTGCACAAGGCGTTCCCTGCGGTCCCGTTCTCCCGTTTCTCTGACGACATGCTGATCGCCACGAAGCGCCCCGTCATGCTCCTGCTGGATGACATGCACACGATGCGCCCCGCCGGGCGGGTTTTCTACGATGAGATTTTTGATTCATTTCCAGGGATGTCCCACAGGCAGATAGGAGAGGCGGTAAGTTTCATTGACATGGTACATAATGAACGGGTGAAGCATCCCATCATGATGGTCTCCACCGGGATGCACTGGACACGGCAGATATTCGATGATCTGGGGGTAGCACGGTTTAATTCGGGTAGCGTCATTGACTTGCAGGAGGTAGACTCGGAAGCGGCGCGGAGCATCCTGGATGGCTGGCTCCGCAAGGAAGGAGGTGCACAGGGAGATACCACCCCCTGGATTGATGCGCTGGTACCGGAGACATACGGGTGGCCCCGGCATATATCCGATTATGCGGTGCTGGCGGTGGAGCAGGTAAAGTCCGATGCCGGGGAGATGACCGAGCAAGGGCTGGAAGCGGTGATCACGGCGGGACGGGAAAAGCGGGCACGGTTCTATGAGGCGTGTCTGGACGGGCTGGCAGAGGCGCACAGGGCCGCGATTGCCAGAGCGTTGATGATAACGCAGGAAGAGGATGGATCACAGGATAGAGAGGTAATCAAGGACTGTCTGGCCCAAGTATGTGCGGATAAGCAGGAACGAGATGCCGCATTCCGTCAGGCACTCCAGTGTGGGGCTCTGGCGATGCGTAACGGACTCTACATCATGCAGGACCCGGCCATGTACGACTGGCTGCTGGGGAATTACGGCTCCGCCCCGGGCACTCAGTGAATGCTAAGCGGTGCCACTGCGCCTGCCGATCACCTCATGCCGCCGCCTTTCCGTTCCATAGTCTGTGGTTCTCCATGGACATAGTTCCCGTTTGATCGTGTCAGGAGGTGAAGGATTCAGTCAGCAACACGCGTTCCCTGCCAGAGTTATACGGTTTCTGTCTTTGATTCTCAAAACAATCTTCTCCCGACGGAGATGAGTTTGAGTACACGGTAAATACGGCCACTTGAATCGTTATGACTGAAAGTCTTGAATTTCTTTCCGACTTGACCAGGCGATCCTGGTCACCGGTTGCAAGTTCTGGGCTCCGGCAGGCCGGTCTTTTTATTGGCAAGGGGCAACTGGCCCTGGAAATTACGGTTGCACATGCCGTAAGGCGAATAGGTGACGG